>NZ_LOVM01000046.1:0-441647 GCF_001523445.1 Burkholderia sp. ABCPW 11 | reverse complement strand
GACTTGCCCGAGCCCGAGCGGCCGAGCAGGCCGACGATCTCGCCTTCGCGCAGCGACAGGTTCGCGTCGTCGAGCACGAGCAGCTCGCCCTGCGTCTTGTTGAAGCCGCGGTTCACGTGCTCGACGCGCAGGATTTCCTCGCCGAGCCGGGGCGGCTGCAGCGGCTGGGACGTCTTGACGGGGGCGTTGATAACGGTCGAATTTTGCATCGCGCTTACTCTCAATCGAGACGGAGCCGGGATTCCGCATAGGCGTACATCGGACGCCACAGCAGGCGGTTGAACAAGGTAACGAACAGGGACATCACGGCGATGCCGAGGATGATCTTCGGGAAATCGCCGGCGGCGGTCGTTTGCGCGATATACGAGCCAAGACCGTGCGCGACGACCTTCGTGTCGCCCCACTGTACGAACTCGGACACGATGCTCGCGTTCCACGCGCCGCCCGATGCGGTGATCGCGCCCGTCACGTAGTACGGGAAGATGCCCGGCAGGATCGCCTGGCGCCACCACTGCCAGCCGCGGATGCGGAAATTCTTCGTCGCTTCCTTGTAGTCGTTCGGATAGGACATCGCGCCGGCGATCACGTTGAACAGGATGTACCACTGCGTGCCGAGCACGATCAGCGGCGACAGCCAGATATCGGCGTTCAGGTGAAAGCGGACGATCACGATCACGAACACCGGGAACAGCAGGTTCGCCGGAAACGCGGCGAGGAACTGCGCGAGCGGCTGGACCTTCTCGGCCAGCTTCGGGCGCAGCCCGATCAACACGCCGAGCGGCACCCAGATCGCCGACGCGATCGCAATCAGCACCAGCACGCGCAGCAGCGTCACGAGCCCGAGCACGAGCACGTGGCCGACCTCGGCCATCGTCACGCCGGTCGCGACGAAGCTGACGACGCGCCACACGACGTACACCGTCAGCACGATCACGAACGCGCCCCACACGATGTCGCCGATGCGCGACGAACGGCGCGACGATGCGCCGCGCGCACGCGTGCCCTTCAGCGCCGGCAGTCGCAGTGGAATCCGCGCGGCCTGCGACAGCAGCCAGCCGGCGGGCACGAGCAACTGATGGATCAGATGCGTGCGACGCATCATGTCGAGCAGCCAGGATTGCGGCGCATCGCCCGACGCGGTGTTCTCCATCCGGAACTTGTCGGCCCATGCGACCAGCGGGCGGAACAGGAACTGGTCGTAGGCGAGGATCACGACCGACATCGCGACGATCACCCAGCCGACCGCGCCGAGATTCTTGTCCGAGATCGCCTGCGCGAGATACGCGCCGATGCCCGGCAGCGTGATCGTCTGGTTGCCGACGGTGATCGCCTCCGATGCGACGACGAAGAACCAGCCGCCCGACATCGACATCATCATGTTCCAGATCAGGCTCGGCATCGAGAACGGCACTTCGAGCTTCCAGAAGCGCCGCCACGACGTCAGGTGAAATCCGCGCGACACTTCGCTCAAGTCGCGCGGCACCGTGCGCAGCGACTGGTAGAAGCTGAACGTCATGTTCCATGCCTGGCTCGTGAAGATCGCGAAGATCGCGGCCAGCTCCGCACCGAGCACGCGCCCCGGAAACAGCGCGAGAAAGAACGTGACCGTAAACGAGATGTAGCCGAGCACCGGCACCGACTGCAGGATGTCGAGGATCGGGATCAGCACCATGCCCGCGCGGCGGCTTTTCGCGGCGAGCGTGCCGTAGACGAGCATAAACACGAGCGACGCGACCATCGCGGCGAGCATTCGCAGCGTGGTGCGCAATGCGTATTCGGGCAGGCTCGCCGGATCGAGCGAGATCTTCTGCGTCTGCAGCACGCCGATCGGCGCCATCGTCTGGTGAAAACCGACGATCGCCATCGCCAGCACGCAGATGATCAGCGGAAACGCGACGGCATCCCAGCGGTTGGGCAGCACGCGCCACGCCGAGGCGTTCGCGGTGCGGTTCGGATCGAAACTGATATCCATCGGTAGCGTCTTGTGTCGAATTGAAAATCGATGGGTCCGGCCGCGTGCCGCGCGGCCGGGCGGCGCACCCGCGGTGCGAATCAGGACAGCCCGTGCAGCGCCCGGTATGGGATGGCCGACCGCGCGAGCGGCAGCACCGAGCCTGCCTTGACGAAACGGAAACCGGCACCGGGATGAATGCCGACATGGGCGATGCCGCCAGCAACGATCAGAAAAAACGGCGCGAGGCCGAGGGTGCGCATGCGGTGACCGACCGCATCGACTGTGTCCGTTGCCGCGAAGTTCGGCATGAAGGGCTCCGGAGAGGTGATTCGGAGTGGGAGGCTATCGGGCGGTCGTGACGCAAATGTGACGTGTCACTTACAGGACATTGACAGGTCATCCGGCGGGCGTCATGCATCGCGCCGTCGGCCCCGAACACGGAGTCGATCCCGCAACGGTCGGGAATAAATGCGCCGCCTCGCCGGTATCGCATGCGAAGGCGCCGGCTTATTCCAGGGACGATCCGGCCGTCCGGTTTCGTTACACGAATGCGAGGCTTACATGTCTTCATCGACCCCCACCCGCCCGTCGCGCCGCAAGGCCCTGCAGTGCATGGCCTTCGGCGGGCTCGGCACGCTGTTCACGCTGTCGGGCGGCATCCTCACCCCGTTCGACCTCGCGCTCGCGCAGACCGGCGACGCGCGCCCGGCCGACGCGGGCCGACCGCTGTTCGTCCAGATCAGCGATACGCACATCGGTTTCAACAAGGACGCGAATCCCGACGTGTCGGCCACGTTGAAGCAGACGATCGACCTCGTCAACGGGATGCCTGCGCTGCCCGCGCTGACGATCCATACCGGCGACATCACGCACCTCTCGAAGCCGGAAGAATTCGATCACGCGTCGCAGTTGCTGGCCGCGCTGCGCGTGCCGGAACTGCATACGGTGCCCGGCGAACACGACGTCACCGACGGTTCGGGCGCCGAATATTTCGGCCGATTCGGCAAGGCGTCGGACAACCGCGGCTATTACAGCTTCGACCATGCGGGCGTGCACTTCATCGGCCTCGTCAACGTGATGCACTTCAAGCCGAACGGGCTCGGCAGCTTCGGCGACGAGCAGCTCGCGTGGCTCGCACAGGATCTGAAAGGCCGCTCGTCGAGCACGCCGATCGTCGTGTTCTCGCACATGCCGATGTGGACCATCTACGAACCGTGGGGCTGGGGCACCGGCGACGCACCGCAGACGATGGCGCTGCTGCGCCGCTTCGGCTCGGTCACCGTCCTGAACGGACACATCCATCAGATCGTGTCGAAGGTGGAGGGCAATGTGACGTTTCATACCGCCCGCTCGACCGCGTTCCCGCAACCGACGGCCGGCAACGGCCCGGGCCCCGTCCCGCTCACGGTGCCGCACGACCGGCTGCCGTCGATGCTCGGCGTGACGACCGTCGAATTCGCAGGTCACCCGGTCGCGTCGTCGCTGCACGATGCGACGCTCGCGTGATCAAAATAAGGAGAACGACATGATCCGCTTCCAACGCGCTCGAATCGTCGCGATGCTGATCCTGTGCGGCGCGGCCGCCGGCACGCCGCCCGCCGCATTCGCGCAGGGCCCGGGCGGCCCGCTCGTGACGATCCGCAATTTCATGTTTTCGCCGATGTCGACCACGATCAAGGCCGGCACGACGATCACGTGGAAGAATCTCGACGCGGAGCCGCATACCGTCGTCAACGACGCCGGCATCTTTCATTCGAAGGCGCTCGACCAGGACGAGACGTATGCGTTCCGCTTCGACAAGCCGGGCGTCTACAAGGTGTTCTGCGGGATTCATCCGTACATGAAGGAGACGATCACCGTCGAATGACGCGGCCCGCTACGCACCGCGCGGGCGAACCACGGGCGGCAGTCGCCTGCAAAGGCCATCGCCCCTTCGCTCGCCAGGCAGACGGATTCGCTTGCGATTCCTGCATTTTCCGTTCGATCGCTTTTCGTCACGGGCGAGCCTTGCACGCAGGCTCACCGCCCCGCTGCGCGCAGGTCCGGCGCGGTGCCGGCGACGACCGGGCACGACGGCGGCAACGCCTGCCCGAACAACACGGCCAGCCCGCAGGCTGACGTGAACATGCCGAGGCCGTCATGCCCGACACCCGGCACTTCGACGACCTGCTGCGCGAGATCGTCCGGATGCCGCTTCTTCAGGTAATCGAAATAGGCGAGCCCGCGCGCCAACCGGTACGGCCCCTGCGCCATCGCCGCGCACGAGCGATCGATGAAATGCGTGTAGGGATTCGTGTCGGCCTGCCCGAGCAGGTACACGACATGGCGCGCGACGTAGCGCGTCTCGAGATCGCGCACGTCCTGCGACGCAACGTAAGGCGGCGCCGATTTCAACCCGTACTTCCATTCGGTCGCGCGCGGACAAGCGCCGCCTGCAAGCGCGTCGGCATTCGGGCGTTCGTCGTCGAAATACAGGTAGCTCGACGGGTTCGCGACCACGTAGCGCACGGCGACGCCGGCCCGCGCCAGCGCATCGCCTTCGCGCCCGGCTACTGCATAACGCTGCAGCAACTGCGCGCCGGCGGAGTGACCGATCACGACGACCGTGGATAACGACGGGTACAGGCTGCGGTCGGCGAAATGCGCGAGCAGCGCGTCGAGCGCCGCGAACGAGCTGATCGGGCCCGGCTCGCGCGCCGGGTCGCCGCCCTTCCATCCTTCCTGCGTCCACGCGAGCGTCGGTGCGGGCAACGAAAACGCGCGCACGTCGGCGCGTGTCAGGAACTGCGGTGCGACCACCATCGTGCCCGCGCCGAGCGCACCGGCCTTGTCGACGACCTTGCGCCCCGTTGCGTAGTACGCGTCGGCATTGCGCAGCGTGCCGTGAATCACGATGAACACGCGCGTGACGTCGGGCGCGGCCCGGTCGAGCGGATGATCGGCGTAGACGGGCAGCATCGCGCGGCCCTGCGGCGTGTCGACGGTCACCCGTTGGTCGGCGACGGCCTTGACCGGCGCTTCGAGGCGTTCGCGCTGCGTGGGCGTGACGGCTTCGGCCAGCTGTGTGGCGGCCAGCATACCCGCCGCCGCGCAGGCTACCGCAAGCGGCACGGCGGATGAAAACGCTCGGGCTGCCGGCAGCGCACGCGCGGCGCGTCGGATGCGGGCAAAGGCGACGGATATGACGGACATGGCGGCGACTCGAGTGGCGGATATGACTTGAACGGCGATGGTCGCAGAATCCGTCGCGCGCTGCCGGCCCGTTGCGGAAAACGGGTCAGCCGGCCGGTTGCGCACCCGGTTCGACGTCGGCGCACGCTTCGCCCGAGCGGCGCTGCATCTGCTGCACGATGCCGGCCAGTTCGCCGATATGCGTCGGCACAGCCTGCTTGCCGGCGCGCGCCCACGCTTCGAACGACGTCATGCCGCTCACCGCGCCGACGAACGGCACGCCGGCGCGCTCGGCCGCCTGCGCGTCCACTGCGTGGTCGCCGACGTAGACCGCCGCCGCGGCAGGCAGACCCAGCCGCGCCAGTGCCTGCACGAGCCCTTCGGGGTCCGGCTTGTGGCGCTGCACGTCTTCCCCGCCGATCACCACGTCGACCCGCGATTGCAAGCCGTGACGTTCGAGAATCGCGTCGATCCGGTAGCGAAACTTGGACGACACGATCGCGACGGCGATTCCTTGCTCGCGCAACGCCGCAAGCAGCGGCGGCACTTCGGGATAGATGCGGGTGCCGGACACCATGATCTCGTCGGCGCGCGCCACGAAGTGCCGCGCGAACGCATCGGCCCGCGCCGCGCCGGTTTCGCCCGTCAACGAACGGAACATGTCCGGCAGCGGCAGCCCGATCACGGCGCCGATCTGCGCGGGCGTCGGGCCGGCGGCGCCGAGCCGGTCCAGCGCATGCTCGGTGCACGCGACGATCGCGGCGGACGAATCCGCCAGCGTCAGGTCGAAATCGAATATCACGGCCCGAACTGGCATGAAAGACTCCGTAAGCCAAGCACGATGCCACGTATGTTACGCGGGCGGCGACATGAGATCGTCGCCGAGATGGCCAGAAACCGGCACTCCTCCGTCGAAGGCGCCTCCCGCCGTCGATCCGCCCCCGCGATCGCCGCACGCTATCAACCCCATTGCCGACAGTGCTTTCAAACATATCGCAAAATAACGATATGAGATTCGTTCATCGACGATACCCGTTGCCTGATCGACACGCCCAGCCTTTCCATGCCGACCGAACTCGACATCGACGCGATCCTGAAAGCGCTCTCGAACCCCGTGCGCCGGGAGATCCTCGTCTGGCTGAAAACGCCCGGCGAGCATTTTCCGCAACAGACGCTGCCGTACGAACACGGCGTCTGCGCGGGCCAGATCGACGCGCGCTGCGGGCTGTCGCAGTCGACCGTGTCCGCCCACCTCGCCACGCTGCAGCGCGCGGGGCTCGTGACGTCGACGCGGATCGGCCAATGGGCGTTCTTCCAGCGCAACGAGGCCGTCATCGACGCATTTCTCGACGCTCTGCGCCGCGAACTCTAGCCAACGGCCGAACCGGCCATGCGGGGGCGCCGTCGCACACGACGCGGCGGCTTTCCCGCCTTTCGTAAGAGGTTATCTGCCATGCCCACGTTGTTCGATCCCGTTACCCTCGGCGAGCTGACCCTGCCGAACCGCATCGTGATGGCGCCGCTCACCCGCTCCCGTGCGGGCGCGGCGCGCGTGCCGAACGCGCTGATGGCGCGCTACTACGCCGAGCGCGCGTCGGCCGGCCTGATCATTACCGAAGCGACGTCGGTCACGCCGCAAGGCGTCGGCTATGCCGACACGCCCGGCATCTGGTCCGACGAACAGGTCGAAGGCTGGAAGCAGATCACGCAGGCCGTGCACGCGGCCGGCGGGCGCATCGTGCTGCAGCTCTGGCACGTCGGCCGGATCTCCGATCCGATGTTCCTGAACGGCGATCTGCCGGTCGCGCCGAGCGCGATCGCCGCGGGCGGCCACGTGAGCCTCGTGCGTCCGCAGCGCCCGTACGTGACGCCGCGCGCGCTCGAACTCGACGAAATTCCGGGCATCGTCGCCGCGTACCGCAAGGGCGCCGAAAATGCGAAGGCAGCCGGCTTCGACGGCGTGGAGATTCACGGCGCGAACGGCTACCTGCTCGACCAGTTCCTGCAGGACAGCACCAATCGCCGCACCGATGCGTACGGCGGCCCGATCGAGAATCGCGCCCGCCTGCTGCTCGAAGTGGTCGACGCGGCGATCGACGTGTGGGGCGCCGGCCGGGTCGGCGTGCACCTCGCACCGCGCGGCGACGCGCATACCATGGGCGACTCCGATCCGGCGGCAACGTTCGGCTATGTCGCGCGCGAACTCGGCCGCCGCAGGATCGCGTTCATCTTCACGCGCGAATCGTATTCGGGCGACGAGTTGAGCCCGCGCCTGAAGGAGGCGTTCGGCGGCCCGCTGATCGCGAACGAGCAGTTCACGCTCGATACCGCGCAGGCCGCGCTCGCGAACGGCAGCGCCGATGCGATCGCCTGGGGCAAGCTGTTCATCGCGAACCCGGACCTGCCGCGCCGCCTCGAAATCGGTGCGCCGCTCAACACGCCGGTGCCGGAGACGTTCTACGCGGAAGGCGAAACGGGCTACACCGACTACCCGGCGCTGAGCGACGCGGCCTGACGGCAGAACGGTGCGGGTTCAGGCGTGCACGTCGGCGCACATGAACACGCGCCGCGTTTCGTCGAGACCGAGCGCGACGTGGTGCGCGCGAATCGCGCGCAGCGCGTCGTCGAGCGCCGCATCGTCGACGATCCGGAAACCGAGGCGCGCGTAGTAAGGCGCATTCCACGGCGCGTCGCGGAACGTCGACAGCACCACCTGCTCGACGTGCTCCCGCGCCGCGCGCACCATCACCTGTTCGATGAGACGTGCGCCGATCCGCTGTCCGGCATGCGACGGCGCGACGTCCAGTTCCTCCAGATACAGCCGCTGCGCATCGAGCAGCCGGTAGAACGCGAATCCGACGCACGTGCCTTGCGGATCGACCGCGACATACGCGCGACCGTCGTCGATCCGCACAAGCACGGCGGCCGCATCGGTCGGCTCACCGTCGGCGATATCGGCCATGCCGATCGCGCGAAACCGCTGCGCGGCGGCGACTTCCACGGCGGCCATCGCGGCCGCGTCTTCCCGCGTGGCGGGACGAATCAGGATCGATGCAGGCATGACGGCGATTCAGGCAGACAGTCTGGAACGGCCGTCACTATAATCGAAACTTCAGACGTTTCGAACGCCTACCCAGGAGGCTTGCCATGACGTTGTCCGCCCTCGCCGTCTTCGCCTTCGCGTTGCTCGTCACCGCCGGCACGCCCGGCCCGAGCGTTGCCGCGCTCGTTGCACGCGTGCTGACGAACGGCGTGCGCGACGTGCTGCCGTTCCTCGCCGCGATGTGGCTCGGCGAAGCGCTGTGGCTCACGCTCGCGGTCGCGGGGCTGTCCGCGTTCGTGCGCACGTTCGCGACGGGCCTGATCGTGCTCAAGCTGCTCGGCGTCGCGTACCTGCTGTTCCTTGCGTGGAAAATGTGGACCGCGCCCACGTCGGCGGGCACGGACGAGCTGCCGACCGGCCAGTCGCCGTGGCGCATGTTCGTGGCCGGTATGCTGGTCACGCTCGGCAACCCGAAGATCATGCTGTTCTATCTTGCACTGCTGCCGACGATCGTCGATCTGACGCATGTCGGTGTCGTCGCGTGGGCCGAGCTCGTCGGCACGATGTTCGCCATCCTGATTCTCGCCGACTGCTTCTGGTCGCTGCTCGCTTCGCGTGCGCGTGCGTTGCTCACGTCGGCACGCGCAAAGCGGATCGCGAACCGCACGAGCGCGACCGCGATGGCCGGCGCGGCGGTGGCGATCGCGACGCGGTAAGCCGCCGTCGGGCGCGCAGCGCGGTTCCCTTCTTCGTCGCCTCGGGAATCGACATGAAAACCTGGCTATCGGCTGTCCTGCTCTGCCTGTGCGCCACGGTTGCGCACGCGGCCGGTGTCGAGTTCGTCCGGATCCCCGCCGATGCAACCGGCCCCGAGTTGCGTGCGAAGCAGATCCGTGCTGGCGACCTGCCGAAGGCGCCGCTGACGCACGATCCGCGCATCAAGGCCTACGTGCTCGCCGATCCGTTCGACATGTTTCCGACCGTCGACATGCTGAAGGACGTGCATGCGCCGATCCAGCTGTGGGCGTCCGTGGGCGTCCGCATCGGGCGGCGGCGGTGTCGAGCCGCAAACGGTCTCCGAAGTGGCTGCCCTGCTGCCGCAACGGCCAGAATTCCACGTCGTGCCGCATTCCGCCCATTTCGCGTTTCTGTCGCCGTGTTCCGAAGGGCTCGCACGCAGCGCACCCGAGATCTGCACCGACGCAAAGGGATTCGATCGCGCCACATTCCACGAAACGCTCGACGCCAAGGCACTCGCGTTCTTCAACGCGAATCTTCGCTAACTAGCAGCGAAACGCCTTGCGCCAGCCGCCCTGCCCAGGCGCGCGATCGTTGCATTCGATCAGCGCACGCACCAGCGCCCAGTCGCCGTCGTCGCAGAAATCGAGCAGCACCGCGCCGTACGGGCCGCGCTGCTCGCGCAAGCGCTCGGCCAGTCGCGCATGAATCCCCTGCACCCGGCCATCGCCGAATGCGACTACCGACGGATTCGCCCCCATCCCCGTTCCGCTGCAGAAACTGAGCGCCCAGCGGCCGCTGTCCGGCAGCGGCAGGTGCGTCAGCAGCGCGTCGATCGCGCGCCACTTCCATGCGATCGACGCTGCCACCGGTACGCGATATTCGTCCTGGATCACGAATGCGCCGTCCGGATGATCGATCGTAAACGTCGCGTTGTCGGACCACGCGGTCAAGTCGATACCGAGCGGCCGGCCGCTGCGAAAGCGCCGCAACAGCACGACCGCGCCGCGCACGTCGCCGAGCGTCGGCAGCGTGCCGCCGGCATGCCAGCGCAGCCGCGGATGCCGCGCGCGATGCGCGTCGAACGTCGCATCGAAACCGCGCGTGCACGCATGCGCCGGCCACTCGTCCTTCACCGACATCACGATGCATTCGCGAGGATGCGCATCGAGAAAGCGCGTACAGGTTGCCAGCACGTCGTCGAACGTCATGCCGAGCGCGATGCCGCCGTGATGGATGTCGAACGCGTCGCGCACGTGCCGGCAGCGGATGTCGAGCAGCCGCACGCCATGCGCGAGCTGCGCGTCGAGCGGCGCACGCTGCGTGCGCACCAGCGGATCGTCGACCGTATACGCACAGGTGTCATGGCTGCCCGGTAGGGTCAGCGTATGCAGCAGCCGCGCGTCGTCGAGCGCCGACATCCAGTCGGCAGGCGGCATGCACGTATCGTGGCGCGAAGGAATCATGAATCGATGAATGACAAGGAAAGAAAACCGTGGGTGACGGCGTCGGATGTCGCGGCGCGGGCCGGCGTGTCGCGCTCCGCGGTGTCGCGCGCGTTCTCGCCGACGGCAAGCATCGCACCTCAAACGCGCGAACGGGTGATGGTCGCCGCGCGTGCGCTGGGCTACCAGGTCAACCTGATCGCGCGCGACATGATCACGCAGCGCAGCAGCATGATCGGCGTCGTGACGGCCGGGTTCGAGAACCCGTTCCGCGCGCGGCTGCTGTCGGACCTGATGGCCGCGCTCGGGCAGCGCGCGCTCACGCCGCTCGTGACCAATGCGGAAGATCCGCGCCAGGTCCGGCAATCGCTCGAACAACTGCTCCGCTACCGGATCGCGGGCCTCGTGATGACGTCCGCATCGCCGCCGCTGTCGGTCGCGCAGCAGTATCTCGAACACCGGATTCCGGTCGTGATGATCAACCGCGAAGCGAATCTGCCGGGCGCGGACGTGATCGTCAGCGACAACGCAGCGGGCGCCGTCCACGCCGCGCAACGGCTCGTGCGGGCCGGCGCGCGCCGGCTCGCGTTCGTCGGGCCGCGCAGCGCGAGCTACAGCGCGCGATCGCGCGCCGCGGCGTTCGAACAGGCGATCGGGCAACGCGACGCGTTCGACGCGACGCTCGTACGCGTGCTCGACACGCCGTCCGACACCCACGCCAGCGGCATCGACGCCGCGCGGCAACTGTTCGCGGCCGGCGAGCGGCCCGACGGCGTGTTCTGCTCGTCCGACCTGCTCGCGCTCGGCGTGATCGACGTCGCGCGCCGCGAATTCGGCTTGCGCGTGCCGGACGACCTTCGCGTGATCGGCTTCGACGACATCCCCGCCGCCGCATACGATGCGTATGGGCTGACGACGCTGCGGCAGGACACGCACGGCCTCGCGCACGCGGCGATCGACCTGCTCGCCGACCGGATCCAGACGTTCGACGGCCCGTCGCGCACGTGCGTCGTACCGGTCACGCAGGTGGTGCGGGACAGTTGCGCGTGACGGCGCGGGACCGGGCGCGGCCACGCCGCGCGTCACTTCAACCCGCCCGCGAACCCGCGCAACAGGTAGCGCTGCACGTAGCCGGCCACGGCGAGCGTGGGCAGCGACGCCATCAGCCCCGCGCTCATCAGGTCGCCCCAGTCGATGCCGTTCTCCGTCACGTAGCCGGCAATCGCGAGCGGCAGCGTGAAGCGGCTCGGCGTCGACACGAACAGCAGCGCGATCAGGAATTCGTTCCAGGCCGCGATGAACACGAAGATCGCGGTCGCGATCAGCCCCGGCGCGCACAGCGGCAATACGATCTGCACAAGCCGCCGGGCGAGCCCCGCGCCATCGATGCACGCCGCTTCCTCGTATTCGACCGGAACGTCGCGCACGAACGCGAGCAGCATCCAGATCGCCATCGGCAACGCGTAGATCTGGTACGCGAGCGTCAGGCCGAGCGTCGAATCGAGCAGGTGCAGCCGCTTCGCGAGCGCGAACAGCGGCACCGCGATCGTGATCGGCGGCATCAGCTTCAACGCCAGCACGAGCACCAGGAACAGCAGGTCGAGCCGCGCCGGAAATCGCAGCCGCACGAGTGCATACGCGGCCGGAAACGCGAGCGCCAGCGCGAGCAGCGTCGTGCCGAAGCCGACCAGCAGCGAATTGGCGAGCGGCGCGCCGACGCCGTTGGACCACACCGACGCAAAATGCTCGACGGTCGGCGCGGCCGGCCAGATCCGCAACGGATGATCGAGGCGTTCGAGGGTCGGCATGAAGGCCGCGCCGGCCATCCACAGGCACGGCAGCAGCAACAGCGCGAGTGCGACGATGCGCAGCGCCCACGGCACCGCGTGACCGAATACGGCGCCCGTCCGTGCGCACGAGATGCCCGCCGATTGTGTCGTCATGCGCGCCGCTTGCGAACCGTCTGCCATACGTACCCCGAGACCAGCAGCGCGGACGCCGCGAGCATCAGCACCGACGCGGCACTCGCCGGACCGACATTGAAGAAGCGGAAGCCCGTGTCGTAGATATAGGTCGACAGCGTCTGCGTCGCATTGCCGGGGCCGCCGCCCGTCAGTGCATAGACCTTGTCGAACAGCTTGAACGTGTCGATCGAGCGCAGCAGCAGCGCAAGGCCGATCTGCGGCGCCGCGAGCGGCAGCGTGATGTCGCGCAGGCACTGCCACTCGCTCGCGCCGTCGGTGCGTGCGGCTTCGTACAGTTCCTGCGGAATCGACTGCAGCCCGGCCAGTACGATCAGGAACGCCATCGGCGTCCACTGCCACACGTCGACGAGTGCGAGCGACCACAGCGCAAGGTGCGGATCGGACAGCCAGCGCACGCCGTCGATGCCGAACGCCGCGAGCAGCGCGTTGAGGAAACCGTCGAAGTTCAGCCAGTTGCGCCAGATCGCCGAGCACACGAGCGTGGACAGCATCATCGGCAGGATCGCGAGCGGCAGCGCGATGCGCCGCCCCGGAAACGCACGCACGAACAGCAGTGCGAGACCGAAACCGAGCACGACTTCGGCGAGCGACGCGACGAGCGTGAAGCGCAGCGTATTGCCGAAGCCTGCCGTAAACGCATCGTCGCCGAGCACCGCGCGATAGTTCGCGAGCCCCGCGAACGCGCGGCGGCCGGCCGAGTAATCGACCCGGCAGAACGAGTCGATCAGCACCTGCGCGACCGGATACAGCGCAAGCGCGGCGAGCACCAGCAGCGCCGGCCCGAGCAGCGCGACGAACGGCAGGCCGCGGCCGAACGCTTTCATGCGGAACGCCCGGCCAGCGGATCGACGGGCGCGCTCACTTGCCGGCCGCGACCGTCGCCTGCGCGATCTTCTGCTGCGCCTGGCGCAGCGCGGCATCGGGCGCTGCCTGCCCCGTCAACGCGAGCTGCAACTGATCGCCGAGAATGCTCTCGACCTGCTGCCAGTCCTTCACGCGCGGCCGTGCGCGGCCAGCCTCGAGCGCCTTCAGTTGATCGGGATACCAGCGGTACTGGCGCACCAGCGCCGGATCGTTGAAGACGCTGCGGCGAGTCGGCGGAATGCCGATGCCGGCGAGGCGCGTCTGCGTATCGCGCGCGCTCAGGTAAGCGAGGAAGTCCTGCGCGAGCTTCGCGTGCGGTGCGTCCTTCGGAATGCCCATCTGCCAGATGCCGAGCATCGGTGCCGGGCCTGCGGTCTGCCCCGGCGGCGGCTGCAGCGCGATCTGCCCGACCACGCGCGACTGCTTCGGATCGTCGAGCGCCGGCACCCACGCCGGCCATACCTCGATCGACTGCGCGGCCGTGCCGCGCTGCAATGCATCGCGCACTTCGGCCGCGCCGTACACGTCGACGTCCTTCGGCGCGAACGCCTTCAGCGCGAGGAACGTCTTCAGTGCAGCCTGCGCTTCGCGCGAATCGATCGTCACGTTGCCGGCATGGTCGAACACGTCGCCGCCGTACGCCCACAGGATCGGCAGGAACCCCGTGACGACCGGGTTGCCTTTCGTGCCGCGGAACACGACGCCCGACACGCTCTTGTCCGCGCCACCGACGGTCTGCGCGATCTTCAGCACGTCGTCCCAGTTGCGCGGCGGCTGCAGCTTGTACTTCGCGAGCAGATCCTTGCGGTACGCGAACATCTCGACGTTGCCGACGATCGGCAGCGCGTACAGCGCACCGGCCGCATTGCGGCCGAGCGCGACGGCGGACGGCACGAGATCGGCGTCCGCAAGCGACGCGGGCAGCGGCTTCAGCCAGCCGTTGCCGATGAATTCGGGCGCCCACGTGTCGTCCATCATCACGAGATCGTAAGCGCCCGTGCCTTCGCGCATCGACAGCTTGAGCTTCTGGTACAGGTTCGCGTTCGGCAGCTTGAGCAGTTCGATCTCGGTGCCCGGATGCAGCTTGTTGAAGCCGGCGACGGCGTCGGTCAGCCCTTTGCCGTAGATGTCGTCGCGGCCCGCGATGACGAGATCGGCGGCCACGGCGTGCATGGCGGCGAAGGACAGCGCAAGGGCGACGGACAGCGCGCGCAGGCGGCTCGGCAAGGTCATGGGGTCTCTCTCGTTCGGCGTGGTGGCGGGACGGCCAGGCGTTGCACACGTGTGCAACGCGGGAGACGCGGCTGGCCGCCTGATGCGAACGCCATTGTTCACGCCGATCGTTAAGAATTTATGGCACGCGTCGAATGCCGGTGCGCGGCATTTGCCGTCGTACCGCTCGCGCCGGCCGTATCGATCGTGCCGTGACGCGACGACGGCCCGGAGGTCAGCCAGGCACGCCATGCGCGCCCGGCCGCCTCATGCCCGCAGTAGCAGCCGTCAGAAGTTCACGCGAATCCCGGCCAGCACCGCCAGTTGCCGGCTCGAATTGCTGTTCGCGAGCACCGGAATCTGCGCATAGTTCGCCGCGTTGCCGTTCGCGTCGGTGCCGAGCCCCGTGCCGCTCGCGATCTGCCCGATCGCGACCGCATACAGCGCCGTGCGCTTCGACAGGCTGTAGTTCGTGCCGAGGTTGATCTGGTGGAACCGCGTCGTACCGCGCCCGTCCGTATGCGCGGCGTTGAAGATGTACGCGACGCCGCCTTGCAGCGCCGGCGTGAACATGTACGTGACGTTCAGCTCGCCGACGTCGAACGTGAACGCCTGCGTGCGCGGCTGTGCGGCGGTCGAGAAATAGCGGCTGTCGCCCAGGCGCGTATGCGTGTAGGTCAGCGCGACCGTCGCCGCGCCGAACGTGAGCGATCCGCCCGCGCCGAACGCGCGCATCGAGCCGGCATCCTGCAGCAGGCAATACATCGCGCCCGGGTTGCTGCACGCGAAATCGCCGATATAGCCGCTCGCGCCGCCGAGCGCCGCGTCGAGCGGCTGATGCAGGTCGAGATAGCCGACCGAGAACGCCACCGGCGCACGGGTGTACGTCGCGGCCACCGCATAGCCGCGCTTCGCGGAAAAATCGCCGGCCTGCCCACCGAAGCTGAACGTGCCGCCGAACGTGAGCCCGTTGAAATCGGCGCTGGTGAATTTCACCGCGTTGTTGAAGTTGAAGGCGGCATTCAGGTTGTCGACGTCGCCGAGATGCGAGCCGTACGGCGTCGCCCAGTTGTTGCTCGACACGTACGCGCCGAGCATGTCGGTGTACGAGTCGTATTGCCGGCCGAGGCCGAGCGTGCCGATCCCGTCCTGGCGCAGCCCGACCCATGCCTGCCGGCTGAATGCGGTGCCACCCTGCAGCGCCTGCCCGCTCGCCGACAGGAACTGCTGCTCGAGCGTAAATACCGCATCGAGGCCGCCGCCGAGCGGCTCGGCGCCCTGGAAGCCGAAGCGGGACGGCACGAGGTTGCCGCCGCCCATCTGCCACGCATGGCCGCCGCCCGTGCTGCCGTCGGCGCGCGTGAACTGCTGGTTGGTCGAATAGATGATGCCGGTGTCCACGGTGCCGTACAGCGTCACGCTCCCCGAGGTCTGCGCATGCGCGTGCACGCAACCCAGCATGACCGCGGCTGCGGCCAGTCTTTGTCCGTTCTTCATGTCCCGCCCCTCCATGTTCATCGATTTGCACTGCGAACCGATGGTGTTGTCGATATGGGTGGCAGGACTTTATCCAGCGAAAATTCCGGACCCCTATCCCAAATCAGCAAACGGTGACGAGGACGGACGACGCACGACGGCGCCGTCGCGGCAGGAGGACGTCATTCGGGCCGCAAGGTTTGCGACGGCAATTCGCCGAACAGGTCGCGATACTCGCGCGCGAAATAGCCGAGATGCGTGAAGCCCCAGCTCGCGGCGGCTTCGCCGACGCCGAGCTGCTGCACCGGCGTCGTGCGCAGCAGGCGACGCACCGCGTTCAGCCGGATCGTGCGCAGGTAGCCGACCGGCGTGACGTCCGCCACGCGCTGAAAGCTCGTTTGCAGCGTGCGGCGGCTGCAGCGCAGCGCGCGGCACAGTTCGAGCACGGTGACGGGTTCTTCGGGCCGCTCGCGCAGATGCTTCTCGCAGCGGCTCACGATATCGCTGTAGGTGGCGTGCGTGATGTCGCGGCGCTCGACGCCGATGCCCTGTTCGAGTGCATCGAGAAACATGCCGAGCATCGCGTCGCGAAACATCTTGCGGGTGGCCGCATATTCGAGGCAGCCCGGGTTGCGCTGGGCATCGTCGATCAGCGCCGACAACCGCATGCCGAGCGCGACGCCCTGCGCATCGGACAGCCGCGTCACGTGCCGCAGCCTGCGCGCAGCAGCCGCACCGAATTCGGCTTCGCACAGCTCGTCGACCATGTCGGACGCCGCGCTGATCCCGACGAGCCCCATCCCTTCCGGCGTGTGGAATTCGAAATCCTCGCCGGCGCGCAGCGCGAGCAGCGCATAGCCGTCGACCGGCTGCCCCTGGAACGTACCCGCGAGCGGCACGGACAGCGGCACCGCGAGCGACGTGCGCCCGAGCGGCGCGAGCCCCGTTTGCGCGACACGCCGGTTGGTCGTCTCGCGGAAGAAGTGGAAATCGTCGTACAGCACCTGCGTGACGGTGCCCTTGAAGCGGCCCGGCGTCATCTGACGATAGACCTGATGCCAGCCCGCGATCGCGAGCCCGTGATCGTGCACGTCTTCGTGTGAGCGTGACTGGAACAGCATCGGCGTCTCCGGTAAAACCCTGGGGGTGCTGGACGCGGCCGCCGGGTTCGCGCGGCACGCATCGCCATAGCTTACCCTCGCAAAATCCTGCGTAGTACGGTTTCGAACGCAAGACAGGCCGCCGACAGCGCCGCGGCCTGCTCGTCGATCAGCCTGACATAGCGGCGAAACGACGGCATCCGGTTCACGACCTCGCTGCCGCCGAACGGCGCGATCGCGAGCGTCCAGCGGCCGTCGCGCGCGTCGATCGCGCAGTCGGTCAGGTGCAGCGGCCGCAGCGCGTCGGCCAGCGCCGGCTCGGCGATCAATGCGGCCAGCGTGTCGACGAAGCGCGGGTCGCATCCGGGCGCGGGCGCCGCCTCGATGCCGGTTCGACGCAGCCAGCCGGTCTGCCGCACGCGCGCGCTGCCCCGCGCGGCCGGGCCGTCGGCGGCCGCCGTCACCTTCACGCCGACCGTATGCATCAGGAACTGGCGCTCGACGCGCTCGTCGATGCTCACGCGCACGCCGTTCGACAGCCGCGCCGTGACACCACCGACGCCGCCAACACCGCCGCCGGCATCGCGCACGGCCCGCAGATCGGCGAGCACGCGCGCGGCGATCGCGCCAGAGCTGTGACCGGGCGGCGGCGCATCGGCCGCCGCGCGCCATCGGGCGAGTACGGCCTTCACGGCGCGACGTGCTCGTTGCGCAGCACGTCCTCGACCGGCACCGGCTTGAACGGATGCCGGCGCTGCACGACGAGCGTCCAGAACAGCGCGTACAGCGCGGTGAGCCCCAGCATCGCGCCGAACGGCACGTAGATGTCGCGCGGGTTCATCCCGGGCGGCGTGATGTACCAGATCGCAAGCACGATACCGACGCTCGACACGATCTGCGGCAGCGGGAACAGCGGCGAACGGTACGGCCGCGGCAGGTCCGGGCGGCGGATACGCAGCATCACGACCGATGCGGTGACGAGCAGGTACGCGGTGCCCCACGCGCAGGTCGCGGCAAGCACGAGATGCAGGATGCTGTCGAGATTGCCGTTGATCAGCCACGCATGGAAGATCGGCACGACCGCCGACGCGACGATGCCGACCACCGGCGTCTTGAAACGCGGATGCAGGTACGCGAAGCAGCGCGGCAGCGCGCCGTCGATCGCCATCCCGTACAGAATGCGCGGCAGCCCGGCCATCAGCGTGTTGATCGTCGCGGCGCCCGCGCACAGGAACGCGATGCCGAACCACACGCGGCCGAATGGCCCGAGCACCTGCAGCGCGAAAGCGGGAATCGCGCCCGGCGTGTCGAGCAGGTGCGTGAGGCCGTCGGGGCTCACCGGCACGTTCGCGACCTGGCGGCGGATCGCCGCGCCGTACAGGAACATGCAGATCGCGACGCCGACGAGGCCAAGCGCCATCGCGCGCGGGATCGTGCGGCCCGGCGCCTTCATTTCCGGCGCGAGCGGCGTGACGAACTCGCAGCCGACGAACATGAACATCGCCATCCCGACCAGCGACAGCACGGCCGGGATCGACGTGCCGACGGCCGAGCCGCCGAACCAGCCGTCGAGATGCACGGCCGGCGCGGCCGCAAGCCCGAGGATCCCGAAGATCATCAGCGACAGCCACATGCCTGCCGTCAGCACGATCTCGAGCTTGCTGAATACCTTGATGCCGACGATGTTGGTGATCGCGAACGTGACCACGAGGCCGACGCCGACGAGCCATGAACTGTTGTGCTTCTCGAACGCGGCGTTCAGCGACTCGAAGTTCACGAGCGCCATGATGCCGCTCAGGATCGTCTCCGCCGTGCCGGCGAACACGTGCACGAGGAAATACGCGGAAATCGTGCCGGTGATCGCCCAGAAGCGGCCCAGCCCGCACGACAGGTAATCGTAAACCGAGCCGGCCGTCGGCAGCATCGCGGCGGCTTCGGAGAACGTGGTCGCCTGCGCCTGCATCATCACGAACGCAACGATCATCGCGACCGCGAACGCCCAGCCGCCCATCCCGAAGCCCGACGTCGCGGTGAGGATCACCGGGCTCGCCATGATGAGGCCGACGGCGCTCGCCAGCGCGGTCGGGAAACCGACCGCACCGGCCTTCAATGCGGCGCCGCCGCCCGCTTCAGCCGGCAAGCCGGCGGACGTATCGCCCGCGGCGCCGGTCATTCCCGACCATCCCGACATCGTTGTCTCCTTCGTTGGTTGGCCCGAGCCGGCGCTTCATCGGCGGCCGGGGCCGGATGCTCTGCGGTCGGCCCCGGGCGGTGCTTCAGCCCGACGAGACCCGGGGCCCTTGTCGATCACGGCGTGATCCGATGTCGAAAAAATACGCAGGCAAAATAATCCGGTCATAGCGCAAATCGGCAAACCCGCGATGGCGTTTACCCTCCGCCGCGGGTTTGCCTTCATGCGGTCACGCCGTCATGCGAACGGTACGGCCTCGAAGCCGGCCGCGAGCGCATCGACGATCCGGTCGAGCTGTTCGCGCTGGATCACGAGCGGCGGCGACAGGATGATCTTCGTGCCGACCGGACGCACCAGCACGCCGTTCTCGCGCGCGACTTCCGCGACCGCGTTCGCATAGCCCGACAACGGATCGATCGGCTCGCGCGTGTCCTTGTTCGCGACGAGATCGAGTGCGAGCATCAGCCCCTTGCCGCGCGCCTCGCCGACTGCCGCGAAGCGCTCCGCGAACGGCTGCAGCGCTTCGAGCAGGTACGCGCCCTGCTTCGCCGCGTTCGCCGGCAGGTCTTCCTTCACGACGATGTCGAGGCTCGCGATCGCGGCCGCGCATGCAACCGGGTGGCCGGCGTACGTGTAACCGTGCATGATCGCCCCGCCGAAATCGGCATTCGCGGCGAACGCATCCTCGATCCGCGCGTTCACGACCGTCGCGCCGAGCGGCACGTAGCCCGACGAAATCCCCTTCGCGAGACACATGATGTCCGGGCGCACCCCCCAGCCGCGGCTGCCGAACAGGCTGCCGCTGCGGCCAAAGCCCGTCACGACTTCGTCGGCGATCAGCAGCACGCCGTAGCGGTCGCACACCTCGCGCACCAGCGGCCAGTAATTGGCCGGCGGCACGATCACGCCGCCCGCGCCCTGGATCGGCTCCGCGATGAACGCGGCGACGGTGTCCGGGCTCTGGAACTGGATCTCGCGCTCGAGCATTTCCGCGCAGATCCGGCCGAGTTCGTCCGGGTCCTGCGTGAACGGGTTGCGGTACGGCCACGGCGTCTCGACGTGGAAGCAGCCGGGCAGGTTCGGTTCGTAGTTGCGGCGGAACACCGTGTTGCCGTTCACCGACGCGCCGCCGAAATGCGTGCCGTGATAGCCCTGCTTCAGCGAGATGAACTTCGTGCGATCGGCCTGACCGCGCACCTTCCAGTACTGGCGGGCGATCTTCAGCGCGGTCTCGATCGAATCGGAGCCGCCCGAGCTGTACAGCACGCGGCGCATCCCTTCCGGTTCGAGCATGTCGATCAGCTTCTTCGACAGCTCCTCGGCGCGCGGATGCGAAATACCGTCGAACAGCTGGAAGTATTCGAGTTCGTCGAGCTGACGCACGATCGCGTCCTTCACTTCCTGGCGGTTGTGGCCGACGTTCACGTTCCACAGGCCCGCGACGCCGTCGACGAGCTTGCGCCCCTCCTCGTCGAACACGTAGCAGCCGTCGCCGCGCACGATACGGATCGGCTTGCGCTGTTTCATTTCGTTCGGGTGCAGCATCGGATGCCAGAATTTCGCTTCGTTGTAGCTCATTGCAGTCTCCATGGTCGGATCGGTTGAATCGGTTCGTTCGGATTCGTTCGGGTTCGAGCGCCGCGCGTCAGTGCGCGATGCAGACGGATTTGGTTTCGGTGAAGCCTTCGATCGCGTACTGGCCGAATTCGCGGCCGATGCCCGATTGCTTGTAGCCGCCGAACGGCATCGACGGATCGAGCGGGATATGGCAGTTCACCCACACGGTGCCGGCCTCGATCTGCGGCACCAGGTTCATCACGCGTTTCAGGTCGTTGCTCCAGATGCTCGCGGCGAGGCCGTACGGCGACGCATTCGCGAGGCGCACCGCGTCGGCCGCGTCGTCGAACGGCACGACGACGATCACCGGGCCGAATACCTCGTCGCGCACGATCGCGCTGTCCGGATGCGGATCGGCAATCACGGCCGGCTTCACGTAATAGCCGGGCAGATCGTCGGCCGGCGTGCCGCCCGCGAGGAACGTGAGGCCCGCGCGGCGCGCGCCTTCGATGTGCTCGACGACCTTGTCGCGATGGTGCGCGGAGACCAGCGGGTTGATCTGCGCGGTGGTGTCGAGGCCCGCGCCGAGCTTCATCGACTGCGCGACGCCCGCGAGGCCCTCCGCGAGCGGCGCGAACTTGCTGCGATGCACGTAGATGCGCGACGCTGCCGCGCATACCTGCCCCTGGTTGAAGAACGCGCCGGCGGCCACGCCGTCGAGCGCCTGCGCGACGTCGACGTCGTCGAGCATCACGATCGGGTTCTTGCCGCCGAGTTCGAGCGAGAAGCGCGTCATGTTCTGCACGGCCGCCGCGCCGACCAGCTTGCCGGTCGCGGTCGACCCCGTGAACGAGATCTTCGCGATCGACGGATGGCTCGCGAGCGCCGCACCGCAGACGCGTCCACCCGTGACCACGTTGAACACACCGGGCGGCACGCCGGCGTCGAGCGCGAGTTCGGCCAGGCGCAGCGCGGTGAGCGGCGTTTCCGGCGACGGCTTCAGCATGATCGTGCAGCCGGCCGCGAGCGCGGGAATCAGCTTCCACACCGCGATCATCAGCGGAAAATTCCACGGCACGATCGCGGCGACCACACCCACGGGCTCCTTGCGCGTATAGGCCGTATAGCGTGCGCCGGGCGGGAACGGGATCGACACGTCGAGCGTCTGGCCGGTGATCTTGGTCGCCCAGCCGGCCATGTAGCGCACGTATTCGACGCTCGCGCCGACCTCGATCGCGCGCGACACGTGAATCGACTTGCCCTGGTTCAGCGTTTCGAGTTGCGCGAGCGTTTCGGCGTCGGCTTCGATCAGGTCCGCGAGTTTCAGCAGGATGCGTTCGCGGTCGGCCGGCCGCAGCCCGCTCCAGACGCGCGCGTCGAATGCGTGTTTCGCGCTCGCGACCGCGCGGTCGACGTCGTGTGCGTCCGCATCGGCGACGGTCGCGAGCCGCTCGCCCGTGGCCGGGTCGTACACGTCGAGCCGCGCGGCCGCGTGTGCGGGCTGCATTGCACCGTCGATGAAGAGGCCGAAATCGCGCGCGACGAAGGTGCGCACGGTGTCGCTGACGGCGACGAAGTTCGTGTTGCTCATGGGCGTCTCGTTGATGGTCGTGGCTGGATCGCGTGCCGGTGAGGCACGCGTGCGTCGGACCACTGTATCGACGGGGAATCGCGCCCGGTGAGCGCAAATTGGCAGCGCGTGGGACGCCGGGAGGGGCGAGTTCGTCCCCTGCGGCGACGCACGGGCGGAGCGGAGCCGTAACCCGGCTCGATATCGCCGCGGGCAGGGCTGCCCGCGCGCGGAACGATTACAGGAACAGCGCCCCGACCAGCTCGGTGCGGTTCGATACGCCGAGCTTGCGGTACATGCGCATCAGGTGTGTCTTGATCGTCGGTTGCCCGAGCGCGAGATCGCGTGCGATCTCCTTGTTCGAGCGGCCGTCGCGCACGAGCCGCGCGATCTGCTCCTCGCGGTAGGTCAGGCGTTCTTCGCAGCCGATCCGGTGGATGCCGCGCCGCGCGCGCAGCAGCGGGCTCAGCGCGGCTTCGGCGAGCGGCTGCAGCCGCGCGAGCGCGTCGATCTCGCCCGGTGCGAACCGTCCGGAGCTGCCGCTGCCGTTGCCGTTCGCGTCGCCAATATCGAAGCGCAGCAGCGAGAATGCGCCCACCGTCCGGCCCGCGTCGCGCAGCCAGATCTCGACGACGTCGGCCACGTCGTGGCGCCGCAGGAAACGGGTCCAGTACGCGGATGCATCGCGCCGCTCGTCGGGCAGTTGGGACGCAAGCGTGACGACCGCGCATTCGCCCGCCGCGCAGCGCGACGGATGGAGCGGATCGAGCATCCGGTAGCGGGCAACATAGGTGCGATGCATCGATTCCGGCATCCCGAACAGCTCGAAATCGGCCGGCTCGCCGCTCCGGTCGAGCCGGTAGAACACGATCGCCGACGGGCTCGCGAATGCGTCGAACGCATCCACGCACGCGCGCAGCGCGCGTTGCCAGTCGGCGCGGGCATGGTCGGCGGAAACGGACAAGATGGGCATGGGAAATCGGCCGGCAGGCGAACGCATCGAATCTCGACGGTCGGGCCAGCCTACCGGCGCCGAAAAGCGCCGGTGAGCACAAATCGGCAAATCGTCCCGGCCCGGCCGCGGCGGCCGGTTCAACCGGGACGATATCGGCGCGCGACGGTGTGCGCGCGTCGTTTCAGCGTGCGTTCGCGGCGAACGTGTCGCAGGCGCTCACCTCGCCCGACTCCATCCCGCGCCGCAGCCAGTACACGCGCTGCTCGCTGGTGCCG
This sequence comes from Burkholderia sp. ABCPW 11, assembly GCF_001523445.1. Classification (NCBI taxonomy): domain Bacteria; kingdom Pseudomonadati; phylum Pseudomonadota; class Betaproteobacteria; order Burkholderiales; family Burkholderiaceae; genus Burkholderia; species Burkholderia sp. ABCPW 11. Next base: position 418,111 of record NZ_LOVM01000046.1, on the reverse strand, counting down.
TGCGTGAAGCTTTCGGGCACGACGTAGCCCTGCCCTTGCTGCTGCAGCCGGTCGTCGCCGATCGCCGCGGCGGCCTTCAGCCCCTGCTCGAAATCGCCCGGCTCCATCAGCCGCTGGTTCGCGCGCTGCGCGTTGTTCGCCCACACGCCGGCAAAGCAGTCGGCCTGCAGCTCCATGCGCACCGACAGCGCATTCGCGCGCGCCTGGCTCGACCGCCGGCGCGCGGCGTCGACCTTGTCGGCGATGCCGAGCAGGTTCTGCACGTGATGGCCGACTTCGTGCGCGATCACATAGGCCTGCGCGAAATCGCCGCCCGCGCCGAAACGCTTGCGCAGCTCGTCGTAGAAGCCGAGATCGATATACACGTTGCGATCGCCCGGGCAGTAGAACGGCCCCATCGCGGTCTGGCCGGTGCCGCACGCGGTCGGCGTCGAGTTCGTGAACATCACGAGCTTCGGCGGTTCGTACTGCGCGTGCAGTTGCGTGTTGAACACGCCCGTCCACGTGCGTTCGATATTGCCGAGCACCTTGCGCGTGAACACCGCGCCGGGATCGTTGGCCGGTGCGCCCTGGTGCTGGGTCGGGGCGGGCTGCGCCTGCTGCTGTCGGCCCTGCAGCGCCGACGCGCCTTCGAGCACGACGCGCGGGTCGATGCCGAAGAAATACGATGCGGCGAGCGCAACCACGATCGTGCCGATGCCGATCGTCGCGCGCCCGCCGCCGAACCCGCCGGCGCCGCGTCGATCCTCGACGTTGACGCTTTCTCTTTCGTCGTCCAGCCTCATTGCCGGCCCCTCCCTGTTCTTTTGTCGATGGTCCGGCCGCGCCAGCGCGCAACCGGGCGATACGCCGTGGCGGCACGAGCCGTCGGCGGACGCGATACCTGTGCCGCGGACGCCCGCTCGCGCCGATCCCGCCTGCCGCCCGATTCGTACGACGGAACCGGCCGGCCGACGCGCCGCGCGCCACTGCGCGCGCGCGCCCGCGCTATTTTGCCGGGCTTTCGCGGCTTATCGCAAAAATGTGGAGGATAGAGCGATTCGGCGGCGAACATCGTCAGCCTTTGCAAAATGCGCGACGGCCGCCGCGCCCGGCCGTCCGGACAGCCCGCATTCATCCTTTCGGCGGATACCGGGGCGCGCCCGCGCCGCATAAAGTGGCCGGAACGCCCCTTTTCCGGAGAACGACATGACGCAACCGCCCGCCCGCACGATCGCGATCACCGGCGCAGGCACCGGCATCGGCGCCGCGTGCGCGCGCCGCTTCGCCCGTCGCGGCGACCGCGTCGTGCTGATCGGGCGCCGCCAGGCGCCGCTCGACGCGCTGGCTGCCGAAACGGGCGGCCTCGCGCTCGCGGGCGACGCCGCCGGCACCGCCGACTGGGCCGGCTTCCTGCCGCGCATCGCCGAGCGCTTCGGCCGCGTCGATGCGCTCGTCGCATGCGCAGGCGGCCACGGTGTCGGCCGTGCGGACGAAACCGACGACGCACAGTGGCGCGACGCGATGCGCGCGAACCTCGACACCGCATTCGTCAGCGCGCGCGCGTGCCTGCCCGACCTGGTCGCGCAGCGCGGCAATATCGTGCTGGTCGCGTCGATCGCGGCGCTCGCGGCCGGGCCGGGCGTATGCGGCTACACGGTCGGCAAGCACGCGCTGCTCGGGCTGGCGCGATCGCTCGCACGCGACTACGGCCCGCACGGCGTGCGGGCGAACGCCGTCTGCCCCGGCTGGGTCCGCACGCCGATGGCCGATGCGGAAATGGCATCGCTGATGGCCGCGCACGGCGATTCGCTCGACGAGGCGTACGCCCGCGTCAGCGCCGACGTGCCGCTGCGGCGCGCGGCCGAACCCGACGAGATCGCGGCCGTGTGCGCATTCCTGGCGTCGCCGGACGCATCGTTCGTGACCGGCGCGACGCTCGTCGCGGACGGCGGCGCGACGAGCGTCGACGTGCCGACGCTCGCGTTCGACCGGCTTTGACGCCACCGGAAGGCGTCGCACGCGCCGGCCCGCGCCCGAATCCATTAACATCGTCCGGATCCGCCGCTTGGCGCGGCACCGCCTCACCGTTCGGAATGCGATGAACATCCGGTTTCTGGAAACCTTCGTCTGGCTCGCGAAGCTGGAAAACTTCCGGCTCACGGCCGAGAAACTGCACACGACGCAGGCCGCCGTGTCGAGCCGCATCGCATCGCTCGAGGAGGCGTTCGACGTGCGCCTGTTCGACCGCAACACGCGCTCGGCCACGCTCACTCCCGCGGGCCGGCGCATGCTGGCCTACGCGGAGCGGATCGTGCGGCTCGACGGCGAAATGCGGCGCGACATCGACGCGGCGAGCGATGCGGGCCTGATCCGGATCGGCGTGATCGAATCGATCGTGCACAGCTGGTTCCCCGCGCTGATGGCGCAACTGCGCGAGCGCTATCCGCGCCTCGACGTCGAGATCACGAGCGACACGACGCTGCATCTGATCCGCCTGCTCAGCACCGACGGCGTCGACCTGATTCTGCAGACCGACCCGGTGCCGGGGCCGGACTTCACGAACCTGCCGCTGTGCGAATTCCCGGTGCGCTGGGCCGCGAGCCCGCGCCTCGGGCTCGGCGGCCAGCCGCTCGACGTCGCGCGCCTGGCCGGGTTTCCGATCATCAGCTTCTCGCGCCACTCGGGGCCGCACGCGACGATCGAGCGGCTGTTCGCAGCCGTCGAACGGCCGGCCAGCATCAACTGCATCACGTCGGTCGCCGCGATGATCCGCCTCGTCGCGGACGGCTTCGGCGTGGCCGCGCTGCCGCCCGCGATCATCGGGCGCGAACTGCACGAAGGCACGCTCGAACTGCTCGACGTCGAGCCCGAGTTCCCGGCGCTGCCGCTCGTCGCGACGTACCGCAGCCAGGGGCTGCCGGTCGCCGCGCGCATCGCGGAACTCGCGAGCGAAGTCGCGCGCCCGACGGCGGCCGCCGCGAACCTCGCGAAGCCAGCCGCCCCCGATCGCGTCGACGCAGCGCCCACGCGCAAGGCAACCGGGACGAAGACGAACACGTCGACGAAAACGAAGCGCACGGCGAAGGCCGCATCGCCTGCCACACCCGCCGCGAAACGCCGCCCGCGCCGCTCATAAGAAAACCTGTTCACCGCGAATTTGTTTTCTTGTTGGACGGGCGCGGCCCGCCTTCGGGACACTGAGGTTCCTGACACCCCCGTCACGAGGCCCCCCGCGATGACCCGCCTTTCCCTTCCGCACGGCCAGCTTTGCGTCTGGACGGATATCGACCCCACGCACGAAGCCGATTTCAACGCGTGGTACGACCGCGAGCACATGCAGGAGCGTGTCGCGATTCCCGGCTTCACGCATGCGCGACGGTTTCGGGCGACCGACGGCGGCCCGCGCCGATACCTCGCGCTGTACGTGACGGACGCGCTCGACGTATTCCGCGGCGACGCGTACCGGCGCGCGTTCACGCAGCAGACCGCGTGGTCGCTGGCGAACTTCGAGCGCATGACGGGCACGCAGCGGCGCGTCGGCGAGCTGACGATCGAGGCCGGTGACGGCGAAGGCGCGCATCTCGCGCTGTTCGTGTTGCCGCCGGACCGCATCGACGTGCCGCACCTGCGCGAGCGCTTCGACGCCGCGCTGCACGAACCGGGCATCCACGCCGCGCGGCTCTTCCGCACGTCGCCGGACCTGTCCGCGCCGATCGGCGCCGCGGCGGCCGCCCGCCCGGCCGCCGATGCGCTCGTGCTGATCGAAGGCAGCGACGCGGCGGCCACGCGTCGCGTGGCGGCGACGCTCGCCGGGCACGACGACGTGCGCACCTTCGACCTGCTGTGGCGCGCCGCCGCGCCGCTGCCTGCCCGGCGACGCGACACCGGAGCCGACGCGGCCGCCGCTGCCGCCCTGCCTGCCTGAACGCTCGACGCCGACGCCCACGCCGGCCCCGCGCTTCATCCCGTCATCCGTCACGACTGCCCGATACCATGAGCACTCTCGTCCAGCCCGCCGCCCACGCGCCCCGCCGTGTCCGCAACAGCCGACTCGCGACCGCGAGCATGATCGGCACGTCGCTCGAGTGGTACGACTTCACGATCTACAACACGCTCGCCGCGCTCGTTTTCAACCATCTGTTCTTTCCGTCGGTCGATCCGCTGGCCGGCACGATCCTCGCGTTCTCGACCTATGCGGTCGGCTACGTGTCGCGTCCGCTCGGCGGCTTCGTGTTCGGCAACCTCGGCGACCGCATCGGCCGCCGCGCGGTGCTGATGCTCACGCTCGTGCTGATGGGTGTGACGACCGCGCTGATGGGCGCGCTGCCGACCTACGCGCAGGCCGGCATCCTGAGCCCGATCCTGCTCGTCGCGCTGCGTTTCGTGCAGGGCGTCGCGCTCGGCGGCGAATGGGCCGGCGCGGTGCTGCTCTCGGTCGAGCACGGCGACCAGAAACGGCGCGGGCTGTCCGCCTCGTGGACGCAGATCGGCCCGTCGTTCGGCACGCTGCTCGGCACCGGCTGCATCGCGCTCGTCACGCTGTCCACCACGTCCGACACGTTCCTGTCGTGGGGCTGGCGCCTGCCGTTCGCGGCCAGCGCACTGCTGGTCGTGTTCGGATTCTGGCTGCGGCGCGGCGTCGACGAAACGCCGCAGTTCGAGCAGCTCGCCGAATCGCACGCGACCGCCGACGTGCCCGTCGCAGACGTGCTGAAGTACCACTGGAAGCGCCTGCTGATCGCGGGCGGCTCGCGGATCGGCTCGGACGTGCTGTATGCGCTGATCGTCGTGTTCACGCTGACCTACGTGACGACCGTGCTGCACCTGTCACGCCCCGTCGCGCTGACGGCCGTGATGATCGGCACGGCCTGCAACGCGCTCGCGGTGCCGTTCTTCGGTGCGCTGTCGGACCGCTTCGGCCGCCGGCCCGTGTATCTCGCCGGCGCGCTCGCCGGCATCGTGTGGGCGTTCGCGTTCTTCGCGCTGCTCGATTCGGCGCGCCCCGCGGCGATCGTCGCGGCCGTCGCGATCGGCCTCGTGATCCATGCGGTGATGTACGGCCCGCAAGGCGCGTTCGTGACCGAACAGTTCCCGACGCGCGTGCGCTATGCCGGCGCGTCGCTCGCGTACACGCTCGCCGGCATCGTCGGCGGCGGCTTCGCGCCGCTCGTGATCGCCACGTTGTTCCGGCAGACGGGCACGACGACGGCCGTGTCGCTGTACGTCGCCGCCGCTCTCGTCGTCACGTCGATCGCACTCGTCGCCGCGCGCGAGACCGCGCACCGGCCGCTCGAGGATTGAGCGCAGCCGCCCCCCGATTCATTCCTTCGCACTTCAAACGGATAGCCGCATGCCAACCCTGTCGTTCAACGTGATTTCCCCGCAAGGCACGCCAGCCGCCGTCGACGTCGACGTCGAACGCGTCGTGATCGCCGGCTGGGCCGGCCGCGACCCGGCCGCGATCCGCGCGCACATCGATGAACTCGCGGCGCTCAGCGTCGCACCGCCGTCGACCACGCCGTGCTTCTATCGCGTGTCGTCCGCGCTGCTCACGCAGGCGCCGTCGATCGGCGTGCTCGGCGCGCGCTCCGGCGGCGAAATCGAATGCGTGCTGGTCGACAGCCCGGCCGGCACGCTGGTCACGGTCGGCTCCGATCACACGGATCGCGAAGTCGAAGCGTACGGCGTCGCCGTGTCGAAGCAGGTGTGCGCGAAGCCGCTCGGCCGCGACGCGTGGCGTTATGCGGATGTCGCCGATCACTGGGATACGCTCGAGATGCGTTCGTGGCTGATTGCGCGCGATGGCGAACGGGTGGCGTACCAGCACGGCGCGGTCAGCGGCCTGCTCGCGCCCGACGTGCTGTGGCAGCGGTTCGACGATCGCCGCACGATGCCCGCACGCTGCGCGATGTACGGCGGCACGGTCGCCGTGCACGGCGCGATCGCGGCGATGGACGACGGCGACGCATTCGAGATGGAGTTGCACGATCCGGTGCTCGGACGCAGCTTGCGACACCGGTATGCAGTCGAGGTGTTGCCGGTCGTGGCGTAACGGCGAGCGGAACATCGCACGGAACACGGGCACGACGGTGTTCAGTCGTCGCGCCCGTTCCTACCTGTACGACTCGAAGCAGTGGTAGTCCGGGAAGTTGAACTGCGAGTTGCCGCAGTACAGCACACCGGCCAGGTTCGCACACCCGCTCAGTGCGAACACGATTGCCCCCGCAACCGACATTTTCCATCCGCAATACCCCATCGCGCCCCCGTTCTCGCCTTATCGGTACTGACCGACATGATGCGCATCGGACGCACGCGGGTATGTGGAGAATTGTGGCCCCGTGCGTTCTCCGGTTCGCCGTGACGCGTTTCCGTGCACGGGCGCAGCCCGGGCTACCCGCCCTTGTTCACCCGAGACACCCGAGCCCCGCCAGCGTCGCCTCCACCGCGGTATCGAGCGGCGTCACCGGCTCGCGGCCGAGCACCGCGGTCACGCGCGCGTTGTCCATCCGGACCGGTTCGCGCCACAGGTAACGCATCTCGAGCAATTCGCGCAGCGTCGTGACGAACGGCGCGGCTACCCACACGAGCCACCACGGGAAATCGCGCAGCGCCGGCCGCATGCCGTGCCGCTGCGCGACGCGTTGCACGGCCTGCGCCATCTGCATGCCGTCTTCATCCCAATGCCCGCCCAGATGAAATCGCGCGAACGGCTCCAGCGTCTCGCGCCGCTCGATCAGCTCGACCATCACGCGGGCCACGTCCGGCACATACGACCACTGATGGCCGACGCCGCGGCACGGCACGCGGATGGCCGCGACGGGCCGCCCGGGCTTGACCAACCCCTGGGAAAACCAGCTGTTGCCGAGCTGCGGCCCGAAGAAATCGCCGGCGCGCACGACGATTGCCCGCACGCCGCGCGTGCTGGCGTCCTGCAGCCGCCGCTCCAGCTCGACGCGGATCGCGCCCTTGCGGGTCGCCGGATGCTGCGGCGCATCTTCCCGCAGCACCGGAAACGCATCGGCGCCGAAATTGTAGACCGTGCCCGGCAGCACGACGGTCGCCTGCGCGGCCCGGGCCGCCGCGATCGTGTTGTCGATCATCGGCAACACCTGCGTGGCCCAGTTCCGGTATCCGGGCGGGTTCACCGCATGCACGATCATGCTGCAACCGCGTGCGGCGCGCACCACCGCATCGCGATCCAGCGCGTCGCCGCGCACCCACGCGATGCCGTCGCGCTCCACGGCCTCGGCAGCGAGCCCGCGCTTGAGCGCACGCACCTGCCAGCCCGCATCGCGCAACTGCCGCGCGACTTCCCCGCCGATTCCGCCGCTCGCGCCGAGCACGAGTGCCAGCCGTTGCGTCCCGCCTGCGTTCTTCGCCATTGCCGCTCCCCTTGAATGAAACCATCACGACACGCATTCTGGCGCGCAGCCGGCTATCAAGGAATTGCCTAACCCGACAGATCGGCTATACATTTATGCATGACCACCGATCTGAATTGGGAACGCTACCGCACCTTCCTCGCGGTGCTGACGGAAGGCTCGCTGTCCGGCGCGGCGCGCGCGCTCGGCATCACGCAGCCGACGGCCGGCCGCCATGTCGCGGCGCTCGAAGCGGCGTTCGGCCAGACGTTGTTCACGCGCTCGCCGTCTGGCCTGCTGCCGACCGAAGCCGCGCTCGCGCTGCGCGGCCATGCGGAGGCGCTGCGCAGCGCGGCGGCCGCGTTCGAGCGTGCGGCGGCCAGCCACGGCGCCGGCGTGCGCGGCATCGTGCGGATTTCGGCCAGCGACGTGATCGCCGTCGAGGTGCTGCCGCCGATGCTCGCGCAATTGCGGCGCGACCATCCGGGGCTCGTGATCGAACTGGTGCCGACCGACCGCATCCAGGACGTGCTGAAGCGCGAGGCCGATATCGCGGTCCGGATGGCGCCGCCCGCGCAGGATGCGCTCGTCGCGCGGCGCGTCGGCGAAATCGAGGTCGGGCTGTATGCGCGCGACGATTACCTGGCGCACCACGGCGCGCCCGCGACGATCGACGCGCTCGCGCATCACGCGCTGATCGGCTTCGATACGGTCACGCCGTTCATCCGCTCCGCGGGGCGCGGCATGCCGATGTGGAAGCGCGACGCGTTCGCGCTGCGCACCGACAGCAACCTCGCACAGCTTGCGATGATCCGCGCCGGCTACGGGATCGGCTTCTGCCAGACGGCGCTCGCGAAACGCGACGCGCGGCTCGTGCGCGTGCTGCCGGACGGGCCCGCGATGCGGCTGGAAACCTGGGTCGTGATGCACGAAGACCTGCGGACGAGCCCGCGCTGCCGGGCCGTGTTCGATGCACTGGCCAACGGGTTGCGTGCGTATGCGGACGCGGACGATGAAGTCGCCGAGTAGAAAGCGGCGTGCGTGAATCGCGCGAGCCGCGTCATTCGTGGGTTTTCCCGGCGAACAGGATGTCGGCGATGCGCCGCCACGGATTGTCGGGCATGGCGTAGCAGCCCAACCCCTCTTCCGACGCCTCGGCCCAGTCGATCATCGCTTCCAGGTATTCGCCGATCGAACGGTTTTCCCAGCCGAGCGCCGCGTGGGCATACGGCGACAGCGGCGCATCGGCCTCGAGCTGCCGCTCCGTGCGCCAGTCATGGCAGAGCACCCGCAGGAAGTGGACCAGCGAGCGCTCGTCGACCACGCGCTCCAGCGCATGCTCCAGCTTCGCGGCCATCTGGTTCTTCAGTTCGTCGTCGTTCATGCCCGTAGCCCCCTGGCGCGCCCGTCGGTGACGCGCCGCCGCGCGACGCGCGGCATGGTGTTACATCAGCAGCTGACGCGACAGCACCTCGCGCGCCTGGGTGACGGTCTCGCGCTCGCCCGGCAACGGCGGCGTCAGCGAAAACACCGCGTCGGGCAAAGGCGGCAGCCGGTATTTCGTGCCGAGCCGCATCAGGCCGTCGCCGATCGCCGACGCGCACAGGCAGCCGACCCCGAGCCCCGCCGCGAGCATCGACTGCAAGCCCGCGACACCCGACGCGCTGTGCACGAGCACGTACGGCGTGTGCCGTTCGTCGAGCGAGCGCACCGCGACCTGATGCATCATGCAGTCGTCCGGCAGCAGCACCAGCGGCAGCGGTTCGGGCAACTGTTCGGCGAGCGCGGGCGACGCGACCCACGACAGCGGCTCGCGCCGCAGCACCCAGCGCGTGTCGGCCGACGCCGGCCGGAACGGCCCGCTCGACATGTTCATCACGACGCCGAGGTCGATCTGCCCGCGCGCGTGCGCCGCCTCGATATCCGCGCTCTTCATCGCGCTCACGTGCAGGCTCAACTGCGGGTAGCACTCGCGCAGCCGCGCCAGCATGCCCGCCACTTCGTTCGTGCGGTAATAGTCGGTGATCGCGACGCGCAGTTCACCCTTGATCGCCTGCCCGCGCAACTCGTCGAACGCCGCCTCGTTCAACGCGACGATGCGGCGCGCATGCTGCAGCAGCCGCGAGCCGGCCGGCGTCGGCTCGACGCCGCGCTTGCTGCGCACGAACAGCGGCACGCCGGCGCGCGATTCGAGCTTGCGCACCTGCTCGCTGACCGTCGATTGCGACAGGTGCAGCAGCGGCGCGGCTGCCGTGAGGCTGCCGGCATCCGCGACCGCCGCGAAAGTGCGCAACTGATCCAGATCGAAACCGCGCATCGTCATTCCCCATCCATCGATTAACCCGATGGATGCTACCACTCTTTCCCGCTTTTCCGAACCATTGGCGATGCCCAGAATAATGGGGCAACGGCCTGCCTGGGCCCATTACCCATCAGGCCCCTAATTTTTCGGATCCTTCATGACGAACAACACCCTTGCTTCCTGCGCGCCGGCCGGCGCGGCTGCCGCGACGCCACGCAGTCACCACGGCTGGGCGCTCGTGGTCTTGCTGGTCGGCGCCATTCTGCCGCCGCTCGACTACTTCATCGTGAACCTCGCGCTCCCGGCCATTCGCGACGGCATCGGCGCACGCCAGGCCGAGTTGCAACTCGTCGTATCGGCCTATGCGTGCGCGAACGCGGTCGTCCAGATCACCGGCGGGCGTCTCGGAGACCTGTACGGACGCAAACGCATGTTCATGATCGGCATGGCCGGCTTCGTGTTCGCGTCGACGCTGTGCGGGCTCGCCGGCAACGGCACGGTGCTCGTCGGCGGCCGCGTGCTGCAGGGCCTGTTCGCCGCGATCCTCGCGCCGCAGGTGCTCGCGACGATTCGCAGCGTGTTCAGCCCGCAGGAGCAGGTGCGCGTGATGGGCTTTTACGGGTTCGCGTTCGGCCTCGCGGCCGTGATCGGCCAGCTCGGCGGCGGCGCACTGATCAGCCTGCATCCGTTCGGGCTCGGCTGGCGCGCGATCTTCCTCGTCAATCTGCCGATCGGCATCCTGGCGTTGATCGGCAGTTGGCGCTTCATCCCGGAAAACCGCGCGCCGCGCGGCCAGCGCATCGACGTGCCGGGCACGGTGCTGATGTCGCTGTTCCTGCTGATGCTCGTGTACCCGCTCACGCACGGTCGCGAAGCCGGCTGGCCGCTGTGGATGATCGTGTGCGGCGTCGGCGCGCTGCCGATGCTCGGCGCGCTGCTGACGGTCGAAGCGCGCCGGCTCGCGCGCGGCCACGATCCGCTGCTCGACGTGCGCCTGTTCCGCAACCCGGTCGTCGCGCTCGGGCTGCTGCTCGCGTTCCTGTTCTACATGCTGAGCGCGTTCTTCCTGAGCTACGGGATCTATCTGCAGGGCTGCCTGAACTGGTCGCCGCTCGCGTCCGGGTTCGCGATCCTGCCGCTCGGGCTCGGCTTCCTCGCGAGCCCGCTGCTGATGCCGCGCCTCGTCGCCCGCTTCGGCGGGTATCGCGTGCTCACGCTCGGCTTCGCGATGCTCGCGGCCGGCGTCGCGAGCGCCGCCACGCTCGCCCGCGACGGCGCGCCGGGGCCCGGCTTCTATGCGGGCATCGCGGCGATCGGCATCGGGCAAGGGCTCGTGCTGCCGTCGGTCGTGCGGATCGTGCTCGCGGAAGTCGATGCGGCCCGCGCCGGTGTCGCGTCGGGAATGGTCAGCGCGATGCTGCAGATCGGCGCGGCGGTCGGCGCCGCGACGATCGGTGGCGTGTTCTTCGCGCGGCTCGGCGTGCATCCGGCCGCGCTCGATTACGTGCAGGGGTTCAGGGCGTCGATGTTCACGCTGACGGTCGTGTTGCTGGGCTGCATTGCGCTGTCGATGGCGCTGGGGCCACTGCATCGGCGGCTGCATGCGGATGCGTGACACGGAGCACGCGACGAAACGGCATCGTCAGCCCGACGCGGACCGGACAACAGGCGCGAGACAGGTGCGGCGTGGCACCTCGCCGGCCTCCGGTTCATCGGTGAGGCTCGCGCTGCGCGTGCCGCGCCTCCCATTCGGCCAGCTCGACGCGATAGCGTGCGAGCGCTTCGTCATACAGGTCGAAGACGCACGGCGAGCAGCCGCTGTTGCAGCAGTCTTCCAGTTCGGGTTGCACGGGTGGGGTCGGACGGGGATCGTCGACGGACGAATCTCCGGAAACTTGGTTCGGCACGGCGTGTTCCGGTAATGTGGAGTGGTCAGTATAGGGCGATCCGGGCCGCCGCCGCGTTCGGCGGGCCGGGCGGATCGACGATGAACGCGTCCGCCATGGCGCGATCGCCGGGTGCGGCACGCCGCTGCGGTCGCCCCATTCCGCCCCACAGGAGCTGCGCGATGGCCGAAGCCGTGAATCCACCGGAAGTCTGGGCGCCGTTCGGCGCGTTCTCGATGGCCGTGATCCAGGGCGACGGCCGGATCGTGCATCTGAAGGGACAGATCGCGCTCGACCGCGACGGGCATGTCGTCGGTGCCGGCGACATGCGCGCCCAGGTTCGCCAGACGCTCGAGAACATCCGCGACGTGCTGGCCGCACTGGGCGGGCAAATGCGCGACGTGATCTCGCTCGTCCATTACGCCACCGACATCGACGCATTCATGCAGGCGGGCGACATCCGCAACGCCTACTTCGCCGAACCCTATCCGGTGACGACGACCGTCCAGGTCGAGCGGCTGTACCATCCCGACCTGCTGATCGAGATCGCGGCCATCGCCGAGATTCCGCTGGCGCGGTTTCGTCGTCCGCTGTCGCATGCGTGAAGAGCATCGGGCCCGCGTAAAAACGCGCGCCGGTCGAGGCTTTGCCGACCGGCGCGCGCTTGCTTGCACCCCGCTAGCCTACTTCGCGGGCGCGCCCGGCTTCAGCGCCGCCGGCTTGTCGGCCAGCGGCTGCCACGCGGCGCCGAGCGAATACCAGTCGACGCGGCGCGTGAGCGTCATGATGCCGGCGAGAATCGCGAACAGCAGCAGCGAACCGAGCATCAGCGCATTGTCCTCCGACAGCAGCAGCCCGTAGAGCGCCGCGTACAGCATCGCGAGTAGCGCGGTGAACGTCGCGCCGCGCTTCACGCTGTGCAGCACGAACGACAGGTAGAAGCCGAGCAGCCCGATGCATGCGCCGCTCGCCGCGAGATACGCATAGCCGAACGCAATGTGCTCGGACAGGCTCAGCAGCAGGAAGAACAGCGCGAGCGACAGGCCGACCAGCGTGTACTGGATCGGGTGAATGCGCAGCCGCTTCACGAGCTCGTACATGAAGAAGCTCGCGAACGTGAGCATCACGAACAGCGCACCGTATTTCGTCGCGCGTTCGGCCTGCAGATAGACGTTCACGGGTTCGATCACCGATACCGACGCCATCTCGATCCCGCCGTCGCCGTTGCCGGACGCCACCTGCTCGCGCGCCTTCGTGTTGAACGACGTCACGTGCCAGTTACTGACGAAGCCGCGCGCATCGATCGTGCGCTCCGCCGGCAGGAATTCGCCGCCGAAGCTCGGATGCGGCCACGTCGATTTCAGCGAAAAGTCGTTCTGGTCGCCCACCGGCGCGAACGCGACCGATTCCGCGCCCGCGAGCGGCAGGCCGATGCTGAACGGCACGACCGTCGCCCCGGCGTTTGCGTCCGCCAGCGCCGCGAGATCGACGTTCGCATGCACGCCCTGGCGCAGGCCGTCGAGCCGCGTACCCTGCTCCACGTCGATCCGCTTGCCGCCGATGCGCAGATCGGGCTGCGCCTTCAGCCCGCGAAGGTCGCCGATGCCGAGCGCGACATAGGCGTCGTCGACCTTGAAGCTCACGTGGCCGTCGGCTTGCGGCAGCTTCTTCAGGTCCGGCAGCGGCAGCGTGCCCGTCATCCGGCTGTCGAGCCCGTACACGAGCGCCTTGTGAATGCCGCGATAGCGCACGCTGACCGACAGCGTGCCGTCGACCTTCAGCGTCTTCGGGAACACGAGCAGCCGCTTCGCCTCGCTTTTCAGGGTGGTTTTCGCCTTGCCGCCGGCGCGTACGTCTTCGCTCACGCGCGTGACTTCCGTGTAACGGACGACGAGCACCGGCCCCGTCACCGTCTGCGGCCCCGCGTAGCTCGCCCAGATGCTCTGCAGCGCGCTTTGCCGATAGTCGGCGCGTTCCCGCACGATGCTCTGGACCATCTGCAGCGGGATCAGGATCGCCAGCGCGAGAAGCGCGGTGATCATGGACTTGAACAACAGGACTCGATTCATTGCTGGCAGGTACCGGAGTGGAAGGTACGGTCAGCATGAGCGGCCCCGGTGAAGGGCGATTGAAGCCGGCGTGAAGTGAATGTGTGGCGGGTGTGAAGCGCGCGGTCAGCCCGCCGACGGCAACGTGAGCGTCGCGCATGCGCCGCCTTCCGCCCGGTTCGCGAGCGCGACCTGGCCACGGTGCAGCATCGCGACTTCGCGCACGAAACACAGCCCGAGGCCCGTGCTGCGATCCTGCCCGTCGGGGCGCGGCAGCGAATAGAAACGTTCGAACACGCGCGACAGCGCATAGTCGGGCACACCGGGGCCGTCGTCCGCAACGCGCACGACCGCGACGTGCGCCCTGCCCGCCGGCCGCCGCTCGAGCGCGATCCGGATCGTGCTGCCCTGCGGCGCGAAATCCAGCGCGTTGTCGAGCAGGTTGCCGAGCGCCTGCCGCAGCAGGAACGGATCGCCGTCGACGACCGCCGCACCGCCCCCGTCGGCCGCATCGTTCGCATCGATGTGCAGGCTCACGCCGCGCTGCCGCGCGCGCGGCTCGATATCGTCGACGAGCTGTTCGAGCACCGGCCGCAGCGCGACCGGCTCGTGCACCGACAGGCGCTGCTTCTGCTCGACCTCGGCCAGCGCGAGCAGCTTGCGGATCATCTGTTCGAGGCGGCCGGCCTGACGGCGGATGTTCTCGGTGAAACGCCGGCGGTTCGCGACCGGCATGTCTTCCTGCAGCAGCTCGGCCGCGCCGCTGATCGCGGCCAGCGGGCTTTTCATCTCGTGCGTGAGCGTATGGATGTAGGTTTCGACGTACTGCCGGTCTTCCAGCCGCTGATGCATGCTTTCCACCGCGCGTCCGAGCTCGGCCAGCTCGTTCGCGCCCTGCAGCGGCATCGACGCGCGCTCGCCGGCCGCGATCGCGCGCGCATAGCGCTGCAGGCGCCGCAACCCGAGCACCAGCCACCACGTGCACGCGGCGCCGATCAGGATCGCGCCGCCCATCAGCAACGCGCCGTACAGCATGATCTTGCGCTGGCTGCGCGCGATGAACGGCGCGACCGTCTGGTTCGGCTTCGCGATCGTCAGCACGCCGATGATCTCGTTGCCGCGCCGGATCGGCGCCGCCACGTGCATCACGGTGCTGCCGTCGTCGTTCGGATCGCTGCGCGTGCTGCGTGCGCCGTATTCGCCGCGCAGCGTCCGGTACACGTCGTTCCAGCGCGAATAGTCCTGCCCGACCGCGCTGCCGGCCGAGTCGTAGCGCACGATGCCGTGCGCGTCGGTGATGTAGAGACGGTAGCCGATCGCGTTCTTCTGGATGCCCCACACGTTCGCGCTGACCGGGCGCTCATGCAGTTTGCCGAGCTGCCGTGCGAACGCGCCGTCGGCGATATGCCCGTTCGCCATGTCGTCGGCGGCCAGCGTCGCCAGCACCTGCGCGGTATCGACGAGCGTGTCCTCCATCGCTTCGCGCACGCCGGGCTTCACCTCCTGCACGAACACGCGCAGCGTGATCAGCGCGGCCAGACCGACGATCAGGAAAAAGCCGAAGAAGATGCGCAGGCCGATATGCATGGCGGTGCCGGTCGTTACGGTTGCAGCGAATAACCCATCCCGCGGTGCGTGCGGATCGGGTCGCGCTCGGGATCGATCGCACGCAGCTTCGCGCGCAGCGTCTTGATGTGCGTGTCGACCGTGCGATCGGTCGAATCGAGCGCCTCGTGCCACACGAGATCCATCAGTTGTTCGCGCGAATAGATGCGCCCCGGATGCCGGACCAGCAGCGCCAGCAGCCCGAATTCGTAGCGCGTGAGGTCCAGCGCGTGGCCGAGCCACGACACGCGCGCGCCGTCGGCGTCGAGCGCGAAGCCGGGGGCGACCGGTGCAGACGCGTCCGCCGGCGCGGATGCGGGTGCCGGTTCCGGCGTGGCCGCCCGGTGGAAGCGGCGCAGGATCACGCGCACCCGCGCGGCCAGTTCGCGCGGCGAAAACGGCTTGACGACGTAATCGTCGGCGCCGATCTCGAGCCCGACGATGCGGTCGATCTCGTCGTGCCGCGCGGTCAGGAAAATCACCGGAATATCGGTGAACGTGCGCAGCCGCCGGCATACCTCGAAGCCGCTGAGGTCCGGCAGGCCGACGTCGAGCACCACGAGATCGACACGCGTGTCGCGCAGGCGGTCGAGCGCCGCCTGCCCGAGCGTGCAGTGGACGGTCTGCATGCCGTCGGTGCCGAGGGCGTAGACGATCGTGTCCGCGATCGCCTGTTCGTCTTCGACGATCAGGATGGTGGGCTGAGTCATGGTCTCGGGTTCGGGTCGCGCAATCCGGTGCGACATTGTACGCACGGCTGCCTCGGCGAGCCCTTGCCCGGCGCGCTATGCGACGCGCCCGCTCACCGGAATCGACGCACCGGTGATCGCCTGCGCGTCGTCCGACAGCAGGAATCCGATCGTCGCCGCGAGCTGTTCGGGCCGCACCCAGCGCGAGAAGTCGGCGTCGGGCATGTCCTTGCGGTTCGGCGGCGTGTCGATGATGCTCGGCAGCAGCGCGTTCACGGTCACGCCGCGATCGAGCAGTTCCGCCGCCAGCGCCTCGGTGAGCCGCGCGACACCCGCCTTCGCGGCCGCATACGCGCCCATCCCCGCGCCGGCCTTGAATGCCGCGCCCGCGCCGATGTTGACGATGCGGCCGGCCCGGCTCGCCACCAGGTACGGCAGCGCGGCCTTCGACGCGTTCAGCGCCGTCTTCACGTTCAGTTCGTACATGCGGTCCCACGTGGCGGCGTCGCCGTCGGCGATCGTCTGCCACGCGAATGCGCCGGCGATGTTCAGCAGCGCGTCGACCCGGCCGAATTCGCGGTTGACCGTTTCGAGCGCCTGCGCGGCGGCCTGCGGATCGACGAGATCGATGCCGCCGATGCGCAGCGCATCGGCCGGCACGCCGGGCAGCGCCTGCGCCGCCGGGGCCGCGCCGCGGCCGATCAGCGCGACGCGTGCGCCGCGCTCGCCGAGCCACGCGGCCGTCGCGACGCCCAGATGACCGAAGCCGCCGGTGATCGCGACTGCCTTGCCTTTCAGGTCGTGTTCCATCGATGTGTTCTCCTGGATCGAGGGTGATTGGATGAAATGCCGACAGCGTAGCGCCGTTCACGCGTTCGTGCGCACGGCGACGAGGGTGCGGAGATGCGGTTCGCCCGTCGTTTCGCCGTGATTGTCGGGCGCCGGCGCGGCGGCGGCATCGCGAGACGGATCCAGTCCATGCACCGCCGGCGAAGCCCGACGAGCGCGCAGCCGGACGGCCGGGCATAATGCGCGATGCCCGCCACGCGCGGCGCGCGGCACGGCAGCCGGGCCGCCCGGCCCGGCGGCCCGTGTCGCCGCCGACCCGCATCCCGAACCTCAACCCGTCAATCCCATGCAAGTACTCGTCATCGGAACCGGCAAGCTCGCCCACGAGCTGCTCGGCTCGCACAAGCTCGACCCGGCCACCTGCCGCGTGATGCCGTGGTCGGACGGCACGCGAACCGACGCCCGGTCGATCGTCGTCCATGCCGGCTCCGGCCGCGAACTCGCCGCGGCGATCGCGTTCTGCCAGGCCACCGCGTCGCCGCTCGTCGAGTTGTCGACCGGCTCCGACCTCGAAACCGGAACGTACGGCTTTCCGGTCGTGCTGTGTCCGAACACGAACATCCTGATGCTCAAGTTCATGAGCATGCTGGAAACCAGCGGCCACCTGTTTCGCGACTGCGCAATCAGCGTGACCGAGTCGCATCAGGCCGGCAAGACGTCCGTCCCCGGCACGGCCGTCGGTATCGCCCAGTCACTCGGCGTGCAGCCGGCAGCCATCCGCTCCGTGCGCGACCCGGCCGTGCAGCGCAGCGAATTCGGCATTCCCGACGATCAGCTCGGCCGCCATGCCGTTCACCGGATACGCATCGACGACGGCGCATGCAGCCTGCAGTTCGAATCGCGCGTATCCGGTGCGACGCCCTATGCGGACGGCGTATCGCGCATCGTCGAGGCCGTCCGGCAACACGATCTCGAGCAACGTCGCTATTCGATCGTCGAATTCATCCGCAACGGCTGGCTGTAGTCGCGGCGGCGGCGGGCACGGCCTCGCCACAACCGCCGCCCTCGCTGGCTCGCCGCTACCCGTCCCCCAGCACCGCTCCGCTCTCCGGCAAGATCGCCCCGCCGTCCACGACGATCGTCTGCCCGGTGATGTACGCCGCGTCGGCCGATGCGAGAAACAGCATCGCGTTCGCGATGTCCTCCGGCTCGCCCATCCGTGCCAGCGGAATATCGCGCGCGATTTGCGCCGCGACCGCCGCATCGCCGAGATTGCCGGCCGCCGGCGTGCGGATCATCCCCGGTTCGACGCCGTTGACCGTCACGTTGCGGCGCGCCAGCTCCAGTGCCGCCGCCCGAATGAAACCGTTCACGCCGGCCTTCGACGCCGCGTAATGCGCAAGCCCCGGATAGGCGACGCGCGGCCCCGTCACCGACGACGTGACGAGCAGCCGCCCGGCCCCCGCGCGCTCGAACGCCGGCAACGCGGCCTGCGCGAGCCAGAACAGCGCCGACAGGTTGACCGACAGCGTGCGGTCGAGCGTCGGTTCGTCGATCCGCGCAAACGGCGTCAACGGAAAATACGCGGCATTGTGGACGACGACATCGAGCCGGCCGCCGTCGCGCTCGACTGCCGCAACGAGCGCACCCAGCTCGTCCCGACTCGCGGCATCGACCCGATACGCGCGTGCGTCGCCGCCCGCGCTGACCAGCGCGTCGGCCTGCGCGCCTGCCGCGTCGCCGTTCAGGTCGGCGAGCGCGACGAACGCGTCGGATTCCGCGAAACGGCGGGCGATCGCCGCGCCGATCCCTTGCGCGGCGCCCGTGACGAGCACGACACGCCCGCTGAAGTCCGCACGCACGCGGCCGCTGCCCAGCATGGCTGTCATCGCTGCCCCTCGCCGCCGAGCGGGTGCACGGTTTCGTTCAGTACCTGCGCGTAAGCGCCGATCGGGAAATTCGACAGCGTGCCGAAATCGCCGCCCTGATAGCC
The DNA here is from genome assembly GCF_001523445.1 of Burkholderia sp. ABCPW 11. Lineage (NCBI taxonomy): Bacteria > Pseudomonadati > Pseudomonadota > Betaproteobacteria > Burkholderiales > Burkholderiaceae > Burkholderia > Burkholderia sp. ABCPW 11. The sequence goes on along the minus strand of NZ_LOVM01000046.1, from coordinate 399,456 downwards.
GAAGATCTTGCCGTCGGTCTTGCGCTGCGCGAGATCGATCAGCACGACGCCGAGCGTCGGCACCACCTTTTCGCGCCACACGAACAGATACAGCTCGTCCGCGATCCTGAAGTAATGACAGCGGTCGACGTCGGCCAGCCCGCCTTCGACACCCTGCAGGCACTGCCACGCGTAGAAATTCTCGTTCAGGTAGATGTGCTCGTAGCATTCGGTCGGGCTGTAGCGGTACATCGTCCGCTTGCCGATCAGCTCGCGCGTGGGTGCATGCAGCGGCCCCGGCCGGGCGTGGCCGCCGAGCGTGCCGTGCCGGAATTGCGCATCGACGGCCGTCAGCGGCAGCCCGCGCGCGACGCGCGTAAACGCATCGATGCGCGTGTCGGCTTCCGTGGGCAGCGTACCGACGACCGACGTCCACACGCCGGCGTCGAGATCGATCACGAGGCTCACCGATGTCGCGCGTGCGGTGGCATCGATGTAGTCGACGAAGTACAGGCCGTCGCGCAGCCGCGTCACGCGGCACGGTGCGCGGCCGCCGGTATCGGTCGCCGCATCGCGCCACTGCAGCGCGCCCGGCTCGAACGTATGGACGCGCCACACGCCCGATGCGTCGCCGAGCGCCAGCGTCCGCCCGACGAGCGCGTCGACGGGTGCGAGGACGTTCGCTTCCGGCGCGAAGCCGTCCGCGAGCGCGCCCACCTGAATGAATACCGGATCCTGTCGTTCCACCTGCCGTCTCCCGCGCAGCTTCAGGCCCGGCGGGCCGTGTACGCTGCTCATGCGCACATGGTGCGGGCTGCGCGCGCCGCGCGGTATCCGCCAAAAGGATGAAGGGCGCGCGGCGCCGGAACGCGCTAAAGTGCACGTGATCCGCGCCGCGACCGGCGCGAGGAGCGCACATGCACCGTGTCATCCATTACCGACGCAGCGACGAAGGCATCGAGGCAATCAGCCTCGAATCCGATCGCGCGTTTCCGCGCCACGCGCACGACGAATTCGGGGTCGGCGTGATCGTCAGCGGTGCGCACCGGTCGTGGAGCGGCCGCGGGCAAGTCGACGCGCTGGCCGGCGACGCGATCATGGTCAACCCCGGCGAGATGCACGACGGCTTGCCGCTCGAGGCCGGCACCGGCCGGCGCTGGCGGATGCTGTACCTCGCCCCTGCGCTGGTCGCGGGCGTCGCGGCGGAAGAAGGCCTCGGCGGCGTCGAGCTCGCGCACCCGGCCGTGCGCGACGCGCGGCTCGCGGCCGCGGTCGGCCGGCTGCATGCGCGCATCGTCGCAGGCGAAACCCAGCCGCTGGCCCGCGACGAAGCGCTCGTGATGCTCGTCGCCGGTTTGCTCGCCCGGCACGCCAACCGCACGCTGCCGGCGGCGGGCGTCGCGCCGGCGGTCCGCGTCGCCCGCGAGCGGCTCGACGCAGCGCCGGGCGCACCCGTGTCGCTCGCCGAGCTGGCCGACCTGAGCGGCGTCAGCCGCTTCCAGCTGTTGCGCGGCTTCGCGCGCGAGCTCGGCATTACGCCACATGCATACCTGGTTCAGCAGCGCACGCGGCTCGCGCGTGCGCTGCTGGCCGGCGGCCTGCCGATCGCCGATGCCGCAGCCGAGGCCGGCTTCGCCGATCAGAGCCACCTGACGCGCGCGTTCGCGCGCCAGTTCGGGATCACGCCGGGGCGGTTCATGCAGGCGGGTTGAGCCACGCTGTCGCCCGCGCAGTTCGAGGCCGCCGGGCGCACTGCATTCGCAGGCGATTGCCGCGTCGACGGCAGCCGCGCCCCCATTGCGCCCGTCCACATCGACGGCACACTGCATCGACACCTCTCCGTGCTGCAATTTCGTTCAAGACGCACCCTGCGCGGGGCGCGACGATGCGGCACATGAAGACACGACTGATCGGCTATCTCTATCTCGCCGCCGCGATGGCGGGCGTCGGCAGCACCGTCGTCGCGAGCCGTCTCGCGGCCGGCGGCCTGCCGCCGTTCGCGGCCACCGCGCTGCGCTTCCTGATCGCGACCCCGCTGCTGTTCGCGCTGATGCACGCGCAGCGCTTGCGCTGGCCGCGCATTTGCGCACGCGACGCCGTGCTGCTCGTGATCCAGGCCGCGGCGGGCGGCGTCGGCTATACGGTGCTGCTGATCAGCGGCACGAAGCTGTCGTCGCCGCTCGATGCGGGCGTGATGCTCGGCACGCTGCCGGCCATGTCGACGCTGATCGCGGCCGTCGTGCTGCGCGAGCGGCAGACGCCGCGCGACTGGCTGGCCGCCGCGCTCGCCACGGCCGGCGTGCTGTTCGTCACGTTCGCGCCGGGCCACGCGATGCCGTCGCTCCAGACGCTTGCCGGCGATGCGCTGGTGCTGGCGGCCGTCGCATGCGAAGCGGTCTTCATCCTGCTCAACCGGCGGCTCGCCGCGCCGTTGCCGCCGCTCGCGCTTTCCACCGCGATGTCGGGCCTCGGCTTCGTGCTCGCACTCGTGCCGGCCGCGTTCGAATGGCATGCGCTGGCGAGCAGTTGGACCGTCGGCGCCGTGTCGGCGATCGCGTACTACGCGTTGATTCCGACAGTGCTCGGCTACCTGTGCTGGTATGCGGGCTCGGCGCGCACGAGCGGCACCGAGGCGGCCCTGTTCACGGCGGTCGCGCCGGTTTCGGCCGTGCTGTTCGCGGTCGCGCTGTTCGGCGAAACGCTGACCGGCACGCGTGTCGCCGGCATCGCGCTCGTCGTCGCCGGCATGCTCGTCGGCGCGACGCGACGGCGCAGGCCGTCCGTCGAATCACGCGGGACGCTCGCAGCGCAGACCGCCACCGACTGACTCGCGTTCATCGCGCGTCCCGTGGAAACGGCGGCGGCCTCCTTCCGTCGCATCGCCCGCCGATTCCCGCCTTTCCGCGACGTAACCGGCGCTGTAGGAATGTGTCCGCGCACCGCAAAACCGTTGCGCGCGACTGCGCAAGATGCAATATTCGCGTGGCCCCACCCTTTGACAACCCTCGAACGACAATCCCCACGCAATGAACAGGAAGGAAGCCAAAACAAGAATCGCGGTGCTGCTATCCGCGGGAACGAGGAAGGCCGACGCGCTGGCCGAACTGTCCGGACAGGGGCTCAAGGATCGCGTGCTCGCGCACTTGATCGCGTCGCGCCCGGATCCCGAACGCTGCCGCAAGAACAAGGTGCACATCCGGATCCTGATCGGCCTCGGCGTCGCCCAGTTGGTCATCAGCCTGATGCTTGCGTACTACTTCTTCGCGTCCGGCGCCGGCGGCGTGCTCGTCACCGTCTTCCTTGCGTTGACCGTGCCGCTGTCGTTGCTGTTCATCTGGGGATTTGCGACCCATCGTGTCGGCGCGTATCACGCGTTCATCCTGCTGTCGCTGCTGCAGATGCCGAAGACCGTTGCCGATCTCGGGCGCGATCCGGCGTCCGCGCTGCCGAGCCTCGCGATCACGGTCGTGCTCGTCGGTTACGTGTGGTTCGTCCGCAACCGGCTGTTTCCGGACTACGGCTGGTTCACGCCGCGCAAGGTCGAAGGCCGCTACGCGTTCGTGGAACGCGCCTGACGCCACCGACGTCGCGTCGGGCGCAAAAAAGGCGCCGGGCCTTCCCGCCATCGCGGAAAGGCCCGGCGCCTTCTGCATTCCGGAACCGATCGGCTTACTTCGCCTTTTCAGCCGAATCGCTGATCGCCTGGCCACCCTTCGAAATGTCCTGGCCCATGCCTGCGACCGTGTTGCAACCGGCGAGCGCGGCGGTCACCACCAGCAGCATTGCAGCAATCGTACGCGTCATTCTCATTCTCCTTCGAATCAACAAGCCCGACCGGGCGAATCGTTTGTGGCGTGGCGCCCGGCACGCTGCCGGACACGGGGCCTGACCTGATTATACGGAGACGCGCGCCGGTGCGGCCTCGCCGAGTGTCCTGCGCGCCACACCACGCGCGCTCGCAGATTTTTCTTGACTTCATCGCGGCACCAACTAATATACGCATCGCGTATATTTTCCGCTAGGAGCCGCCGATGACCGTTCCCCAGCAAGCCTTCCTCCGCGACGCGATGCGCCGCCTCAACATGACCCGCGAGGCATTCGCGAATCGCATCGGCGTCAGCCGGCGCGCACTGGATACCTGGCTGCTTCCGGACGATTCGCAGGAATCGCGCGGCATGCCGGAGATCGTCGAGCGTTTCGTGTCGGAAATCGTCGAACGCTCGGCGCCCGACGGCGAGAACTATACGCAAAGCGTAGACAAACAAGGGCTCGCGAAGCAATTCCTGTTCGAAGGCAAGCCGCAATTGATCTCGGTCGACCAGTTCTCGCGGGATTCGGTCGAGGCGCTGTTCCGCGTGGCCGATGTCATGCAGCCCATCGCGCGACGCCACAAGATTTCGCGGGTGCTCGAAGGCGCCGTGCTCGGCAACCTGTTCTTCGAAGCCAGCACGCGCACGCGCGTGTCGTTCGGCGCGGCCTTCTGCCGGCTCGGCGGCTCGGTGTGCGATACGACGGGCTTCACGTTCTCGTCGATGGCCAAGGGCGAATCGATCTACGACACGAGCCGCGTGATGGCCGGCTACGTCGACGCGCTCGTGATCCGCCATCCGGAAAAAGGCTCGGTGGCCGAATTCGCGCGTGCGACCAACCTGCCGGTGATCAACGGCGGCGACGGCCCCGGCGAGCACCCGAGCCAGGCGCTGCTCGACCTCTATACGATCCAGCGCGAGTTTTCGCGGCTCGGCAAGATCGTCGACGGCGCGCACATCGCGCTGGTCGGCGACCTGAAGTACGGCCGCACCGTGCACTCGCTCGTCAAGTTGCTCGCGCTGTACCGCGGGCTGAAGTTCACGCTCGTGTCGCCGCCGACGCTCGAAATGCCGGCGTACATCGTCGACCAGATCTCGACGAATGGCCATGTGGTCGAGCAGACGACCGACCTCGCGGCCGGCCTGCGCGGCGCGGATGTCGTCTATGCGACGCGGATCCAGAAGGAGCGCTTCACCGACGAGTCGTTCGAAGGCTACACGCCGGATTTCCAGATCAACCAGGCGCTCGTCGACTCGGTGTGCAAGCCCGACACGCTGATCATGCACCCGCTGCCGCGCGACAGCCGGCCGGGCGCGAACGACCTGTCGGTCGACCTGAACCGCGACCCGCGTCTCGCGATCTTCCGGCAGACCGACAACGGCATTCCGGTGCGAATGGCGATCTTCGCGGTATTGCTCGGCGTCGAGAATCTCGTCCAGCATTCGATGCGCGACGCGACGTGGCGCCCGCCGGCATACCTCGGGCCGGAGGATGCGGTGTTTCACGGAATCGACTGACGCCGCACCGGAGTGCCGCGCCCGCCTGCCATTGCCTGGGGCAGCGGGCACGCTTGCCCGATTCGACACGCGCCGCATTGCACGGCGCGTTTTTCATTTCGGCGCGATTTATGGAGGCTGCAACCGGACGCTGCCGCACCCACGGATCGATCGCTCGAAGCCCCGCCGCGGCGAACGGCGCGACGTCTCGCGTGGCGACGATCGGGCCGTTCGCGTGGGCTGATCGGTCGTTTCCCGCCGGCCAACCGCCGCCATCCCTCCGCAACATTCGTCAACCATTCCCTTACAAACGCTAACAAGAACGCTTCTCATTCAAACAAAAATTACATAGAATGCCGCCTGAAAACAAATCGTAATAATTCCCGGCGGCATGCACATTTCCGCAGTGCCGGGGCCACACCGCGAGGTCGAAGCGCACCATGAAGTCCCGTCCCGACGAGCTGAAGCTCGGTAAATTCACCACCCTGTGCAGCGTGCTCGCCGCGAGCCCCGCGTTTGCCGACGGCACGCCGCCCGCGGCGCCCGCCAGCACCGAAGGCCACCTCGCGCCGATCGAGATCCAGGGCAAGACCGAGCACAGCTACAAGGCCGACTTTTCCGCTTCCGCGAAATTCACCGCGCCGCTCGTCGACACGCCGAAATCCGTCACCGTGATCCCGCAGGAACTGATCCAGAGCAGCGGCGCGGCAACGCTGACCGAAGCGCTGCGCACGGTGCCGGGCATCACGTTCGGCGCCGGCGAAGGCGGCAACCCGCTCGGCGACCGTCCATTCATCCGCGGCTACGACACGCAGGGCAGCATGTTCGTCGACGGCATGCGCGACACGGGCGCCACCACGCGCGAGATCTTCAACACCGAACGCGTCGAGATCACCAAGGGTTCCGATGGCGCATACGGCGGCCGCGGCGGCGCCGGCGGCAGCATCAACCTGATCACGAAGGCCCCGCATCTCGGCACGACGGCCGCCGCGAGCGCGGGCCTCGGCACCGACCGCTATCGCCGCTTCACCGCCGACGGCAACTGGCAGTTCGCCGATCACGCCGCGTTCCGCCTGAACCTGATGAGCCACAACAACGACGTCGCCGGCCGCGACGCCGTCAACAACGAGCGCTGGGGTGTCGCGCCGTCGATCGCGTTCGGCCTCGGCACGCCGACGCGCGTGACCGCGAGCTACTACCACCTGCAGACGGACGACATGCCCGACGGCGGGATCCCGTACTTCTACACGACGTCGAACAAGCCCGCGAACGTCGGCACGATCTATCCGGCGCCGGTCGATCGCCACAACTTCTACGGCCTGGTCGACCGCGACTTCCGCAAGACCACGTCGGACATCAGCACGATCAAGATCGAGCACGACATCACGCCGAACCTCACGGTGCGCAACACCACGCGCTACACGGAATCGACGCAGGACTACATCTGGACGCAGCCGGACGACAGCCAGGGCAACGTGGTGAACGGCAAGGTCTGGCGCCGCAACAACAACCGCAACAGCTCGATCAACAGCCTCGCGAACCTGACCGAGCTGTTCGGCGAATTCCGTACGGGCCCGTTCAAGCACAGCTTCACGACGGGTATCGAGCTGTCGCGCGAATGGGGCAAGCGCGATTCGTACACGGTCGCGACCGACAAGGGCACGATCTGCCAGAAAGGCATCGGCGCGCCGTCGGGCTACAACTGCACGAGCCTCTGGTCGCCGAATCCGAACGACCCGTGGGCCGGTTCGATCACGCGCAACAACGACTACGCGCATGCGCGCACGACGACGAAGTCGATCTACGGCTTCGACACGATCGAGCTCACGCCGCGCTGGCAGGTGAACGCCGGCGTACGCGTCGACGACTACTCGACCCGCTTCACCGATACCAAGGCCAACGGCGGCAAGACCTATACGCGCGACGACACGCTGTTCAACTGGCAGGCCGGCCTCGTATTCAAGCCGGCGCGGAACGGCAGTATCTACGCGTCGTATGCGACGTCGTCGACGCCCGCCGGCATGCTGCTCGGCGAAGGCAGCGAAACGCAGTCGCTCACACCGGGCCGCGGCGGCGTCGGGCCGAACGCCGACCAGATGGCGCCCGAGAAGAACCGCAGCATCGAGCTCGGCACGAAGTGGAACGTGCTGAACGACAAGCTGTCGCTGACGGCCGCGCTGTTCCAGATCGATACGACGAACGCACGCGTGACGCTGCCGAACAATCAGTACGCGATGGTCGGCAACAAGCGCGTGCAGGGCCTCGAGCTCGGCCTCGCCGGCCAGATCACGAAGCAGTGGCAGGTGTTCGGCGGCTATACGTACATGAAGAGCGCGCTGCGCGACAACGGCAAGGACGCCGCGAACAACGGCAACCGCTTCCCGAACACGCCGAAGCACAGCCTCACGATGTGGTCGAACTACGACGTCACGCCGAAGTTCACGGTCGGCGGCGGCGCGTTCTACATGTCGGAAGTGTTCGGCGATCCCGCGAACCTGCGCGCCGTGCCGTCGTACTGGCGCTTCGACGCGATGGCGCAGTACCGGATCAACAAGAAGCTCGACCTGCAACTGAACGTGAACAACCTGTTCAACCGCACCTACTTCGATCAGGCGTATCCGGCGCACTATGCGTCGATCGCCCCGGGCCGCTCGGCGTTCGTCACGCTGAACGCGCGCTACTGATCGATGCAAGCCGTATCGCTGAAGGCGCTCGCGTCGGTATCGCCGCGCGCGTTCGCCGACATCCTGGCCGGTCCGCCCGAGCGCGCCGCCGCGTGGGTCGCGGCAGCGGCCGACCACGGCATCGTCGACGCGCAGGCCGTCTATGGGCAATACCTGCTCGACGGGCACGGCGTCGCACGCGATCCGGCCGCCGCATTCAGCTGGTTCCGGCACGCGGCGCGAGCCGGCCACCCGATGGCGATGAACATGCTCGGACGCTGCTACGAGTTCGGCTGGGGCACGGCCGCGTGCGCGCCGGTCGCCGTGTACTGGTACCGGCTCGCCGCACACGCGGGCCTCGACTGGGGCATGTACAACTACGCGACTGCCCTTGCGCTCGGCAACGGCGTCGACGAAAACCGCGCCGACGCACTCGACTGGTTCCGCCGCGCGGCCGCGCTCGGCCATGCGAAATCGATCAACCTGATCGGCGGCTTCTACGAAGACGGCTGGGTCGTACCCGTCGACACCGACGCCGCGTTCGACCACTATCGCCGCGCCGCCGTTGCCGGCGACTTCCGCGGCCAGTTCAACTATGCGCGGCTGCTCGCCGAGCGCGGGCGCGTCGACGAAGCGCTCGTCTGGCTCGCGCGCGTGCCGGCCACCGCGACACCCGCGTTCATCGCGAAGATGCGTGCGTATCTCGTTTCGTCGCCGGTCGACGCTTTTCGGGCGGCGGCCGTGCAACTGGCGCCGCACGCAATGGAATCCGCACCATGATGCTTCACATCCCCGGCGTACTGACTCGAGCGCAAGTCGCGCAATGCCGCGACCTGCTCGATGCCGCCGAATGGGTCGACGGAAACGCGACGTCCGGCGCGCAGTCGGCGCTCGCGAAACGCAACCGGCAATTGCCGGAAGGCTCGCCGGCCGCGCGCGCGGTGGGCGACGCGATCCAGGACGCGCTCGCGCGCCATCCGCTGTTCTTTTCGGCGGCGCTGCCGCTCAAGGTGTTTCCGCCGCTGTTCAATCGCTATGAAGGCGGCGAAGCGTTCGGCACGCACGTGGACAACGCGATCCGGCTGCTGCGCGGCACGGATTTCCGCGTGCGCAGCGACCTGTCGGCGACGCTGTTTCTCGAGGAGCCCGAAGCGTACGACGGCGGCGAGCTGTGCGTGGAAGACACGTACGGCGTGCATCGCGCGAAGCTGCCGGCGGGCGATCTCGTGCTGTATCCGGCGTCGAGCCTGCATCACGTGACGCCGGTGACGCGAGGTGAACGCGTCGCGTCGTTCTTCTGGATCCAGAGCATGGTGCGCGACGATGGCGACCGCACGCTGCTGTTTCAGCTCGATACGCAGATTCAGGCGCTTTCCGCCGAAAAAGGGGCGAAGGATCCGATGGTCATTTCATTGACCGGGATTTATCACAACCTGTTGAGGAAGTGGGCGGACGCGTAGCGCGAGCCGGTCACGCCCCGGCGCTTGCGCCGCGTCGAAAAGCAGGTCTAAAATGACCATCGTCAAATGACCATGCTCATATCATGATGCCGCACGCTCCCGTATCGAAATCCGAATTCAAGGCTCGCGCACTCGAATACTTCCGGCTCGTCGAGGCGTCGGGCGAGAGCCTGATCGTCACCGACCACGGCAAACCGACGCTCGAGATCCGGCCGTATCGCTCGCGCGAAACTCAACCGTTGGACATATTGCGCGGTTCGGTCATGCGCTACGACAATCCTCTCGATCCGATTGCGGAAGATGATTGGGAGGCGTCGCGGTGATCGTGCTGGATACACATGCATTGGTGTGGTGGGTAGCGGGCGACCCGGCGCTCAGCAGGAAGGCGCGAAGCGCGATCGATCGTGCACGGAGCGAAGGCGCGCTCGCCGCATCCGCCATCTCCGCGTGGGAAATTGCGATGCTGGTGCGCAACGACCGCCTCGCACTGACGATGGATGTCGACGCATGGCTCGCCACCGTCGCGCAGATCGACGGCATGCGCTTCGTGCCGGTCGATGCCGACATCGCCGCGAAATCCACCGATCTACCCGGCACGTTCCACAAGGATCCGGCCGATCGCATGATCGTCGCGACCGCGCGGCGGCTCGGCGCGCCGCTCGTCACCCGCGACGAAAAAATCCGCGCGTACGCGCACGTCAAGACGCTCTGGTGAGCGTTGCCCGCCCGCGGGTCGAACCGCGGCGCACCTTCCGCCAGACTCCAGCATATTGGCGATTCGTCTGACCAAACGACCGCGGCCGCCCCTCTCGATATCGGTGCGTGGCCCGCAACCGTCCTCGTGCCATTGGCCCGCTACCGTGATACCGCTCTCCGATGCCGCCGTCCGGTCGATCGCCCTGCGGGCGTCGCACGAACGGTTCGTCGATCTCTCGTTCGGCGATCGCCATTGGGCCGTCATGCAGAACGAATCGCACGCAATTTACGCTCCTGTCGACGAAAGCATGCTCGACGTATCGTCGCGATGACGGTTTTCCCGATCCGACACGCGTGACCCGGTAACATCCTCACTTGCCGATCCGCGTGTGCTCCCGCACAATCGCAGCACCTGCCTCACTCCCCTCGCGCCGATGTCCTATGCGTCACTCGCCACCGGCGTCCTGCTCGCCGGCGGCCTTGGTCAACGCTTCGACCCGAGCGGCCTGCACAGCAAGCTGCTCGCTCGGCTTCCCGACGGCACGCCGGTGGCGGTCGCCGCCGCCCGCCGTCTCGCGGCCGCCACCGCCGACGTGATCGCCGTCGTGCGTCCCGGCGCCGAAAAGCTTGCGATTTTGCTGAACGAAGCCGGCTGCCAGGTCGTTTATGCACCCGACGCGTTGCGCGGCATGGGCGCGAGCCTCGCGGCCGGCGTCCGCACCACGCCCGACGCGAGCGGCTGGCTCGTCGCGCTCGGCGACATGCCATGGATCGCGGCGTCCACTTACGAAACGGTCGCACGCGCGCTCGAAGCCGACCACGCGTCGATCGTCGCGCCCGCGCATCGCGGCGTGCGCGGCCATCCGGTCGGTTTCGCCGCGCACCATTTCGATGCGCTCGCCGCCCTCGACGGCGACACGGGCGCCCGCGCGCTGTTCGCCAATGCACCGGTGACACTGCTCGACGTCGACGACCCCGGCATCCTGCGCGACATCGATACACCCGCGGATTTGCGCTGACGTCGATTGCGCAGGCCCGCACGTTCCCGCACGAACCCCGCCGATCGGCGGATTTCCGCGACGATCGACCACCCGCCGCAAGAATCCCGCTGCAAACCCGCGCCCGATTGGCTATAACGGAGACGAGGCGCGTCCGCCGCGCCACCGCCGTCACGCACCGCGCGAGTTCTCCATGAGCGATCACACGACCCCGACGCCCGAGCCACCTGCCGACCCGAACCGCGATCCGGAAAACGATCCGTTCTCGTCGCCGCCCGGTCATCACGACAACCCGCAGCAGCCGGACGAACCGCCGAGCAAGGATCCGGTCTAGCGCGCCGGCCGCTTTGCGAACGCGACCCGCTCCTCGCGCGACTGCGGTCTAGCGTGCCGTATAGCCGCCGTCGATCGGCAGCGACACGCCGCTGATCATCGACGCCGCATCGCTCAGCAAAAACAGGATCGGTTCGACGACTTCGTCCGGCTCCGCGAATCGGCCGAGCGGAATCGCGGCCAGCATCGGCGCCCGCTTCTCCGGGTCGCTCCATGCGAACTGCGCCATCGGCGTGAGCGTGACGGTGGGGTTCACGCTGTTCACACGAATGCCGTGCGGCCCGAGCTCGATGCACAGCACGCGCGTGATCGCGTCCATCGCCGCCTTCGACGCGCAATAGCTCAGATGCGCGGGCAGGCCGACGAGCGCGGCCTGACTCGACACGTTGACGATGCTGCCCCGGGCGTGCGCCGCGCCGCGTGCGTCGCGCTCGATCATCTTTCGGGCCACGGCTCGCGCGACGAGCGCCGCGCCGCGCGCATTGACGGCCATCACGCGATCGAAATGCGCGGCGCCGACATCGAGCGCCGGTTCGAGCGACGCGATCCCCGCGCAATTGACCAGGCCGTCGAACGCGTCGTATGCAGCGAGTGCGGCATCGATCGCGCGTTCGTCCTCGCCGACATCCATGCGCAACGTCTCGCACGCAATCTCGCCGGCGAGCATGTCGAGCGCGGCCATGTCGCGCCCCGCCGCGACGACGCGCGCGCCGGCGTGCGCCAGCGCGACCGCGCACGCGCGGCCGATTCCGCTCGATGCGCCCGTGACGAGCACCGTTGACCCGCCGAAATCGAATCGTGTGTTCATGATGGTGTGCCCAACCCGTGCATGATCGGCTTGAGTGCCGGATACAGCGCCGTGTACAGCGAAAAACGCGCGTCGTACGTTTTCGCGCGGTCGGCATCGGGCCGTGCGCGCTCGACGAGCGTGACCCAGCCGCCCTGCGCGTCGTCGCGCGACACGAGCCCTGCTCCGACACCCGCAAGCAGCGCAGCCCCCATCGCAGCTTCGACGTCCTGCTCGATCGTCCATACCGGGAAACCCGTCACGTCCGCGATGATCTGCATCCACAGCGCCGAATGCGCGGCGCCGCCGACGACGATCAATCGATCGTCCAGCGTCACCGCGCCACGGCGGCCAGCCTCGATGTTGTGGCGCAACGCGAACGCGACGCCTTCGAGCACCGCACGATAAAGATGCGCACGCGTATGCGCGAGACTCAGCCCGACGAACGCGCCGCTCGCCTTCGCATCCCACACCGGGCTGCGCTCGCCCATCAGATACGGCAGGAACAGCACGCCGTCGGCGCCGGCCGGCACACATTCGGCCGCCTCCTCGAGCAGCGCATGCGGATCGCCGTGCGGCAGCAGGCGCGCCGCATCGACTTCCGCATGGCAGAACTGATCGCGAAACCACGCGACCGACGCGCCGGCCGTGATCGCACCGCCAAACACGTACAGGTCGCGCTGCCCGTCGAACACGTGCGGCATGCTGACGAGGCCATGCCGCGCATCGACGTGCCGGTTCACGTAGCCCCAGCACATGCTGGTGCCGATCATCGCGACGTGCTGCCCGGCACGCGTCGCGCCGGCCGCGAAGGTCGCCACCGCCGCATCGACGCCGCCCGCGACGACGGGCGTGCCGGCCGGCAGCCCGAGTTGCGCGGTCCATTGCGACAGCAGACCGCCGACGATGTCCGTCGAATCGACCAGCCGTTCCGGCATCATCGTCGCCGGAATGCCGAGCATGTCGAGCGCGTCGTCGGACCATTCGCGGCGTGCGACGTCGTACACGCCGCCGATATTGCCGGCCGAACTGTGATCGACCGCCACTTCGCCGGTCAGCAGGTAGATCACGTATGCATTCGGCGGCAGGAAGTAGCGCACGTTCGCCCATACGTCCGGCCGCCGGTCGCGCAGCCACAGCATCTTGGTGAACCCGTAGTAGCTGTCGACGCCGTTGCCGGTGATCACGCGCAGCCGCTCGACATTCACGTGCTCGTTGACCCAGTCGACTTCCGCGGTCGCGCGCCGGTCCATCCAGATCAGGCACGGATGCAACGGCCGCATGTCGATGTCGACCGGGATGCCCGAGCCGCCGTACAGGCTGCTCACGCACACCGCACGGATCGCATCGGCCGGCACGCCCTGCGCGCGCGCATCGCTCACGCAGCCGGCGATGCAGTCGAGCACCGCGTCGAACCACACCTGCGGCCACTGCTCGGCCCACAGCGGGCGCGGCGTATCGGGCTGGTAGCCGGCCGAGCGCCGCGCGACGATCGTGCCGTGCCGGTCGACCAGCAGCGCCTTGGTGCTCTGCGTGCCGATGTCGACGCCTATGACGTATTCCATGATGTCTCCGGTGAGGCGCGCGCCGGCCGTCAGCGGGCCGGCTTCAGCAGCACCTTGATCGATTCGGGCGATTTCGCGACGCGGATCGCATCGTCCCAGTCCTCAAGCGCGAAGCCGTGCGTGACGATGCCCTTCGACGTGACGAGCCCGCGCGCGAGCAGGTCGATCGCGACCGGATAGCAGTATGGCCCGAGATGCGCACCGCGCACGTCGAGCTCCTTGCGATCGCCGATGATCGACCAGTCGACGGTCGCATCCTCGCCGAACACGCTGAATTCGACGAAGCGGCCGAGCTTGCGGATCAGGTCGAGCCCCTGGTTCACGCCGACCGGCGCGCCGGTCGTCTCGATGTAGACGTCGCAACCGTAGCCGTCGGTAAGGGCGCGGACGATCTCGCGCGCATCGTCGCGCCGCGGGTTGATCGTCACGTCGGCGCCGTACTGCCGCGCGAGTTCGAGCCGTTCGTCGATCAGGTCGATCACGACGAGCTTCTTCGGCGTCTTCAGGTGCGCGACCTGCGTCATCATCAGCCCGAGCGGGCCCGCGCCCGCGATCACGACGACGTCGTCGAGCTGGACGTCGCCGCGGTTCACCGTATGGATCGCGCACGACAGCGGCTCGATGATCGCCGCATCCTCGAGCGATACGCCAAGCGGGATCTTGTGGACGATCGCGGTCGGCGGAATGCGCATGTACTCGGCCATTCCGCCGTCGGCGACTTCGCGCTGGAAGCCGAAGATGTTGTGCACCTCGCACATCCAGTACTGGCCCGACTTGCAATAGCGACACTTGCCGCACGGCACGATCTGCTCGGCGATCACGCGATCGCCCATCGCCACGCCGAAATGCTCGGCCGCGCCGTCGCCGAGCGCTTCGACATGGCCGAAGAATTCGTGGCCGGGGATCACCGGCGCCTTCACCCACGGGCTCGGTCCGCCCCAGAACATCTTGGCGCCGGTATAGCACTTGCAGTCGCTCGCGCAGATGCCGCAAGCGGCGATGCGGATCACGAGCTCGTTCGTCCCGGGGTGCGGCTTCGCGACCTGTTCGACGCGATAGTCCTCGGGGCCGTGGCAGACGACCGCGGTCATGCGCGGCTGGGCTTCGGGTGTCGTCATGAGTTGTCTCTTTTTCAATTGATTCGGATAACCGATGGATCGATCGTTACCGCGATCGCTCGCGGCTGATGTAGATCGCGAGCAGGATGATTCCGCCCTTGATCACGTTCTGCACGTACGGGTTCACGCCGATCATGTTGAGCCCGTTGTTGAGCACGCCGAGCAGCAGCGCCCCGACGAGCGTGCCGAGGATCGCGCCGCGCCCGCCGGAGATCGACGTGCCGCCCATCACGACGGCCGCGATCGCGTCGAGCTCGAAGCCCACGCCGGCGTTCGGCTGCCCGCTCATCAGACGCCCGGTCAGCACGATCGCGGCGAGCGCCGACGTGACGCCGGCCAGCGTGTAGACGATCAGCTTCACGCGCGCGACCCGCACGCCGGTGAGCCGCGTCGCCTGCTCGTTGCCGCCGATCGCGTACACGTAGCGGCCGAACGGCATCCGGTCGAGCAACAGCCACGCGATCGCATAGATCGCCAGCATGATCAGCACCGGCGTCTGGATGCCGAGCACCTTGCCGCTGCCGAAGAACGCGACCCAGTCGGGCAGCCCGTCGATCGGATAGCCGCCCGTGTAGATCAGCGCGAGGCCGCGCGCGATGCCCATCGTCGCGAGCGTGACGATGATCGGCGGCATCCCCGCGAACGCGACGAACACGCCGTTCAGGAAGCCGAAGCCCAGGCCGACCGCGATGCCGATCGCCAACGCGGCGGCCGCGTTGACGCCCGCGACCATCAGCCCGGCCGCGAGCGTGCCCGACAGCGCCATCACCGATCCGACCGACAGGTCGATGCCGCCCGTCAGGATCACGCAGGTCATGCCGACCGCGATGATCGCGTTGATCGAGACCTGGCGCAGCACGTTTTCGAGGTTCGCGGCGGACAGGAAGCTCGGGCTCGCGATCATCATCGCGATGCACACGACGACGAGGCCCACGAGCGGATAGAACAGCGTCGAGCGGCGCAACCGGGCCCACATCGCGCGGGGCGGC
Source organism: Burkholderia sp. ABCPW 11 (assembly GCF_001523445.1). Classification (NCBI taxonomy): domain Bacteria; kingdom Pseudomonadati; phylum Pseudomonadota; class Betaproteobacteria; order Burkholderiales; family Burkholderiaceae; genus Burkholderia; species Burkholderia sp. ABCPW 11. The sequence goes on along the minus strand of NZ_LOVM01000046.1, from coordinate 383,562 downwards.
GGTGCATCGGCGGCCGTGGCCGCGAGCGTCGTGGAAGGCGTGGAAGAGGAATCAGGCAGGTTCATGGGTCGCTCCTCGCGTGCCGGCCGTGGCATAGGTCATGACCGTGTCGGGATCGATCTCGTCGCCGGCGAGCGTCGCCTCGATGCGGCCCTGCCGGAACACGGCGACGCGATCGCACATGCCGACGATTTCCGGCAATTCGGACGAGATCATGATGATGGCGTAGCCGCGCGCGGTGAGTTCGCGCATCAGCCCGTAGATTTCGGCTTTCGCGCCGACGTCGATGCCGCGCGTCGGCTCGTCGAAGATCAGCACCGACGTGTGATGGTTCAGCCAGCGCGCGATCACGACCTTCTGCTGATTGCCGCCGGACAGCGTCGCGACCTCGGTGTGGATCGACGGCGCCTTCACGCCGACGCGCCGCATCACGTCGTGTGTCGTACGCGCCTCGCCGCGCCGGTCGATCAGCCAGCGCATCGACCGGTACTTGCCGAGATTGTTCAGCGAGATGTTGTCGCGAATCGAGAACGACGTGACGAGCCCTTCCGTCTTGCGGCTTTCCGGCAGGAGGCCGATGCCCGCGCGCAGTGCGTCGGCCGGATCGGCGAGCTTCGCCGCCGCGCCGCGTACGCGCAGTTCCTTGCGATGCGCGCGCGTCGCGCCGATCACCGCGAGCGCGGTTTCCGTGCGGCCCGAGCCGACCAGCCCCGCGAAGCCGAGGATCTCGCCGGCGCGAAGCGCGAAGCTGCTCACCGGGCCGTCGCGCTCGATCTGCAGCGCATGGACGTCGAGCACGACCGGCGCGTCGGCCGGCAGCACCGGCTTCGGCGGAAAGCTGCTTTCGATCCGGCGGCCGACCATCATCCGCACCAGTTGCTCGACGTCGGTGCGCGCGACGTCGGTCGTCGCGACGTACTGGCCGTCGCGCAGCACCGTGATGCGGTCGCACACCGCGAAAATTTCGTCGAGGTGATGCGAGATGAAGATCATCGCGACGCCCTGCCGCTTCAGCTCGCGCATGATCGCGAACAGGTGCTCGGCCTCGGCCGGCGTGAGCGTCGCGGTCGGTTCGTCGAGGATCAGAATGCGCGCGTCGAGCGACAGCGCCTTGCCGATCTCGACGAACTGCTGCTGCGCGACCGACAGCGCGCGGATCGGCGCATCGAGATCGATCGCCACGCCGAGCCGCGCGAAGATGGCCGCCGCCGCCGCGCGCATCCGCTTGCGATCGCGCGCCCCCCAGCGCGTGCGCAACTCGCGGCCGAGGAACAGGTTGTCGACGGCATCGAGGTGCGGAATCAGGCTGAATTCCTGGAACACGATGCCGACGCCGGCCGCGACCGCGTCGTGATAGTCCGCGAAATGGCGCGCGGCGCCGTCGATCTCGATCGTGCCGGCATCCGGCTGGTGGATGCCGCACAGGATCTTCATCAGCGTCGATTTTCCGGCGCCGTTCTCGCCGAGCAGCGCATGGATCTCGCCGCGCGCGATCTCCAGATCGATGTCGGACAGCGCCTTCACACCGGGAAAGCTTTTCGTGATGTGGCCGAGCCTGAGTATCGTATCCATCGGCTTCTCCGTGCGAAGGGCATCGGCCACGCCGCCGCCCTTCGCGTCGCGTCGCACGTCGTTCACCAGCTGAAACCCTTTGCGTTGCCGCGATCGACGACCTTCACGTCGACAGGAATCGCCTTCGGCACCGTCGCGCCCCACTTGCGCGCGATCGCGATGCCGAGCGCGATGCGCACCTGGTCGGCCGGGAACTGCGCAGTCGTCTCGACGAACTTCGAATTCGGCTTCTGGATCGCGGCGATCGCCTCGGGCGCGCCATCGACGCTCGTCAGCTTGATGTCCTTGCCGGACCCCTCGATCGCGGCGAGCGCGCCCATCGAGCCGCCGTCGTTCACGCTGAAGATGCCCTTCAGGTTCGGATGCGCGGAAATCATGTTTTCGGTGACCGACAGCGCGGTCGCGCGCTCCTGCTTGCCGTTCTGCGTGTCGACGAGTTTCACGTTCGGGAATTTCGCGAGCCCGGCCTTGCAGCCGCGCACGCGCTCGAGAATCGGCACGACCGGAATGCCGTCGAGGATCGCGACCTCGCCGCTGCCGCCGATCGCCTTCGCAAGGTATTCGCACGACATCACGCCCGCGTCGTAATTCTTCGAACCGACGAACGAATCGACCGGGCCGTTCGCGTTCGCATCGACGGCCACGACCACCGCGCCCGCCTTCTTCGCTTGCGTGATCGCCGACTGGATGCCGGTCGAATCGGTCGGGTTCACGAGCAGGATGTCGATCTTCTTCTGCAGCATGTCCTCGACGTCGCTCACCTGCTTGCTGACGTCGTGATGCGCGTCGGTGACGACGACCTGCGCGCCGATCGACGCGGCCGCGTCGTTCAGCGCCTTCTGCATCGTCACGAAATACGGGTTGTTCAGCTCCTGGAACGTCATGCCGATCCGCAGTGGCGCGGCGTGGGCGGCGGCGGGCAGCAGGGCCGCGACGGCGAGCGCGGCAACGGCCGCCAGGCGGGCGGCGCGACGGGAGGATGAAGCGGGCGATGCGTGCGTCATGACGGTGTCTCCTGAATTGTGTGCGGCTTTTTCGTGGATGAATGCGCCCCTCGCGACGTGAGCGACGCGATCGGCTGGGTAAAACGACGGAGCAAACTCGGGCGGGCGGCGGCCCGGCGATCATCCGGGCTGCGGCGCGAGCTCGGGTGCGCCGGGCGTCAGCACGCGCGGCGGCAGCGGGTTACCGGTGGGCGCCGCATGCAGCGCCAGCTCGCGGCTGCGCGCGTTCAGGCGCTGCAGCGCGCGGAATTCGGACGGCGCCATCCCCTTCACCGCGCGGAACTGGCGGTTGAAGTTCGACACGTTGTTGAAGCCGGCCTGGAAACAGACGTCGGTGATGCTCGCGTCGTCGGCGAGCAGCATCTGGCATGCGGATTCGATCCGCAGACGATTCACGTACTGGACGAACGGCATGCCCGTGTGGCGATGGAACGCGCGCGAGAACGCGCTGACGCTCTGCCCGGTCAGTTGCGCGAGATCGGATTCGCGTAGCTCGGATGCGAGGTTCTTGCCGATATACGACAGCGCGTGACTGAGCCGCGTCGGCGTGACGTCGGCCTGGTCGTATGCGGGGCTCGCGAGCAGCGTGCGCTCGGCGGCGCCGCACAGCCGCTCGAGGATCGTCATGAACAGCGCGATGCGGTGCATGCCGCGCGCGGTCAGCAACGCGTCGAACAGCGGGGCGATCGCGGCGCTCGTCGCCGCGTCGAAGCCGACCCCGCGCCGCGCATCGTCGAGCAGCGTCTGCGCGTCGCGGCATTCGGGAAACGCGTCCATGCAGCGGCGCACGAAAGACGGATCGAACTGGATCACGAGATTGCGCCGCTCGACGGTTTCGCCTTCGGCCATGTCGCTGACCCAGTTGTGCGGCAGGTTCGGGCCGAGCAGCACGAGATGGCCGGGGCCGAACGAGCCGATGTGATCGCCGACGAAATACTTGCCGTGCGTCGCGACGATCAGGTGCAGCTCGAATTCGGGATGGAAATGCCAGCGGATCGTGCGATACGGATAGCCGTGCGACCAGACCTTGAACGACTCGTCGCGTCGCACTTCGACCACTTCGAGATCGGGGTGCATCATGTTGGCGTCTCCATTCCCATGTATCGCTGGCCGGCCTGTTCGGCCTGTTCGGCTCGTTCGCGTGTCCGCCGGCGGTTTCGCGCGGCGATGCGGACCGGTCGCATGGGAAGCAATGTAGGTCGATCGAGCGCGCGGCTCCACCAACTTTACGCCTGATTTCCGATACTTTTTTGCGCGATCCGGCCGCAAACGGCGCCGGACGGCAAATTTGTTGCGGCGCGGAATCGCGCGGACGGCCGCCCGCGCTGGCCGCCCGCGCTGGCTTACGCCGCCGCGTGCTCGCGCGCCGTGCGCGCCTCGTACGTCTTCAGGTGGTTGTACGCGATCCGCAGCAGCGACAACGCATCGGCCGCCTGCGGGTCGCGCCGCGCGAGCAGGTCGCCGATCACGTGATCGGCTTCGACGCGCGCATGATTCTCGACATCGCGCAGCATCGACGCGGTCAGCGGCGACGGCGTCAGCACCATCCGCTGCATCCGCTCGCTGGCCGACGAGTCGGGCCGGTGGCCGTTGTGTTCGGCGATCGCGCTGCATTCGGCGAGCATCGTTTCGAGCAGGCGGCGGCCGTCCGGCGCCGCAAGAATGTCGCCGATCGAACCGCGAAACAGCGACGTGCTCGCGGCGAGCGTCGCGAGGAACACCCATTTCTCCCACATCCGCGCGGCGATATCGTCGCTGAGCGTCGCGTCGAAGCCCGCGCCGCCGAGCACGTCGGCCACCGCGCGCACGCGCGGCGATTCGCCGCCGGCAAGCTCGCCGAACGTCACGCCGTGCGTGTCGTTCAGGTGTACGATGCGCTGCTCGCGATCGAGCGTCGCCGCGATCACGCACAGCCCGCCGAGCACCTGCGCGGCGCCGAAGCGCTCGCGCAGCACGTCGAGGTGGCGCATCCCGTTGAGCATCGGCAGGATCAGCGTCTGCGGGCCGACAAACGGCGCGAACGACGCAATCGCGTCGTCGAGGCTGTACGCCTTGCAGCTCAGCAGCACGAGGTCGAACGGCGCGACGCCGGCGCCCGCATCGCCCGCGCGCACGGTCTGCACGTTCGCGAGCGTCAGGTCGCCGCGCGGGCTGCGGATCAGCAGCCCGTCGCGTGCAAGCGCAGCCGCGCGGCCGTCGCGCACCAGGAACGTCACGTCGCGCCCCGCCGCGGCCAGCCGGCCGCCGAAGTATCCGCCGACCGCGCCGGCCCCTACTACCAGAATCCGCATCGTTGCCTCCTTTCGGTTTGGTTCGGTGTCGCACCGCGGCCCGTGCGGGCGTGGCGCATACACCATCGCCCGACAGTATAGCGGCCACTTTTATGCATATGCATAGATGCCCGCGCCCGCGTCGCGGGCATCGGGAAACGAGCCGCTTCTAAGGGATTTCCCGCCTACAGCGCCGCACATCGCGCGCCGTCAAGACACTTACCCCGTCACGCCGTCCCGGCGAGCTTCCTCGACTGACCGACCTCATACCATGCGCAATCTTTCCCTGAATCAGAAACTCGCCTCGATGATCGTCATCCTGTGGCTCGGCCTGCTCGTGATCGCCGGGCTGGGCGCATGGCAGACCCGTGCGTCGATGATCGCCGACCGCCGCGACCAGCTTGCATCGCTGGTCGCACAGGCCGCGAGCGTGACCGACCATTACTACAAGCTGTCGCAGCAGAACGCGATGCCGGAAACCGATGCGAAGCAGAAGGCGCTCGAGGCGATCGCCGCGATGCGCTACGGCGCCAACGGCTATATCTCGGTCAACGATTCGAAGCCGGTGATCGTGATGCATCCGATCAAGGCCGAGCTCAACGGCAAGGACGTGTCGAATTTCACCGATCCGAACGGCAAGCACCTGTTCGTCGAGATCGTGAAGGCCGGCAACGCGGAAGGCGGCAAGGGCTTCGTCGAATATCTGTGGCCGAAACCGGGTGCGGACAAGCCGCAGGAGAAGACCAGCGCCGTGCAGCGCTTCGCGCCGTGGGACTGGTATCTGGTGACCGGCATGTACATGAACGACGTGCGCTCGGCGGTGCTCGCGAGCATCGGCCGCTGGCTCGCGATGACGGCCGTGCTCGGCGCGATCGCGACGGCCGTGATGGTGCTGGTGCTGAAAAGCGTGCGCGCGAGCCTCGGCGGCGAGCTGGAAGCGGCGCTCGACGCCGCTCGGCGCATCGCGCAGGGCGACCTGACTGCCCGCGTGAGCGTGAAGCACGACGATCGCGGCAGCCTGCTGCATGCGTTGCACACGATGCAGGGCGGGCTGATCGACATGGTGTCGCGCGTCCGGGCCGGCACCGAGAACATCAACGTCGGCGCGAGCGAGATCGCATCCGGCAACACGGACCTGTCGCAGCGCACCGAGCAACAGGCGGCCGCGCTCGTGCAGACCGCGTCGAGCATGGACGAGATGACCGCGAACGTGAAGCAGAACGCGGACAGCGCCGAGCAGGCCGCGTCGCTCGCCGGCCAAGCCGCGCAGGTCGCGACGCGCGGCAGTGCGGTGGTCGACGACGTCGTGCGCACGATGAACGAGATCACCGACCGCTCGCACAAGATCGGCGACATCATCGGCGTGATCGACGGGATCGCGTTCCAGACCAACATCCTCGCGCTGAACGCGGCAGTGGAAGCGGCGCGCGCAGGCGAACAGGGTCGCGGCTTCGCGGTGGTCGCGGCCGAAGTGCGCTCGCTCGCGCAACGCTCGGCGACGGCGGCCAAGGAGATCAAGTCGCTGATCGTGTCGTCGAACGAGACGGTCCAGCACGGCGCGACGCTCGTCACGCATGCGGGCGAGACGATGGCCGAGATCGTGCAGTCGGTACGGCGCGTGAACGAGATCCTCGACGAAATCAGCCACGCATCGCGCGAGCAGAGCGCCGGGATCGAGCAGGTCAACCGCGCGGTGGGCGAGATGGATCAGGTCACGCAGCAGAACGCGGCACTCGTCGAACAGGCCGCGGCAGCCGCGCATTCGCTGCGCGATCAGGCCGAGGCGCTGCGCGACGCGGTGACGCGGTTCGCGCTGCCGGCTTGACGGCGCGCCGCCCCACCCTCACGCCGCGCTGCCCGCCCGCAGCGCGGCCTCGCCGCTACCGAGCCCCAGCCCCGCCGCCCGCTGGATCAGCTCGACGTCGTTGCTCGCGCCGAGCTTCTTCATCGCGCTGATCTTCTGCGCGCTGACCGTCTGCTTGCCCTTGCTCAGGCGCTGCGCGATCGTCTTGATCGGCACGCCCGACAGATACAGGCGAATCACCTCGATTTCGCGCGCCGACAGCTTCACGGGCGTGTCGCCGCGCGTGCCGAGCGCATCGACCGCGCGACGCACCGACGGCGACAGGTAGGTCGCGCCGCTGTAGCTCGAATGAATCGCCGTGACGATATGGCCGACCTCGTCGAGCTTGCTGACGACACTCACGCCGCCGATCGCGAAGATCGACCGGAAGATCAGCGGGTTCTCGTTCGCGACCAGCACGACGATCCCGACGTTCGGCCGCGTGCGGCGCAGCCAGTCGAACAGCGCGAGGCCATCCATCTGCTCGTCGCCGCGTATCGCATAGTCGACCAGCACGACGTCGCAATCGATGCCGCCGAGCGATGCGACCAGTTCTGCCGCGCTCCGGTAGACCGCGGCGAGCTCGATCGCGCAGGCGCCGCCTGCGATCTGCTCGATACCGGCCAGCGTCAATGGCCAGTCGTACGCGAAGACGATGCGAACATTGAATTTCCTCATGCGGAGTTCCTGGTGGTTCACCGGCCGCGCCACGCGGAACGCGCGCGCCCGGTTGGGCGTTGAAAGGACATTCAGGCGATTTTTAGCCTGGACGTCGATTCTATGAACGTATGCGCGCGCGCGATATCGGACGGCGTACGAATTGGCCGCCGAAGACGTAATACGGGTTTGATATTTGCGCCGGTTCAACGCCCGGCGGCCGGCGGACGACCGTCGCGGCATCGGCCCGATGGCCGGCGTGGCGCGCCGCGCGGCCGGCCAGCGGGTAAAATTGCGCGTTTGCATGCCACCCCGGCCCGCCGGTGGCGAGCGACGCGCCGATGCCGGCCGCGCGCCGCCGGCCCTTCGCCGGCTTGCCCGACCTCCCGCTTTCCTCATGACCGATTCCGACCTGCAATCCGACGACACCTCCATCCACGAAGACGGCCTCTGGCGCGACAACGGTTGGACGGCCCGCATCATCAAGAACGAAGACGACGACGGCTGGGCCGTCGAGATGGTCAAGGACGGCGAGTCCGAGCCCGCGCTCGTCGGGCCGTGGACCATGGGCCGTGACAAGAAGAACCCGAAGCCGATGGATGCGAACGCGTTCCGCACGCTCGTGAAGACCGCGACCGAAGTGCTGATGCGTCACGAACAGCAGCGGCGCGCGATGCTGCACAAGGAAGTGACGGTGCAGGACGAAGCCGGACAGGATGTGTCGGTGACGCTCGACATCGTGCCCGACGAGTTCGAGCCGTATGCGCAGCTCAAGGCGTTCGATCCGTATGGCGAGCTGCTGGCCGAAGCGAAGGTGTCGGCCGGGTTCAAGCTCAACAAGGCCAGCGCCGAGCGCTGGGCCGCATCGGGCTTCGACCGGCCGGCCTGAGGGCGCGATCAGGCGCCGGCGCCCCGCTCCGCGCGCGCGAGCCGGCGGGCGGCCAGCTTGCGCCGCACGAGCGCCTCGAACTGCGGCGTCGCGGCCTCGGGATCGCGCGCGGCCAGGCCCAGCAAATTGCGCGCGAGCTGGATCGGCGTCAGCACGATGCCCCACGGCAGCCCCCACCAGCCGAGCGCGGCCGACGCGAGCAGCGCGATCGCCTGCTTCCGGCGGCCGCAGCGGCGGCAGCACACGTGGCGCCGCGTGGCCCAGCGCGTGACGAATACGAGCGACACGACGCGATGCGACGCGTGGACGTCGATCGGTTGCCCTTCGCGCAGGCAGATCGGACATGGCCCGTAGCGCCAGTCGTCGACGTACTGCCGGACCTTCGCGTCGGGCACCCGTTCGGCCTCGACGACGACCGGATGCGCCTGTGCGCACACCGGGCCGCAATAGCGGCGGCCGTCGATCGACCGCCCGCCGACCAGGAACGTCCTGCCGCACTGACTGCACTCTGCCACGATGACCTCGGATAAGCGTGATGCGCCGCGTGCCGGTTGCGCGCACGTCGATGCACGCGTTCCGGCCCGGCCGTTTCATGTTTTAACGGCCGCCGCCGCGAGGTCTTGAGCGCACGCGCGCAGCGGCGCGTCAGCCATGCAGCCCGTGCGCGGTCATCAGGCGGTACAGCGTCGCACGCGAGATGCCCAGCTCCGCCGCGACGTCCGCATGCTGGTGGCGGTGACGCAGCAGCGTTGCCTCGATCGCGTGCCGCTCGGCCTGCCGGCGCGCCTGCGCGAGCGTCGGCGGCCGCAGCGACGTGTACGGACGCAGCTCGAGATCGGCGGCCGAGATCAGCGGGCCGTTCGTCATCACGACCGCGAAGCGGATCCGGTTGATCAGCTCGCGCACGTTGCCGGGCCACGAATAGTTGTGGATCGCCTCGATCGCGCACGGCGTGAAGCCGCGAATCCGGTACGCGCCGTCGCCGCGATAGCGCCGCAGCACGTCATCGGCGAGCAGCATGATGTCGCGGCCGCGCATGCGCAGCGGCGGCTCGTCGATACGCAGCACGCACAGGCGGTAGTAGAGGTCGGCGCGGAATCGCCCGGCCTGCATCGCGGCTTCGAGATCGACGTGGGTGGCCGACACGATCCGCACGTCGACCGGAATCGACGCATGCCCGCCGAGCCGCTCGATCCTGCCCTCCTGCAGGAACCGCAGCAGGCTCGCCTGGCTCTCGAACGGCATGTCGCCGATTTCGTCGAGAAACAGCGTGCCGCCGTGCGCAGCCTCGATGCGGCCGATCTTGCGCTGGTGCGCGCCGGTGAATGCGCCGCGCTCGTGCCCGAACAGTTCGGCCTGCACCAGCATCGTCGGGATGGCCGCGCAGTTCACGGCAACGAACGGTGCATCGGCACGCGACGACTGCCGGTGGATCGCCGCCGCCGTCAGCTCCTTGCCGGTGCCGGACTCGCCGGCGATGAACACGGTCGCCTCGGTGTTCGCGACCTTGCGGATCGTCGCGAACAGCCGGCGCATCGCGTCGCACGCGCCGATCATCGCGCCGCCCGGCGGCGGCGCTTCCGCGGCCGGGTCGCCGTCCGCGAGCTCCAGCATCCCGTATGCATGGCCGACGAGATAGCCGATCGTCGTGTAGGCCGTCGCATGGCGCACGTAGTCGAAGCAGCAGCGGCGGATCAGGCGCGCGATCGTGATGTTGCGCAGCCGCTCGCCGTCGGCGAGCGCGACCCAGCCGACGCGCGGGTCACGCAGCAGCGCCTCGAACGACGCGACGTCCGGCGACGCGAAGCTGCCGAAATCGACGATGCCCGCATGCGGACGGTTCGCCTTGGCGAGATTCTGCGCTTCTGCCACGGTTTTGGCGCACCACACCTCCCAGCCGCGCGACGCGAGCGAATCGACGAGCGCGGCATCGTGTTGCCGCGACAGGTAGACGAGCGGCCGCGACGGCGCGACGGGACTGCGCCGGACCGCGACGAACGGCAGCGTGCTCGCCTGCCGTTCGACATCGTGCGGGCCCGGCATGCCGAGCTGACAGCAATGGTTCACGATTGCCTCGCCGCATAAGGTTGTATATCGAAGCGGCCGTTGCCGATCGCGTGGCGGGCCCGTGGTCCCGCGGCGCGGCGCCGCTCCGTCCTCGAACTACGCCGCGCTATCGGCAGAACACGACGCGCTGCGTGTAGATCTGCGGCTCGACGACAGGCTTCGCCGCGCCGTTGAGATCGTCGCGATAGGCGCGGTAGGTCTTGCCGTTCACCGTCACGTCCGACGCGCGGGCCGTCTCGATCCTGTCGAGCCCGGTGTACCGCCATTCGTTCACCCGGTCCGCGGCCGCGACGCTCGACTCGCCCGCGATCTTCTGCGTGATCGCGCTGCCGTCGCCCCACGGTTGCGTCTGCATCGCCTCGGTGTGCTGCGTCGCGCCGACCGTCTTGCCGGCCGACTTCGGCTCGTCGTGCGCGTCGAACGGCGCACCGCGGCCGTATACCGGCGCTTGCCACGACAGCGCATGGCCCGCCTCCGGCATCATGTAGACCATCTGCGGGTCGCCGATCATCACCATCGGCGCGCATGCGGTGTTGTCGGGACGGCCGAGCGTCGACAGCGCCTGCTGGACGCTCGCGGCGTTCGCGAGGGTCTGCTCGTTCAGGATGACGAAGACCGCGGGATTCTGGAAAAGCGACTGTGCAGCGGCTTGTACGCTGGCCAGCAGCAAAGCGACCAAAAAGATCCTCATGATCGAGGCCTCCTCGCATCGTCGTCACGCAAAAAGAGGTGTTGACCTCGGGGAGGGGAACAACACCCGTCAAACCGGAAAAGACCGTCGGCATTGGGGCGAACGCATGCCGTGCGACACGTGCTCCGGTCGCACGGCAAACCGGCCCGCGTGCCTACGACGAGGTACTCGTCGAGATGACGGTCGGCGCCGGCGCGATCGGTGCAGCCGGTGCGGCCTGCCGATCGACCGTGGCCGGCGACAACGCTTGCGCGGGATCGGTCAGCGCCGGCACGTCGGCCGGCGGCGCAGCCACTGCGGCTGCGGATTCGACCGCGTCCGGCACTTTCGCGTCGGCTGCCCGCATGTCGGCGGGCGCCGCCGCGACGGCAGGCGGCGTGGCCTCCGGGGTCGGCGCTTCGGCGGCTGCCTGCGGCGCCGGCTCGGCGGCCTTCGCATCGACGGCCTTCGCATCGGCGGCCGGCGCCACGGCGACGGTTGCCGCCGGCATCGGTTCGGCAACCGGCTCGCCTGCGGCCTGCACCGGTTCGGTCGCGGCCGGAATCGGCTCCGGTGCGTTGGCGGCGATGGGCTGTGCAGGCTCGGGCGTCTTGTCCGCGACGGCCGGCACTGGCTCGGACGCCTTGTCGGCAACTGCCGGGGCGGGTGCGGACACCTTGTCGACAACTGCCGTGGCAGGCTCGGACGCTTTGTCGGCGACCGGCCGCGCGGGCTCCGGCGCCTTCGTCTCGGCGACCGGCGCGGCAGGCGCTGGCGATGCCTTGTCCGCCGCGACCGGTGCGGCGATGACGGCCGCTGCCGGCACGGTGGCCATGACGGCACCCGGTACGACCGACGCTGCGGGCGCGGTGGCGGCGACGGCAGGCGCGGCAGCCGCCGCGGGCGCCGGGACTGCGGCGGCAACGGCCGGCGTCGCAACTGCCGGAGCGGCGGCGACAGGCGCCATCGCCGGCACCGGGACCGGCACCGAAACCGGCGCGGCGCGCATCGACGTCGTCTCGATCGGGCGCGTCGGCGCGGCCACTGGCGCGGCCGAGCCGAGCGGCGGCAGGCCCATCCGGTCGCGCACGATCGGATCGCGATACTTGATGTCGTCCGCGACGGTCGCTTCGACGCTGGGCGCCACGTTCGAACGCGCGAGCGGCGCGGTCGTGCCCGGGCACAGATGCCCGGTCGCCTCCACCGCGCGCCGGTTCGCATCGCTCTGGCACAGCAGCGCGAGCGCCACGTCGGTCAGACCCATCGCACGGAATTCGCGCGCATCGAGACGCCGCACGCAGGCCTGGTCGACCAGCGTCGTGCCGCCCGTCGCGCCGAACCCCGGAAACGACACGCCGACGCTCACCGAGCCCATGCAGGTATCGGACAGCGTGGTCGTGAGGCCGGGCGCCTGGATCGACGGATTCGTCTTGATCGTCTGCGTGCCCGAGTAATTGACGTTTTCCGAGATCTGGGTGTTGTACGGGTTGGTGCCGGGCGCGCCGGACGACTGCAGCGAGTTCACGCTCTGCGGCGTGACGTTGCCGCCGGCCGTGCCGGACGGCAGCGTCACGTTGACGTTCACGCTCGAATTGCCGCTGCCGCGCACCCCGCTGGAGCTGGTGGCATTCCCCCCGCGCGAACTCGTCGTATTCGTGTTCATGCTCGAGCCGCCGCCCTGGCTGATCGCCGTCGACGAGGTCGACGATTGCGCGCTCGACGTCGAATCGGCGGTTTGCGCGTGGGCGCCGATCGTGGTCATCGCGAACATCGCCGCACATGCCACCTTGATCCTGTTGCTGTTCATTTCACTCTCCGGACGAGGTTTGACCTCCCACCCAGGCAACCGTACTAATTCCCCTGAATGCCTTCAGTTTTCGCTGCTTCCCCGAACTGCTTCCAGCCGCTGCCCAACTGGGACCACGAGCCGGCCGACATGCCCTGCCATTGCCGGGTGTCCGGTCCGCCGATGGCACTGCCCGACGAAAGCGTTTGTTGTTCTGACGGTTTGGTTGTCTGAGAAGGGTTGTTTGACGTCTGCATATTCGATTGCCCACCATCGGCAGCACGGTCAGCGCCATACGCCGTCAGAGACGCGAGCATCAGAGCGGCGGCAATCAGGTTCTGCTTCATGCCAACTCCTTACGTGACAACGATGCGGAAAAGAGACCAGCGTCGCTGGGAAACTGGTCCCCCCACACCTGACTAATGACTGCTCCCGGTCGCGCTCGAGTCGCCCTGGCTTCCGCCCGACGCGGACGGCGAACCGGCCGGCCCGGTACTCCACACGCTCGACGAGTTGTAGTGATTCGAGCCCGCGATGGCGCCCGACCCGCCACCGCCCGTCCACCCCGCGGCACCCGCGTTGGCAATGCCGTGGTCGTTCGCGCCCGTGGCCGTGTAGTGGTTCGCACCGAGTACGATCGTGGCGGTCACCCCTCCCGACAGCGCATTCGCGTTCTCGTTCGTGCTGCCGTTTCCGGCGAACGAGCCCGCGGCGCCGATACCGCCGCCTGCCGCGAACGCGCCTCCGTTCGTGCCCGAACCGCTGGCCGTCGAAGTCGAGTTGTGAAAAGCGGACGCCGTGCCGGCGGAGCCGGCGGGTGTCACGGTGCTGCCTGCATTCGCGCCGGCCGTCGAGGTCGAATTGCTGGTATAGCTGCCGGAGCCGACCAGCACCGAACCGGAAACACCCGCCGCAACGGACTGCGTCTGGTTGGTCGTGGACGATCCGGCCGCCAACGCAGCGGACGAAATGACGGTGAGCGCTGTCGCTAACATGACTTTGGCTTTCATAGCAATTCCTTGCTGTGAGGAAGTTCGACGGTGGCGGAGCCGGGCCTGCCCTTGCGGGACGAAACCCGGCATCCGTGCCGCCAGCCAATGACGAACGCTACGCGTCGCGGCTTAGTGGTGATACGTCCAGCCGGTCGAGCCCGCGTTCGCGCCGCTGCTGCCGCCTGCTTGTGCGCCGCCGAAGCCGAAGCCGCCGACCGTCGACGTTTGCGTGTGGTTCGTGTACGAGACCGAACCGCTGCTGCCGCCACCGGCCATTGCGCCGGCTGCGCCGAGTGCCGAGCCGGAATCGGTTGCGGTGAAGTGGCCGAACCCGGCGACCCCGGCCATCGTCTGGCCACCGCTCGACGAGTTGCTGCTCGAGATCGTGCCGCTCGCTGCAAACGCTGCACTCGAAACCGCCAGAACTGCTGCTGCAATCAGAAGCTTCTTCATGGTCGACTCCATAACGGCGTGGAGAGAATGAGCATGGAAGATCGCACGCCATCGACCTTCCCGCCTCGAGCAACCCTTAAAAATAAGGATTGCTATCGAATAGATAAATTATTTCAGGCTCGTAAAATTTACTTTTTATTTTTGGCCAGCCGAAGTCTAGTTTTATATTTTTAAGTTGTCCAAAATTTACGAGTAGGTGTTTTCAATTATTCTTATTAACATTGAGATTAACTCAAAACACCATTGATTAAATTTACCTAAATGACGCGCACATCTTTCCGGATTGCGATTTTCAATACCTTGTGTAAAACAGATACCGGCACCGGCACCCATTTCCGGAATTGAAAATTAGCGAACGTATCGACTACCGAAAATTGCAGCGCCCGCTCGGCACGCGCCCTTCAGCCAGGCGACGACGGGCCTGCATTGCAACCAGACGGCATGTCCGCTCCCTGAGCTGACGGAGAAAGGCCTTCCGGATAACCCGGCCGACGCGCATTCGATCTAGTCCGGCCCACGCCGGCACTGGCCCGGCACGATCGAAACGGCTCCTGCACGGTTGAAGAGGAATCGGCGCCACGCTGTCCGGCACGAACAGCGCACCCCATCCGGAAACACCGAATGAAGTCGAGCATCGCTGTCGCCGGGTTGTCGCGCGAAACGGGAACCGCTCCAGCACGCGACGCGCGCGGAGGGCGGGAAATCGGCAAGGCGCAACCACCGACGCTGGCACTGCGTCGCAAGCGCTACCCCCATCGATCCGACTACCCCTATGGTGCGCGAGAAACGCGCGGATCAAGCCACTGCTTATAGTGTTCATCGCCGCTTCCCCGACTGGCTCGTGACGAACTGGCCGCCCCCACATCATTGTTGCATCGTGTCGACCGCTCGCCGGTGCGTCCAATCTCGCAAGCCGCATGCCATGCGATATTCCACTGCGCATTGCGCGCGGCATGCGGCCGCCAGCCCCGCCCATTTCGCCAGGAACGGCATTTTTCGTTTCACGAATGTATCGCGATAACGGCACCCGCGCGGCGGCGATCATTGAACACCGCGACGCAATGCCTTGATTTGACGGACGAATCCGGCGCACCGAGGCTCGCCGGACGTCCCTGCGGACGGTTGTTGCAAATTTGAGAGCCCGCTCTCGATGCATGGCCCGCGTTTCGCGCGTTTCTGCTGACGAACCGTGTGTTGCGGCAGGCCGGCAACCGTCCATTACCCCCGGCGAATGGCGGGCCGGCCGCTCGATGCCCCGCGCCGCGCGGCCGGCGACACGGCCGGAACACGGGTTCCGTCCGAAATACGAAACGGATTTGATTCATCCGTGAAAATACCCACACGATCATGCGGTGAAAAACCTTTGCCATCCGGTACGCTGCGGGCGTAATAATTAAAACAAATGTAAACGCTCGATCCCGATAAAAACGGGCCATCATTTTTCATTTCCAGTCGACCAGCCATTGGCGAGCGACTCATTGAAGAAACGTTTTCGAGCATTTATCCGCAGGATTCTCATCACTGAAACAAAGGCGATGAAGACCACTACCGATAGATCGATGCTTGCGTCGTTCAAGCATCAACGGGGTCGTCGGCGAAACCGGAGCGCCTGTCGCGGCGCTTCGTCGACATCGCCGGCGCGGTCGCATGAAGGTGCTCGCGACAGGGGGAACGGGCTATATCGGCAGCCATCCGTGCAAGACGCTCGCGAAAGCGGAACACGAGCCGTGTCGCATACGACGCTCTCTCGTCCGGCCATTGCGGCGCGGTCCGCAGCGCGTCGCGCCGATATCCTCGACCGCAACGCGCCGTCATCGCGACATGCCGATCGATGACCGGCCGGCCGCCCGTCAGCCGAGCAGTTCCTTCTTGCGCAGATGCACGATGTCGCGCATCGGCGGCGCGCCGAACAGCCGGCTGTATTCGCGGCTGAACTGCGACGCGCTTTCGTAGCCGACGACGGCCGCCACCGACCCGACGTCGCCGCCCTGCCGCAACAACAGCCGTCGCGCCTCGTGCAGTCGCAACTGCTTCTGGTACTGCAGCGGGCTCAGCGTCGTCACGTGCTTGAAATGATGGTGCAGCGACGACACGCTCATGTTGACCGCCTGCGCGAGCGACTCGACGCGCATCGGCTCCGCGAAGTGATCGCGGATCCATTCGATCGCACGCGCAATCCGATGCGTCTGGCTGCCGGCGATCGCCATGTGCCGCAGCCGCGTGCCCTGCCCGCTCGTCATCAGCCGGTACAGCACTTCCTTCTCGATCAGCGGCGCGACGACCGCGATGTCGGCCGGCGTATCGAGCAGCCGCAGCAGCCGCAACGCCGCATCGAGCAGCGGCGGCGTCAGCTCCGCGAGCGCGATCCCTTCGCCTTCCGGGCCCGCGTCGGGCTCGGGCAGCCGCATCTCGGCCGCCAGTTCGACGATGCGCTGCGGATCGAGCGTCAGCGACAGGCACAAGTACGGCTCTTCCGCCGACGCACGCGTCACGCGCGAGAGGATCGGCAAGTCGATCGACGTAATCAGGCAATTGTGGGCGTCGTATTCGTAGGCGTGGCCGGCCACGATCACGCGTTTCGCGCCCTGCGCGGCGATCACCAGCGCGGCGCGCGACACGCCGCAGCCGAGATCGACCGGCCGCGTGTGCCGATGCAGCATCAGGCCCGGCACGGCCGTCGAGTGCGAGCCGTCCGCCGGCGCGAAACGGCCGATCAGCGACGCCAGCTCGCGCCGCCCGGATTCGCGCGACGCCACGATATCGGTCATGTCCATGACGCATCCTCGAATGATTTCCCGTGTCGCGCGAGCATAGCGAAACGGCTCGCGGCGTGCAGGGGATTTGCAGGATTGTTCAATAAATTTGCAGGATTGGGTAGACGCAAAAACCGGCTGCTCGCGCACACTCGCGCTAATCCGGCCCACGCCGGGTTTTCCCCACGGAGACAATCAAAAATGCCTACCTCGTTTGTCCTGAACGGCAAGAACGTCACGCTCGACGCCGATCCGTCGATGCCCGTCCTCTGGGCGATTCGCGAACACGCGGGACTGACCGGCACGAAATTCGGCTGCGGCATGGCGCAGTGCGGCGCGTGCACCGTGCATCTCGAAGGCCAGGCCGTCCGCTCGTGCGTGCTGCCGCTCGCCGGCATCGCGGGCAAGCACGTGACGACGATCGAAGGCCTGCAGAGCAAGCCCGCGCAGGCCGTGCAGGCCGCGTGGGTCAAGCTGCAGGTGCCGCAATGCGGCTATTGCCAGTCCGGCCAGATCATGTCGGCCACCGCCTTGCTCGAACAGAATCCGAAGCCGACCGACGCGGACATCGACGCCGCGATGAACGGCAACCTCTGCCGCTGTGCGACCTACGCCCGCATCCGGGCCGCGATCCACGACGCAGCCGCGACGCTGGGAGCCTGACCATGACGATCGAACTCGACCACACCGATTCGGTGCGCCCGTCGCGCCGCACGTTCCTGAAGGCCGCGGGGGCAGCCGCCGCCGTCAGCCTGACCATCGGCTTCGACTGGGCCGGCCTCGGCCGCCGCGCGCTCGCCGCGACCGCGCCGGCCGGCGAATTCGCGCCGAACGCATTCCTGCGCATCACGCCCGACGGCGCCGTCAGGGTGATCGCGAAGCACGTCGAAATGGGCCAGGGCGCGTATACGGGCATCGCGACGATCGTCGCCGAGGAGCTCGACGCCGACTGGTCGAGCGTGCGCGTCGAAAGCGCGCCGGCCGATGCGAAGCGCTACGCGAACCTCGCGTTCGGCACGATGCAGGGCACGGGCGGCAGTTCGGCCATGTCGAACTCGTGGCAGCAACTGCGCGAAGCGGGCGGCAAGGCGCGCGCGATGCTCGTGTCGGCCGCGGCAGCCCGCTGGAAGGTGCCGGCCGCCGAGCTGACCACCGCCGACGGCGTCGTCACGCACGCGAAGAGCGGCAAGACGGCCGCGTACGGCACGCTCGTCGCCGATGCGTCGAAGCTGCCCGTGCCCGACAAGGTCACGCTGAAGCAGCCGGCCGATTTCAAGCTGATCGGGCACCGGATTCCACGCGTCGACGCGTCGTCGAAATCGAACGGCACCGCGCATTTCACGCTCGACACGACGTTCCCCGGCATGCGCGTCGCGCTGCTGCAGCGGCCGCCGCGCTTCGGCGCGACGGTGAAATCGTTCGACGCGACGGCCGCGAAGGCCGTGCCGGGCGTCGTGTCGGTCGTGCAGGTGCCGGGCGGCGTCGCGGTCGTCGCGACCGGCTTCTGGGCCGCGAAACAGGGCCGCGACGCGCTGAAGGTCGAATGGGACGAAACGAAGGCGGAAAAGCGCGGCTCGGACGAGCTCATGCGCGAATACCGGCAACTCGCCGAGAAGCCGGGCACGTCGGCGCGCAAGGACGGCGATGCCGATGCGGCGATCGCCGGCGCGGCGCGCAAGATCGCCGCGACGTACGAATTCCCGTATCTCGCGCATGCGCCGATGGAGCCGCTCGACGCGGTCGTCAAGCTGACGGCGGACAGCTGCGAGATCTGGGCCGGCGACCAGTTCCAGACGGTCGACCAGGGCAACGCGGCCAGGACGGCCGGGCTGAAACCCGAACAGGTGCGGATTCACACGCTGTATGCGGGCGGCAGCTTCGGCCGGCGCGCGAATGCGTGGTCGGACTACGTGGTCGAGGCCGTGTCGATCGCGAAGGCGCTCGGCGCGGACGGCAAGCCCGTCAAGCTGCAATGGACGCGCGAGGACGACATCCAGGGCGGCTTCTACCGGCCGATGTACTTCCACAAGCTCGACGCGGGCCTGACCGCGGACGGCCGGCTGGTGGGCTGGCGCCACCGGATCGTCGGCCAGTCGATCCTCGCCGGCACGCCATTCGAAGCGTTCATGGTCAAGAACGGCATCGACGCGACGTCGGTCGAGGGCGCGGCGAACCTGCCGTACGCGGTGCCGAACGTGTCGGTCGAACTCACCACGACCCAGGTCGGCCTGCCGGTGCTGTGGTGGCGCGTGGTCGGCAGCTCGCACACGGCCTACGCGGTCGAGGCGTTCATCGACGAAGCCGCGCACGCGGCCGGCAAGGACCCGTATGCGTTCCGCCGCGACCTGCTCGCGAAGGAGCCGCGCATGCGTGCGGTGCTGGATCTGGCCGCGCAGAAGGCAGGCTGGGATCCGGCCAAGCCGCTGCCCAAGGGGCGCGGGCGCGGGATCGCGGTGGCCGAGGCGTTCAAGAGCTATGTCGCGCAGGTGGCCGAGGTATCGGTCGACGCGGACGGCAAGGTGAAGGTCGAGCGCGTGGTGTGCGCGGTCGACTGCGGGATCGCGATCAATCCCGACATCGTCGCCGCGCAGATGGAGGGCGGCATCGGTTTCGGGCTCGGCGCGGCGATGCACAGCGCGATCACGCTGAAGGACGGCCAAGTCGAGCAGCGCAACTTCGACGGCTACCACGTGCTGCGGATGGCGGAGATGCCGAAGGTCGAAGTGCATATCGTGCCGTCGGCGGAAGCGCCGACCGGGGTCGGCGAGCCGGGCGTCGCGCCGGTCGGGCCGGCCGTGGCGAACGCGATCTTCGCGGCGACCGGCAAACGGCATTACGTGCTGCCGTTCGATTCGGCGGATAGCGCGAAGGCCTGATGCGCGGGGACGCCGGCTGCCGGGCGACGCATGCCCCGGGGCCGGCGTTTTTCAATGCATCGCGAGAACACCTCGCTTATCCGGGCCAAAGTCCGCATGACATGGGGCGGCTCGGCGTCGCTCACGCTTGGTCGACTTCAGGCCATAGCCTCGGAAACACAATTCATCGCACGCAATTGCGGCACGAGCGCGGTGGCCAGCGGGGTATCGCTGACGGCAAGCCACCGCCGCGAAGCATCGACCCGCTCGGCGGCGTGCCCGAGCAGCGGATCGAGTACGCTATCTTCGGGAAACGACGGTTCGAAGGTAGCGACGGCCGTCATGCTTCCTCGTACGGTTCCATGTAGGGTTCGATGTCGGCAATTGAATCGCGTATGTCACTGATTCATATTGAGTTTTCATTGACACATGTCGGGTCCGATGTAGGGTTCCATGTAGGGTTTCCGAAGCCCGCCGCCAGCCTCGGTCGAGCGCATGTTACCGGCGCCTCCCCACGTTACGTCGGACGTAACGCCCCGTAACGTAGCGACGCGATGCTACGTAACAATCCTTCAGCGCCAGTCCGACCCTTTCATCAATCGCCCGGCGGCTTCCCGTTAAAAATTCTTGTAAATTCAAGGCTGCCGCGCCGTCCGCGCCGCGATCGCCCGTTATTACCATCTGACGATCCACCCCTGGCCCGGAAGTTGCAGCACAAGGCTCGCAAACACTCCTTTACGGACATGCGAGGGCCACCATGGATTGCAAATACCTGTACATCGACAATATAAAAATCAACTTCGTGCGCCGCACGATCGAAATCGACAACAAGGTCGTCGACGTGACGCCGCGCGAATTCGACGTCGTCGAATTCCTGCTCGACAACATGAACAAGATCGTGCCGCGGCAGGCAATCCAGGAGGCCGTGTGGGGCCGCGAGCTCGGCGTGTCGTCGCGCACGCTCGACACCCATATCTCGCGGATCCGTTCGAAGCTGCAGCTCGAACACGACAAGAATCTGCGGATCATCCCGATCTACGCGGTCGGCTATCGCCTGGTGCTGTTCGGTGCGGCGATGACGCACGTCGAGCGTCATGACGCGGCGCCGATGCAGCGCACGGCGCCGCAACCGTCGATGGCCGCCGACTACGCGTAACGCGTCACTCGCGCGCCGCCCGATCGCGGCGCGCCGGCAATGCTTCCCCACCGCGCTGCGCGGATTCGCAGCACCTCGCAACCGGCCGGCCGGACGCGGCCTGCACGCCGCCCGGCCCGCCAGCCAGCCGCACCCCAACCGCCGCCTCCGGGCGGCGGTTGCTTTTGACCGCCCGCCGTGGCAGCGCCCCGCTTCATCGCGCGCCACCGCCCTCCGCCGTCGTTCATCGCGCTTCGTAGCGCCCCGCTCCCGCCGTCTCCACGCAACGGTTGCGACTACGGATTCCGGCGCGGCACGCGGCCAGCGCCGTCCCTACAATCGACGCAGCAGCCGCGCGCCCCTCGGCGCCGCCGGCCCCAGAACAATCCGTCGAACCAACGCCGAATCCGCCCCGATCCCGCCGTGCCTGCGCTGTTCCTGACGAATGCCGACGCCGGCGACGCCGCGAACCGGGCCATGCCCGCCGCTTCCCCGCTGCCCGCCGCCGCGCCGGCCGCGGTCGCGCTCGACGCGTCGCCCTACCTGCCGCGCCTGTCCGCCGCTGCCGCGCGCGGGCTGTCGCATGCGTACTGTGCGACCGGCGCCGTCCCGGTCACGCTCGGCGAGCACGCGTACGAGGTGCGCTGGCGCGTCGACGCCGAGCCGGCCGCCGATGCGCACGCGTACCGCTTCGTCGTCGGCCCGGCGGCCGGCACGCTGTGGATCGACCCGATCGCGGAAACCGAATGGCTCGGCGATGCAGCCGACCCGGCGGTCCCGGCCGTGATCCGCGCGGCATTGCTCGCCGACCTGTGCGCGCCGCTCGCGGCGGTGCTGCAGGCCGCGACGCGGCAGCGCGTGGAACTGCTGCCGCCGCCGGCCGGCGCGCCGGCCTCGCACGCATCGCCGGCCGCGCTGCGGTTCGAGCTGCGGCGCGCCGACGCCGCGTGGCGCTGCCACGGCGCGCTGCTGTTCGACGCGCCGGATGCGCTGGCCGTGTTCTTCGCGGCCGCCCCGGCCGCGCTCGCCGACGCGCGCGCGGCCTACGCAACCCTGCCCGTGCCGCTCGTGTTCGAGATCGGCCGTACCGAGCTGACGACGGCCGAGCTGGCCGATGTCGTCGGCGGCGACATCATCGCGATCGAGCGCTGGCAGGCGCACGAGCAGAACCTGCTGTGCGTCGCGCGTCTGCCGGCCGCGCCGGCGTGGGAGATCACCGGACGGCCGTCGGGCAACCGGCTGACCGTCGAACGAATCAGGGAGATGCCTTTGGAACCGACCCGCACCGACTCGCCGCCGACGACGCACGACGCGCCGCCCGCCGACGCGCCGCGCTCGCTCGACGGCCTCGCCGTCGACCTGCGCTTCGAGCTGCCGCCCACGTCGATGCCGCTGGGCGAGCTGAGCGCGCTGCAGCCGGGCGCCGTGATCGAGCTGCAGCAAGGGATCAACCAGAGCGTGATCCATCTCGTCGCGAACGGGATGCTGATCGGCACCGGCCATCTGATCGCGGTCGGCCAGAAGCTCGGCGTGCGCGTCGTCACGCTGACGCAACCCGCGCCGCGCGAGCGCTGAACGATGGGCAATCTGCCGAATCCGGTCGCGCTGATCGCGGTGATCGCCGCGCTCGGCATCGCGCCGTTCGCGGCGTTGATGGTGACGAGCTACACGAAGCTGGTGGTCGTGCTCGGCCTGCTGCGCTCCGCGCTCGGGATCCAGCAGGTGCCGCCGAACCTCGTGCTGAACGGCATCGCGCTGATCCTGTCGCTGTTCATCATGGCGCCCGTCGGGATGTCGATCCGCGACGCGCTGCAGGCGCGCCACTTCGATGCGTCGGGGCAATTGTCGACCTCGGACATCGGCGTGCTCGCCGATGCGGCGCTACCGCCGATCAAGGATTTCTTGGTATCGCATACGCGGCAGCGCGACCGCGAATTCTTCGTGCGGACCGCGACGTCGGTCTGGCCGAAGAATCGCGCGGACGGCATCAAGGACGACGATCTGCTCGTGCTGGTGCCGAGCTTCACGCTCGCCGAACTGACGAAGGCGTTCCAGATCGGCTTCGTGATCTACATCGTGTTCATCGTCGTCGATCTGCTGGTCGCGAACATCCTGCTGGCGCTCGGGATGCAGATGATCTCGCCGACGACGATCTCGGTGCCGTTCAAGCTGCTGCTGTTCGTCGCGCTCGACGGCTGGTCGCTGCTCGTGCACGGGCTCGTGCTGTCGTATCGCGTGGCGGGTGCGGGATGAACGCGCGCCGCCTGCGAACCGTCGCCGCATGCCTGTGCGCGCTGGCCATGCTCGCGCTCGCGTGCCTGCCGTCGCGCGTCGTGCAGGCGGCAGGCGGCGGCGCCGGTTTCGCGCAACTGGCGCGCGCCTGCGCACCGAACGTCGATCCCGCGACGCTCGCCGCACTCGTGCGCACCGAGTCGGGTTTCAATCCGTATGCGATCGGCGTGGTCGGCGGGCACCTGACGCGCCAGCCCACGTCGCTCGACGAGGCGCGCGCGACGGCGCGCGAACTGTCGTCGCGCGGCTTCAGCTACAGCGTGGGCCTCGCGCAGGTGAACGAACGCAATTTCGCGAAATACGGGCTCGACGAAGCGACGATGTTCGAGCCGTGCCGCAACCTGCAGGCCGGCGGCGCGATCCTGACCGAATGCTTCGCGCGCTCGTCGGGCGCCGGCCGCGCCACGCAGGCCGCGTTGCGCGCGGCGCTGTCGTGCTACTACAGCGGCAACTTCACGACCGGTTTTTCGAGCGGCTACGTGAGCCGCGTCGTCGCGAGCGCGCAGCGCAATGCGCGCGAAGGCGGCGTCGAACCGATTCCCGTCGTGACCGACACGCCGCCGCCGGCGCGCCAGCGGCGCATGGCCGCGGCCGCCGCGACGCCGCCCGAACGCGCGCGCCGCCTGCCGTCGGCCGCCGCGTCCGCGGATGCGCCGTCGTGCCATGCGCGCCCGGTGCTGATGATGTGCCGCGGGCTGCCGGCGAACCAGGCGAAGCGGCTCTGCGTGCGGTGTCTCGATCAGTAAGTCGGCCCGCCCCCACCGCGCCCGCTCCACTTCGCCGCCGTTCGTAGCGACGCCCCGGCGGCGCGCGCGCATCGGCGTCGCGCTACGAAACGCGCTGCGTCATCGCGGTGCATGCCTTTCTACACTCCAAGCTTGATCGTAATGGCATCGTAATGCGCGCCCCGTTGAGAGCACGGCGCGACCGGGAGAAGTTTGATGCTGGATATCGACGGCGTCGGCATGGGCGCCAACTGGATGGCGTTTCTCGAGCGCACGCTCGAAGCCGAACGCGCGCAAGCGGCGGCCGAAGCCGCGCGGCAATCGGGCGATCCGTCGAAACAGCAGACCGCCACGCCCCCGCCGCCGCCGATCACGGTGCAGGTCACGCCCGATACGGACCCGTCGAAGCCGACCAATGCCGAAATCGCGTCCGCGACCTCGCTGATCCGGAGCCTCGCCGAACAATACCGGCCCAAGCCGCCCGACATCACGGTCGACGATCCGCTGACCAAAGCCGCGCAGACCGCGATCCAGGGCGCGCAGACGCAATACGACAACGCGCTGCAGGACGAGCAGGACAAGCAGACCGCGCTGACGAACGCGAAGAACGATCCGTCCACGACGAAGGACGCGCTGGCCCGCGCGCAAACCGCCTACGACGACGCGCACAAGGCCACCGCGAAGGCGGAAAAGGAACTCGACGTCACGACCGACGCCGGCTACATGATCGCGTATGCGCAGCAGGCCGATCACGACAACGAAGCGCTCGATCCGACACGCGCCGGCTCCGCGCAATCCGACGCGAATGCGGCGCTCGACCGGCTGAAAGCGGCGGTTCCCGGCATCGGCGACGATCCGACCCAGGCGTCGCAGGACAACTGGACGCCGCAGCAGAAGCAGGCCTACGACGCGTGGCAGCGGGCGGACGCGAAGCTGTCCGAAGCGAAGGCGCTGCACAACGCCGACATCGCGAACTCGAATCTCGCGCTCGCCCAGTTGCAGTCGTATGCGTCGAACGGCGATTACGCGGATGCGATGGACGCCGGCATCGCGCGTATCAACAAGCAGCTCGCGCCGCTCGAGCGCGTGATCGACGTGCCGCCGGCGCTGAAGCCCGACGAGGCGCGGACGCAACTGACGCAGAGCGCCGACGACGCGAACTATGCGAACGCGTGCCTGAATGCGGCCACCGACGCGGCGAAGGTCGCCGACATCCAGGGCACGTACAACGCGGTGTCCGGCAAGTACGGGCCGACCGTGATGAGCACGACGGTCGCCGCGCAGAAAGACCTGCTGAATCACGCGCAGGCGAGCGCGCGCGTGAGCGGCGGCTATTTGCAGATGCTGTATGCGAATCGCCAGGTCGACGAACAGCAGAAGCACTACGACGCCACGCAAAAGAGCGCGACGCAATGGCGCCGCGACCATCCCGGCGTCAAGCTGATGGATCCGCGCGCCGACCTCGGCGTCGAAGACGCCGCCACGCAACTGTCGAAGGCGAAGGATGCCGCGAGCCTCGCGCACGACGGCTATGTTGCCGCTTACGGCAACGCGCTCGCGATCCACTACGACGATCTCGCCGCCGGCGTGCAGGATCGGTACGACCACCGGACGATGTGCATCGCGAACGATCCGACGCCGCTCGAGATCAAGGGCCTGAAAACGATCGCGTCCGCGCTGCATCAGGCCGACGACCGGATGACCGTGTCCGTCAACGAGCGGGCGACGAAGCAGACGCTCGCCGATGCGCAGGCGAAGCAGCAGGAGCTGAAGATCAAGGTCGACGGGTTGCAGGCCCAGTACGACCAGTGGAACCGCGATCACGGCATCGGCCCGACGCCGAGCGTGTTCTCCATCGCGAAGCCGCAGGGCACCCCGAAGAACATTCCGTTGACGGCGCCGGTGCCGTTCGTCGTCAATCAATACGCGAAGCCGCTTGCCGATGCGCTCGCGGAACTCGATCGGGCGAACCAGGATGTCCAGCGCGCGCAACTGCTCGGCGAAACGCTGCATCAGCAGGTGCTGTTCAACGAATTCGACGCGCATCTGGACGAGCGGTTGCGCAATCCGAAGACCGAATCCGATCAGAAGGATTACGCGAAGGCGCTGTCCGACTTCTTCGGCGCGCATCGCAGCGAGCTGTCGCAGTCGCTGCTCGACAAGGCCGGCGAAGCCACCCGGCACGGCGCGACGATCGACTTCGGCAAGCTCGACGACACGCAGCAGCGCAATCTCGTCGGCGTCGCGCTCGGGCTGTCGCCGGACCACGCGACCGACGACCCGCACGCCGCGCAGTTCAGCGACGGCAAGAAGCTCGAATCGATCGACAAGGTGCGCGACGAGCTGCTGAAGGTGGGCGGCGGCGCCGGCACGCGCGTCAACGTGATGCCGATCGTCTATGCGTCGAAGGACGCCGGCCTCGTCACGAGCGCGATCTTCAAGGTCACGAACGAGAACGGCGACACGCATTACGTCGACGATCAGGGCGCGAAATATTCGAGCATCGACAACTTCATCGACGACAACTCGCTGTCGTCGGACGGCACGCTCGACATCGCGACCGGCTACGACGCGAACGGCGCCGCACGGATCGACCGGCACGACACCGCGCACGACGACAGCTGGTGGGAAAGCGTGATGCACACGTTCGGCGCCGGCGACGTGAACCTCGGGATGCTGCTCGGCGGGATCGCGCTCGAAGTCGGCGGCGGCCTGCTCGATGCGACCGTGTTCGGCGCGCCGCTCGGCGTCGCGCTCAATGCGGCCGGCACCGGGCTGATCTACACGTCGGCGGCGGCGGCCGTCGCGAACTCCGGCTACGACCTCGCCAATCGCATCCAGCACGATCGCACCATCAGCCCGCTCGACGCGCAAGCGCGCGCCGATTACCTGAACCTCGTGCCGGCCGGCGTCGGCGGCGTCGGCAAGATCGCCACGCTGCTGAACGACTCGAAGGGGCTCGCCACGTTCGTGCGGCGCGCGACGACGGTCACCGGTCTCGGCGGCGCGGCGGAAGCCGGCGTGCAGTTCGTGCACGATGCGCTGACGGGCCATACGGACCGGCTCGCCGGCGATGCGTCGTCGTTCATCCTGAATCTCGGCCTCGCGCAAGGCCACCAGAAGCTCAAGGCCGTGACGACCGGCATCGTGCGGCGCACCGGCGGCTTCGGCGGCCGCGACCTGAACAATCAGGCCGTGCAGATCGGCGACCAGACCGTGCGCATCGGCCAGAGCCGCTACACGGCGACCAACACGCTGCGGCTCGGCCGCACGCGCGCGACCATCGACGGCCGCAGCGTGACCGTGGCCGGCGACGGCACGCTGATGGTCGGCAAGCGCGTGCTGACCTACGAAGGCGTGCCGATCCGCGTATTGAGCCGCGCGAATGCGGTGAATACCGGCGCACGCGGCAAGACCGGCACCACCGCGTTCGTCGACCACGAAGGCCGCATCACGATCGCGGAGCGCGTCGACGGCTCGTGGCGCACCCTCGAGCGCACGCGCTTCAACCGCTACGACACCGATGGCCGCATCACGGCCGGCCGGGACGGCAGCCTGACGCTGTCCGACGGCATCGAGCTGCGCGCACCGAGCCAGGTCGGCACCCCGCGCGGCGCGACCCCGGCGCCCGCCGCGCCAGCGCAGGCCGCGCCGCCGCACGACGACGGCGCGCGCACGAATGCGGCTCGCGCGACCCCGTCCGCACTGCGCGCGGCAACGGACCCGACGGCGGCGGTCGCCGAGCCGGCCGCCGCGACGTCGCGCGCGACCGCGCAGGCGGGCCGCGCGTCCGCGCAGGTACGCGAACGCGCCGCCGAGAACGACCAGGATGCGCGCACCGCATCGCGCGCGGATCGCCGCAGCGGCGACGCACGGACGATCCAGTACCGGCGGGTCGCCGATCCCGCCGAAGCCGGTTCGAGCGGCCCGCTCGAACCGCTGACGTTTCGCCAGCGTGTCGCCTGGACCGTCCTCCATGCGATCGAATCGTCCCCGCTCGCGCCGGGCTTCGCCGCCCGCGATGCGGACGTCGCGGTCGCGACCGTCGGCCCGCGCGTCGAGCAGCACAGCTACGGCGGGCGCACGTTGTTCGTCGTGCGCAACGGCCGCGCGGATGCGCCCCTGACGCGCCCGGACGGCACGCCGTTGTCCGGCCACGAACTCGCGCTCGACACGCGCCACGGCCTGCCGGCGCCGTCCCGGCTCGACGAGCCGATCGTGCTCGTCGCGGAAGGTGCGGAGGCCGGGCTCGCGCCCGAACTCGCGAACGTCTGGAACCGCCCGGTTTTCGTCGCACCGCGCGGCGCGCTCGCGGCGGACGGCACGATCCGCGCGACCAGCGGCTTCCTGCGCTTCGATCCCGCGCCGCATCCGGACGTCGCGCTCGGGCCACTGCGGGCGGACGGCCTGCAGGTATTCCACGCGGACAGCGGCAAGCCCGTGGACCTGAACGAGCATCTCGGCGCGCTGCTCGGCTTCGGTGCGCACAAGGGCGGCTTCGCGCTCGGCCGGGACGCGGTCGTCGCCCTCTACGAGGATTTCAGCACGCGCGCCGAACAGCGGGCCAGTGCCGACGCCGAGCGCGCGGCGCTCGCGTTGCTGCGGCGTCGCTACGATCTCCCGACCGTCGCGATGGACGGCCCGTTTTCGCACGCCGGTCGCGTCGCGGTGCTGTACCAGCCGCGCGGCGGGCTGCATACCGGCGATGCCGGGCGCGGGCTGCTGCCGACGACGCTCGACCCCGAATCGCTGCAGACCTTGCGCACGCTGCGCGACGCGATTCAGCAGGACCGGCTCTATTTCGATCCGCAAGGCGTGTATCGCGACGGCCGGCTGCTGCTCGCGGATCCCGGCCCGATCGAGACCAACAGCGACGCGTATCGTCAGACCCTGGCGGACGTCGACGATCAGATCACGCTGCTCGAGCGCGGGATCGAGCGCGGCGACGTGAAGCTCGAGCGCCCGGACGTGCAGATGCGTGCCGGCGGCACGCCGCTGCCGAACCAGGTCAGCGCGCTCGCCGAACAGTCGGGCACGCTCGCCCAGCAGATGCGCCTGCTCGGCGGCGACCGTTCGCGCGCGAACGCCGCCGGCAAGCGTCCCGGCGGCCGCTATACGCGCAAGGCGCTCGAAGCCGAGGCGAGCCGGCAGCTCAATTCGTTCGAGGCCCGCTACGATGTCGACCTCGGCAATCGCGGCGATGCGCCGCCGCGCGATGCGGGCGATCCGCCGCACGACCGCGGGGGCCGCGACAAGCCGCGCGACGATGCGCCGCGCTCGATGCGCGAGATCCAGGCCCAGCGCGTCGCGTGGTCGCGTGCGCATGTCGAGCGCAACGCGTCGCCGTTCGGCGCCGCGACGCCGGCGCTCGATGCGCTGGAGCTCAGGCGGCGCGGCCTCGTGTCGATGGATGAAGCCGACCGTCTCGCGATCGTCCACGCCGACACGCAGCCCGACGGCACGCTGCTCGGCCCCGACGGCCGGCCGATCGATCCGCACGGCTTCTCGCTGCTGTCGGACGCGCCGTACGCGGGCCAGCGCGTGGTGATCCTGGCCGCACGGCACGCGAACGAAGGCGCGGCCGCGCAACTGGCGAACCTGTGGCAACGCCCCGTCTACGCGGTGCATCCGGACGCCGTCGGTGCAGGCGGCAGCCTGACCGATCTGTCGGGCATGAATCGCTACGTGCCGGCCGCTTACACGCAACCGGCACTCGGCGAGCTGTCGGTCACCGGCGGCCGGCTGCACGTCGCCGGCGACCCGGCGCGCCCCGTCGACCCCGCCGACCATCTCGGCCCGCTCGTCGGCTCCGGGCTCTACAAGACGGTATTCGACGGCGGCACGGGCCAGGCCATCGGCTTCTTCCGCGACACGTCGCCGGACGGCGTGGAAGTCGCGCATGAGGAGATCGGCGCCGAACAGGGCGGCCTGCGCGAACTGAAACGGCTCGGCCTGCCCGTCAGCACGGTCGACGGCCCGTTCTCGCACCTGGGCCGGGTCGGTGTCGTGTACAAGCCGGCCGCCCTTCTGAGCAGCGCCGCGATGGAGAAAGGGCTCGGCCTGCCCGGGGTGGTCCGACGCAGCGGTCTCGGCGATCTGGTGAACATTCGCAACGTCACGCAACAGCACGGGTTGCTGTACGACTTCCAGGTGCTGTTCGGCCGTCATGGCGAAGTGCTGCTGCACGATCCCGGCCAGGTCATGCACAAGGCGGACCCGGAAGGCGACGTCGTCGAGCGGATCGACGGGGTCATCGACACGGTCCAGCGTGGCATCGCGACGGGCCGCATTCGCCTCGCCCATCCCGCGTATGCCGAAAGCGGTGCGTACGCACAACGCCCGGGCATGCTCGGGCGCGTCGTGCAGCGGTTCCGCGGCCGCGTGCTGCTGATGCGCGCGCATGCGATCGCGCGGCAGTCGCCGACCTTCCGCGCGCAGATGCGGCTGGCCCGCAGCGACGGCTGGACGATCCGCGTCGGCACGCCGGGCGGCGGCCATTACGCCGATGCGCAGACACGCACGATCGTGCTCGACGGGAATACGCGCCGCGCCGGCACGCTCGTGTTCGTGTGGGGCCACGAACTGCAGCACAGCGTCGATCTCGCGACTGGCGCGCTGGCCGCCGAACACGCCAGCCCCGAAGCCGCGGTGGCCGCGCTGCTGAAGTCGGATGCGCGCGCGGAGGTCAACGCGTACACGATACGCAACGAAATCCTCGCCGCCGGCGGGCCCGACATCGCGGCCCACGCGAAGCTGCCCGACGCGCTCGCCCGGGCGACCGAGCATGCGCTGACGAGCCGCGACCCGGCCGCGCTCGACGCCCTCGCGGATACGTTCGGCGACATGCACACGTCGACGCCCGGCAATCCGACCTATCGCGACTACTACGGCGCACAGGTTCGCTCGGCCGCCGGCCGCCCCGTCGCGGCACGGCTCGCCGCGCCGGCGCGCGGCCGCCATGCGGTCGACGGCGACGCGATGAAGCACGCGCGCGCGTGGCTCGACGAGCGCGACATGCGCACGCTGACGCGCGCCGAAGGCCAGCACGCGCCCACGCTCGGGCACCTGGTGCAGCAGACCGGCACCGACACGGCCCTGCTGATCGCGCGCGCCGGCAAGCCGACGCCCGACGCGCCGCCGACGTTCGTCGCGACGGCGCACGTCGATGCGAACGGCGCGATCCTCCGCCTGCGCTTTCTCGGCAACGCGCTGAACGCCGAGGAACGGCAGGCGCTGAAGCTGGCGCTGTCGAGCGCGATGGAACGCAGCGATCCGACCGGCACCGCCGCCGCGCGCCGCGCGTTCGATTTCCATGTGTCGCCCGTCACGCACCGCGAACTGGTCGCGCTCGGCGGCCCGGCGAAGATCAAACCCGCGCGCGAAGGCGAGACGGTCGAATTCACGCGCAACGGCCGCGTGCGCGATGCGTACGTCGATGCGATCGACGCGCTGTCGAAGGCGCGGCATTTCGCACGCGCGAAGCAGGCCGTCGCGACGGCCGGCCACGCCGATACGATCTACGTCGTCGACAAGGCGACCGGCAAGATCGCCGGTCATGCGCGCTACGACTCGGCCACCGGTGTCTGGCAATACCAGGAAAACGCACCGCACACGCAGACCCACGTGAAGGAGCGTCCGCTCGCCGCCGCATACCCGCAACGCGGACGCATCCGGTTGCGGCCGAACGGCAAGCTGCACAGCGTGCCGCTCACGCGCGCACGCACGCGTGGGATGACGTTCTTCGTCAGCAGCGTCGAGCCGGCCATGCTGGCGCGGGTCGGCGACCGCTTCGACGCGCCGCGGCCACCGAAGAAGGACAAGACCGAAGTCCTGCCGCGCCGCGGCCTTCAATACGGCGGCCATGTCGCGATCAGCGGCGTGCACGGCCTGCGGCGCCGCTTCGCATCGCTGACCGGGGCGGGCGCCGCGATCGCGCTGCGCCGCGCCCGCGCGATCGCGACGCTCGGCCGCGC
Source organism: Burkholderia sp. ABCPW 11 (assembly GCF_001523445.1). Lineage (NCBI taxonomy): Bacteria > Pseudomonadati > Pseudomonadota > Betaproteobacteria > Burkholderiales > Burkholderiaceae > Burkholderia > Burkholderia sp. ABCPW 11. The sequence continues at coordinate 351,626 of NZ_LOVM01000046.1, read as the reverse complement.
GTCGCCCGCGACGCGCCCGCTGCCGGCCGGCGGCACGCGCCCGCCCGCGACCGCCGCGCTGGCGCCGGCGCCCCGCACGTTCGAAGCCGGCCTGCTGCCCTCGGCGTCCGGTCATGCGCTGGATTTCAGCGGCCACAACATCGTGCACCTGCTCGGTCTCGCGAAAGCGCGCGGCCTCGTGCCCGGCAAGCATTTCATCTACGTGTATGGCGGCGGCGACCGCATCGCGTACCGGCTCGGCAAGCCGCGCGCGGTGATCACGGCCAACGCGGAAGGCGAGCTGACGTGGCACGACAACTGGCGCAAACCGGACAGCCCGGGCGTACCGCTCGAAGCGTCGCCGATCGGCGGCGGCCCGTACGGCGGCGACACCCATCTGCTGCTGACCGAACTCGCGCCGGATGCGCTGGTGGAACACGCGCGCGGCACGCGGCTCAAGACGCTCGAGACCCGCCTCGCGGACGTCGACGCACTCGCCAAGGACCCGTCGCCGGCAACGTCCGACGCGCGGCGCAACTGGGGCGCGGCCGAGGCGCGGCGGCTGCGGTCGCAACGCAACGCGGCGCTGCAGGCGATCCGCCGCGCGAACGCCGCGGCCGCGCGCAACGGGCAGGCGGCATCGGCCCATCCGGTGCTCGACGTGCGGACCTATCAACCGTCGCTCGTCAGCACGACGCAGGTCGAATCGCTGCAGCGCTATGGCGACGGCAACGCGTCGGCCCTGCTCGCGCACTACGACCGGATCGATGCGCTCGTGCAGCGCGCGCGCGATCCGCGCGCCGCGCCGCTCGAAGTGGACGATGCGGTCGACGGCGTACCGCCGGCGATCATGGCCGACGCACAGGCGTTGCGCGACACCGGCATGCCGCTGTACGTCGCGCGAGACTGGTCGGGCGGCGGCTCGCGCTATGCGCCGATTCCGCTCAGAAAAAAGGTGCTGAGCCGTTTCAGCACCGCGCTCGCGACCGATCGCGCGCTGCGCCGCCGGCTCCTCGCCGCCGATCCCGCGTACCAGCAGCGCGTCGTGCCGATGAGCCGCGCGTTCCGGCTTTCCGACGATCCCGCGACGTTCGTCGCGCAGATCGAAAGGCACGGCGGCGTGATGGCGGCCGTGACGGTCGTGATCGATCCGCACACGCTCGCGGCCACGCGCGGCGCGAAGCACGACCCCGCCGTCGTGCACGACGCGAAGTCGATCGGCGACCACCGGGACGCGACGATCGACTACTGGACCGGCACGATCGCCGGCGCGAACGGCAAGTCGATGCGTATCGACGATCTGGCCGAGCAATACGTGCACGACTGGCTCGACGCGTCGTCGAAGGCCGGTTTCCTGCTGCGCTTCGAAATGGCGCCGGCGCGGGCGCTGGTGTCGTCCGTCGACCACCGGCACCAGCCCGGCCCCAACACCGGCTATCACGACCACGCGCGGCTCGGCGCGCTGCTCGAATCGTGGAACCGGAAGCACCTCGGCCAGCCGGCGCCGCACGTGATGGTGACGTTCCACGGCTGGGACACCGTGCCGGAGCCCGCATCCGGCGCGAGCCATCTGGAGCTCGCGAAATCGCTGCTCGACCATCCGGCACTGCCGTGGGTTCATGTCGGGTTATCGTACGCGACGCATGGCTCGGACTTCGTCGCGAACCAGGAACTGACGACCGCGCTCGCGACGCTGCTCGTCGAGCGCGCCCGGGCGAACGACCCGACGCTCGCACGGCTGCACGGTGCCGACGCGCTGACACGCGTGTACGACCGCGTCGACCGCACGACGCTGATGAACCAGCACAGCCTGCTGCTCGCGGAAGTCGACCGCATCGGCCGGGCGCGCGGCATGTCGCCTGCGCGGATCGCGGCGTTGCGCCAGCAACTGTACGAAGGCAACACCTCGCAACTGCTGCATCGCGCCCGCTATGCGACGTCGCGCTTCGCGGTCGACCAATGGGCCGCCGACCCGCGCCGTGCGCCCGCGGCCAGCGATGCCGCCCGGATGTTCACCGAACGGTGGCTCGCCGATGTCGGCGCGCGGCTCGCGGCGCCCGAACAGCTCGTCACGACGGACGGCGGCGGCACCGGCGTCGAGCCGCTGCAGGCCTGGCGCGAAGCCGTCCTCGCGCCGGCCCTCGTCGCCGCCGATACGCAACCGATCAGCGAAAGCCGGCTCGTCAGCGCGCAGACGAACGAACCGATGCGTCCCGACGATCCGCTCGCCGCGGCCGCGGAACTGCATGCGCTGCGCCTGCATCAGCCGGACAGCTGGATCGCCGCGCTGCTGAACGGCAAGAACCTGATGTCGATCGCCATCGGCGCGGCGGCCGGCTTCGCGGTCCATCACTTCGGCCTGACGCCGGACAAATTCAAGCAGGCCGCGAACGCGGCGTTCGTCGGCGTGCGGACCGGCCGGCTCGTGCAGGCCGTGCACCAGGACACCGTGCGCGCGCTGCAAAGCGGCGACCCGCGGCTGTTCGACCGCGTGATCGACCGCTTCGTCGACGGCCTGAACAATCAGCTCGATGCGCACCAGATGCATGCCGAGCAGCGCAACGCGTCGCTGATCCTGCTCGCGGAAAGCGCGCGCGCGAAGATCCATCTCCAGCTGGCATTGCACAAGGCCGCATCGCTGCCCGCGGACAAGACGCTCGAGTACACGAAGATGATCGCCAACGACATGCTCCAGCAGATGCAGGGCGTGCTCGCGGGCACCTCGATCCAGCAGCTGCATTACGGGAATCCGCGCCGCTTCATGGGCAAGGCCGGACGGGCCGCCGCGATCGCCGGCTATGCGAGCCTCGGCGAGCTGTCGCTGCATGCGCTGCTGCAGAATCCGTCGGTGGTGCCCGCGCTGGGCGCGGCCGGTGCGCTGCTCGGCATCACGTACACCGGCCTCGTGCAGGGCAGTGCTTTCGCACACCTGAGCATCGAGCGGCGCAGCCGCGTCGTGCGCGGCATCGACCTGATGTCGGATCTCGCGAGCATCGCCGGCGGCGCGATCGCGCCGTTCGTCGGCCCGCATCCCGCGATCCACTCGGACTTGCCGATCGCGATTTCGTCGCTGTCGTCCGCGACGCTGCTCGCACTCGCGCGTATCGATACGCACTTCCCGAACCTGCCGAAGCGGCTCACCGGCTCGATCCCGACTTCGCTCATGGTCGCGCCGATTCTGATCTACGTCGGCAAGTGGATCTACACCGCGTTCGAGGACGACGACGGCAAGCCGCCGCCATCCGGCACGCAGCAGCCGGGCGGCGGCTCGACCCAGCACGCCGTCGCGCCGTCGCCGTCCGCCACGCCGGGGCAGCCAGCGCCTGTCACGCACGCGCCGCAGCCGAGTGCCCCGCCATCGCCGTCGGCGAGCGCCACGCCGTCCCAACCGCAACCGTCGCCGCCGGGCACGCCGTCGAACCCGCCTTCGCCGTCGAACGCCGCGCAGCCCTATATCGTCGTCGACGGCGATTCGCTGTGGGTGATCGCGGACCAGCATCGCCAGTCGCTGCTCGATGCCGCGCACGTGTCGCGCGCCGACCAGCAGGCGATGACGCGCGGCGAGCAGGATGCGCGTGCGCTCAACGAGATCCTGCAGCTCAATCCGTCGGCCGCGCGCGATCCCGCGCACCTGCCCATCGGCACGCCTCTGGTGGTCGGATGAGGGCCGGCCCGCCGCGCGCCACGTGCGGCGGGCGCGACCCTGCCGTCACCCCGCGCGCTGCGCCTCCAGCCACGCCTGGAACATCAGCACCGTCCACAACGGGTGCTGCCAGTTCATCCGGCCCGTCTGGTGCTGGCGCCACAGCCGCTCGATCGCCGCCGCATCGAAGAAGCCTTCGTCGCGCAAGCGCGACGGCCGCAGCAGCGCCTCGGCCCAGTCGCGCAGCGCGCCGCGCAGCCAATGGTCGACGGGCGCGCAGAAGCCCTGCTTCGGCCGGTCGATCAGCGCGGACGGCACGTACCGGTCGAGCAGCCGGCGCAGCAGCGCCTTCGACTGCCCTTCCGGCAAGCGCACCGATGCCGGCACGCGCCACGCGAATTCGACGACGTGATGGTCGAGGAACGGCATGCGCGTCTCGAGGCTCACGGCCATCGCCGCGCGATCGACCTTCGCGAGAATGTCGGTCGGCAGGTACGTGAGCGTGTCGATCGCCATCGCCTGCTCGGCGAAGCTCAGGTGCGCCGGCCACGCGGACACCGTGTCGAGCGGCGTCGGCGGCTCCTGCCCCGTCAACGCGATACGCTCGGGATGATGCACCGACGACATCAGCAGCCGGTACAGCCCGATGCGGCTCTCCGCCGTCATCACATGGCCGAGCTTGTGCAGGCGATCGCCGATGCGCGACGACGATTCGCGCGCCTCCACGCCGCCGCCCCACGCGCCCTGCGCGACGGCCGCGAGCTGGTCCGCATGATCGGGCCGCAGCGCATGCAACGCGGCGGCGATCCGCGCGCGCACGACGGCCGGCACGCGATGCAGCTTGCGCCACAGGCGCGGCGTGAGGAAGTAGCGCGTATAGCCGCCGAACAGCTCGTCGCCGCCGTCGCCGGACAGGCTCACCGTCACGTGCCGGCGCGTCAGTTCGGAGACGAGAAAGGTCGGGATCTGCGACGCATCGGAGAACGGCTCGTCGTAGATCGACGGCAGCTTCGGCACGACGCCGAGCGCATGGTCGGCCGTCACGTAAAGCTCGGTATGGCGCGTGCCGAGATGGCGCGCGACGGCCTTCGCGTAACCGGCTTCGTCGTAGCCGGCCTCGTGAAAGCCGATCGTGAACGTGTCGACCGGCGTCGCCGATTGCGCCTGCATCAGCGCGACGATCGTCGACGAATCGATGCCGCCCGACAGGAACGCGCCGAGCGGCACGTCGGCTTCCATCTGCCGCGCGACGGCCTGGCGCAGGACCGTGTCGAGCTCGCCGACGGCTTCGTCGGGGCTGCCCTCGAACGGCTGCGCGCGGCCCGCCTCGATCGCCTGTTCGAGCGTCCAGTACGCCCGCACGCGCGGCGTGTCGCGCGCATGTTCGAACTGGATGTACGTGCCGGGCGGCAGCTTGCGGATGCCGCGATAGATCGTGTAAGGCGCGGGCACGCTCGACTGGCGCAGGTACAGGCACAGCGCGTCGCGGTCGACCGCGCCGTCGAAGCCCGGATAGCCGCGCAGCGCCTTCAGCTCGGACGCGAACACGAGCGCGTCGCCGACCCGGCCGTAGTAGAGCGGCTTCTCGCCGATCCGGTCGCGCGCGAGCGTCAGCACCCGCGACGCGCGATTCCATAGCGCGAACGCGAACATGCCGGTCGCGCGGCGCAACGTGGCCTCGACGCCCCACGCGACGATCGCCGCGATCAGCACCTCGCTGTCGGAGTGGCCGCGCCACGCCGGTGCGCGCCCCGCGCGCTCGAGCTCCGCGCGCAGTTCGCGATGGTTGTAGATTTCGCCGTTGAAGACGAGGACATAGCGGCCGCACGCGGAAGCCATCGGCTGCCGGCCATGCACCGACAGGTCGACGATCGCGAGCCGCCGGTGGCCGAGCGCGATGCCGGCTTCCGGGTCGACCCAGATGCCCTGCCCGTCCGGCCCGCGATGCGCGAGGCTCGCCGTCATTCGCGCGAGCGTGCCGCGCGCTGTCTCCTCATCGAAGGCGACGCTATTCAGAAAGCCGTCGATTCCGCACATTGATTTGTCTGCCCCTGTTGACCTGTTCCGTCACGCGCGGCGCAACCTCGCGGCCCGCCGTCGGGCATGACGGTCGAGCCATATTACGAAGAAATAAATCAGCAATAATTCACCAGTGAATGTTGGCGGAATTCGGAAAAAAATAGGCGTCAAGCGCCGTGTGCACATGGCGGCGCGACGGGGCCATATCGAATCGGCCGGTCGCCCGGCGGATACTGGCGAATCGAAAAAAGGGCCGCATACCGACGGGGATGCCGCCCTTCGTCAACCCGCGCCGGTCGCCCATTTCAGCAACTGAGCGACCTCGCGGAAATGCTGCGGCTGGATCGTGCCGTTCTCGGGCGTCGTCTCGTACAGCGCCTGCGCGAGCCCGACGTTCGCGAGCGTCGGGCGCAGCGCGTCGCGGGCCAGCCGCACGATCCGCTCGGCCGCGTCGCCCTCGCCGCGCGCGAGCACCCACGGCAGCGAGCCGATCCCGCCATAGTAGAGCGCGACCGCGACACGCGGCGAATAGACGACCACCGACGCATAGCCGATCCGGTCGGGCAGCGACGCGAACTGCACTTCGCGCGCGAGCTGACGGCGCTTCGCCTGGATGTGCGGATCGCCTTCGTCCTCCTTGTGCTCGCGCCGCACTTCGTCGATCGACATCTTCATCTTCTGGTTGAACTCGTGCCGCTGGTGCACGATGTCGATCAGCGCCATCACGATGTAGATCAGCGCCGCCCAGCCGAACAGCAGCATCAGCAGCTTCACGATCAGCGCGAGGATCGAGACCGGCCGCGTGAAGCCCGACTGCACGGACGGGTCGAGCGACTCGACGATCAGCCAGCCGAGCGTCGCGACGAGCAGCGCCGTCTTCAGCAGCATCTTCGCGAGGTTGACGAGGTTGCGCAGCGACCACAGGTTCTTCATCCCCTCGGCCGGATTGAGCCGCGACAATTGCGGCACGAGGCGGCTCCACGCCATCACGCCGCCCACCTGCACGAAGCCCGCGAGCAATCCGGCCAGCAGGCCGGCGGCGGCGATCTGCGCGGACAGCGTCGCCCAGTCGCGCGCGGCGCCATCGATCAGCACCGCGAGCCGCGCGGACGGATCGGCCGCGCCGACCGCGTCGAACACGAGCCGGAACAGCGCCTGCAATCGCGCGAACAGCGAGCCGATGCCCACCGCGAGCGCCACGCACACGCCGACGAAGAACGCGGACGAAACCGTTTCCGCGCTCTTCGGCACGTCGCCTTTCTCGCGCGCCTCGCGCAAGCGTTTCGCGGTCGGTTTCTGGTCCTTTTCGGCCATGTCGGCTCCGGCGCGCTCAGCCGCCGCCGTGCGCGGCGAACAGCGCGCGCAGCAACGCCATCAATCCGCTGTCGGGGCTCAGCAGCGAATGCAGCGACGCGTACACCACCGGCAGGAACAGGATCATCATCAGCACCGCGAGCGCGCTCTTCAGCGGCTGCGAGAACACGAAGATGTTGAGCTGCGGCACCGCGCGGCCGACCAGGCCGATGCCGAGCTCGACGAGCACCAGCACGATCGTGACCGGCGCGGCGAGCTTCACCATCCATTCGAAGATCGTGTCGGTCTGCCGCACGATGAAGGTCTGCAGCATCGACGAGAAATCGGGGCCGAGCGAGCCGATCGGCCACCATGCGTACGACTGCGCGAACAGCTGCACGAGCACCTGCAACCCGCCCGCCGTGACGAACAGCGCGATCGCGACGAAATTCAGGAATCCCGAGGTCGGGCCGCCCTCGTGCCCGCCCATCGGATCGAAGAAGGCGGCGCTGCCGCTGCCGGTCTGGAAGTCGATCAGGTAGCCGACGCCCTGGATCGCGAACAGCACCGCGCTGAACGCGCCCGCGAGCAGCATGCCGACCATCGCCTCCTTCGCGACGAGCACGCACCACATCAGGAACGGCAGCGCGGCCACCTGCGCGGCATCGATCGTCGGCGCGACGAACGCCGCGATCACGACCGCGATCCCGTTGCGCACGAGGCCCGTGACGATCTGTTCGTTGAACACCGGCACGACGAACATGATCGGCAGCAGGCGCGGCATCACGTAGAGCAGCGGCCGCAGCATGCCGGCGACGTCGTTGAAGCCCGCGGCCTGGTCTAGCATCGGCGCTCCGCGGCGGCGGGCGGGGCGGGATCGTCGGGCGCGGCGCCCGCTTCGGCGTCGGCTTCTGCGGCGCTATCGGCGCCCGTTTCCGTTTCGGTCATTGCCGCATCGAACGCGGCGGCAGCCCCCGGCGGCGTGGACGCATGGCCCGACGCATGGCCCGACGCATCGCCCGCGCCGGCCAACCAAGTGCCGCCCGTCGCGAAGCGCCGCACCGCGTAGCCGTCCGCGACTTCGTCGGCATCGCGCTCGACCCGCGCGGCGCGCGCGTGCAGCGCCTTCTCGCCGGCCTTCTCCAGCTTGTCCTCGGCGGCCTTCGCCTTGCGCGCGGCGCGCTGCAGGTCGGCGAGCGTCGCCTCGTGACCGCGATGCACGTGCGCGGCCTCGCTCACCGACGCGTTCGCGGTGCCGATATGGCGGTCGAACGTGCGCGTATCGGCCGCCGCGTTCTGCAACGCACGCGCTTCGCGCACGTCGTCGGCCAGGCGCGCCTGGATCGCCGCCTTCGCCGCGACCTGCTGCGCGAGCTGCGCCTGCGCGGCCGCCAGCGCGCGCCGGCTCTGCGCGGCAATGCCCTGCTGGCGCGCGGCCGCGACGCGCGCGATCTGGCTGCGCATCTCGCGCACGCGCTTGAGGCGGGCGAGCGTCGCGAGCACGAGGCGGTCGTCGGCTTCAGACATGATCGTTCGCCAGCTTCGTCAGCTTCGCGAGCAGCGTGTCGAAGCGCACGTCCTCGTCCGACGCCTGCGCGCAGAACGCGCCGATCGCATCGCGTGCGCGCAGCGCGAGATCGCCAAGCCGGTCGCTGCCTTCGCGATACTCGCCGATCTGCACGAGCAGCTCGATTTCCTGGTACTTCGCGATCAGCTCGCGCACGCGCGCGGCCGCATGCTGATGCGCGCGGCTCGCGACGAGCGGCATCACGCGCGACAGGCTCGCGAGCACGTCGATCGCCGGATAGCGGTTCGCGAGCGCGATCTTGCGCGACAGCACGATATGGCCGTCGAGGATCGAGCGCACTTCCTCGGCGATCGGGTCCGACTCCTCGTCGCCTTCGACGAGCACCGTATAGAGCGCGGTGATCGACCCGTGCGCGCCCTGCCCCGCGCGTTCGAGCAGGCGCGGCAGCACCGCGAAGGTCGACGGCGGAAAGCTGCGCCGCGTCGGCGGCTCGCCGCTCGCGAGGCCGACCTCGCGCTGCGCGCGTGCGAATCGCGTCAGCGAATCGACCAGCAGCAGCACGCGCTTGCCCGCATCGCGGAAGTGCTCGGCGATCGCGGTCGCGACCAGCGCGGATTTCACGCGCTCCATCGCCGGGCGATCCGACGTCGACACGACGACGATCGATCGCGCGCGCACCTCGGGCGACAGGCTGTGCTCGATGAATTCGCGCACCTCGCGGCCGCGTTCCCCAACCAGCGCGATCACGTTCACGTCGGCCTGCGCGCCGCGCGCGATCATCCCGAGCAGCGTGCTCTTGCCCACGCCCGACGGCGCGAAGATGCCGACGCGCTGCCCGATGCCGAGCGTCATCAGGCCGTCGATCACGCGCACGCCGGTCGGAAACGGCGTGTCGATCATCTTGCGCGCGAGCGGGTTCGGCGGATCCTGCTGCGTCGACACCCACGCGGCGCCCGTCACCGGCCCGCGATCGTCGAGCGGCCGGCCGAGCCCGTCGAGCACGCGGCCGAACAGCCCTTCGCTCACCGGAAATACATGCTCGCGCCCGGACGGCACGACGGTCGTCTCCGGCGACAGTCCCGCCACGTCGCCGAGCGGCGTCAGCAGCGTCGTCTGCCGCGAGAAGCCGACCACCTCCGCGAGCAGCGTCGGCTGGTTCGGCGTGCGCAGCTCGCAGATTTCGCCGAGCCGCGCTCGAATGCCCGTCGCATTCAATATCTGCCCGACCGCGTGATTGACGCGGCCCTGCACCGACACCGGCGAGAAAAACGCAAGCCCCGCGTCGAGCTCGCCGACGAGGCGGCCGCGATCGAACGGCACGCCGTCGTCGTCGCCGCTGCCGAACGGCTGCGTATCGTCGAGCGGCGCGTTCATCGCGCGGCGCCCTTCAGCGCGTCGCGGCGGATCGCCTGACGCAACGCGTCGATCTGCAGGTCGAGGCTCGCGTCGATGCGCCCGGACGGCGTCTCGACCGTGCATGCGTGGCGTTCGAGCTGCGCGTCCTCGACGATGCGGATCTTCTGCCGGTTCGACTGCCCCGCGAATGCGCCGCCGAGCGCGTCGCGCATCTCCTCCGTGCGGCCGGGCGCGACGCGCACGATCAGGAACGCCTCGTCGCGCACGAGCGGCGCGATCCGCGCGAGCGCGGCCTCGTACAGCTTCTGCGTGCTCATCTCGCCGACGATCGCGCGCACGGCTTTCACGACGATATCGGCCATCGCGTCCTTCATCGTCTCCATCGTGCGCGTGGCGGCGAGCGCCTGCGTGTACGCCTGCGCGGCCTGCTCGCGCTGCGCGCGGCGCATGCCTTCGTCGTAGCCGGCTGCCTGGCGCTTGTCGAATTCGCGCTGCGCGTCGGCGACGATGCGCGCCGCCTCTTCATGCGCGGTCGCGATCACCGCCGACGCGTCGAGCAGCGCCGCGTATTCGCGCTCCTTGAGCACCTTGCGCTCCGACAGCAGTTGCAGGTTGTCGCTCGTGATCAGAAAAGCCAGTCCCATGACGCGAGCCTCTCGGGAATCAGAAACAGGAACATCAGTTCGCCGAACTGGTCGCGCTGCGCGCGGTTCAGCCAGTACGGCGCTTCGTCGTCGATCGCGCGGTTGAATTTCAGGCGTACGCGCCGCGCCACCGCGTCGCCGGCCACGCCGATGAAATCCGCGAGCAGCCGGCCGCCGCGCGCGCGGATCACGGCCGGCAGCGCGGCGGGATCGGCACGCCACGGTTCGAGCGTTTCGGCGAGCGCGCCGAATTCCGGCGCGCGTTCGAGCGCGAGTTCGAGCGCATCGCCGCCGAGCCGCGCCGCGACTTCCGCGCGGATGCGCCGCCCGGCCAGCGCGTCGCGCAGCCATGCGCGGTGCAGCAGCAGCCCCGCATACGCGGCCAGTTGCTCGAGCGCCGCGCCCGGCAGCAGCGCGAGCCGCGCGCACGGATTCGCCACGGCGAAGTCGTGGCGGTCGGCCACGCCGTTGACGTCGAGCAGATGGCGCGCCAGCAGCTTGCGGCCGGCCGCGCCGAACGCGTCCGGCGAACGGTAGCGCGCGGGCCACTCGGCCGGCACGCGCGTCACGTGCAGATAGCGGTCGGGCCGCAGGTTGAAGTCGCAGACCAGCGCATGAAACGCGGCAGCGCGCGCGGCGGGCGGCGGCGCAAGCGGCTGCAGCCACGGCAGCAGCGCCGCCTCGGCCGCATCGCCTGACGCCGGCGCGTGCGGATCGCTCATGCGCCGTCGCGCGCGCCGTCCGGCGTACGCAGCCCGCCGCCTGCCTGCTGCGCGGCCGCGCCGCCGCCCCCGTTCGCGCCGCGCGGCGCGCCGAGCAGGCCCGCGAGCCGCGCACCGAACATCCCGCGCCGGGCGGCCGACAGCGCGATCACCGCGCAGGTCAGCAGGATCAGCGCGAACACGAGCCAGCCGAGCGGCGAGCGCAATCGCAGGATGTCCGACACCGCGCTGCCGATTCCGTCCACGCGCGTCGCCCGTGCGGCGGCCGGCTGCAGGAACAGCGACACGTTGTCGTACTGCAGCCCCTCGATGCTGTGCGCGACGAGATCCTTGACCATCGGCGCCATCGCGCGCAGGTCGACGCCCTGCCGGTAACGGATGTACACCGCGGCCGACGACGGCTTGATCTTGTCCGCGAGCGGATCGTTCTCCGGAATCACGACCTGCACGCGCGCGACCACCACGCCCTCGATGTCCTGCAGCGTGCGCGACAGATCCTGCGACACGCCGTACAGGTAGCGCACGCGCTCCTCGGCCGGCGTCGATACGAGGCCCTGCTTCTGGAACAGCTCGCCGAGGCTCGCGTAGCTCGGCTTCGGCAGCCCGTTCGCCTGCAATACCGTGAGCGCCGCCTGCATGTCGCCGTCCGCGACGCTCACGAGCCACGCGTTGCGGTCCGACGTGTCGCGCGCGTCGTTGTCCTTCGACGCGCTGATGCCCGCGTCGCCGAGCACCGCGACCATCTGGTTCGCGTCGCGCTCCGACAGGCCCGAGTACAGCTCCTTCTGGCACCCGGCCAACAGCACGAGCAGCCCCGCGAGCAGCGCGCGCGCCGCCCGGCTGCGCCACGCATGCGTGCGCGGCGTCGAATCGATCGTCGTCATCGTTTGTCCGCTTCAGGGCGCGTGGAGGCGCATGGCCGCCACGCGCGCTTTCACTCCTGCGTCTTCAGCACCGTATGCGTGAAGCCGTTCGCCGCCTGCGCAACCGACAGGCTCAACTGGTATTCCGAAATCGTGGTGGTTGCCGTCCACTGGAAATCCATCGCCTTCACCATCGTCATCAGCGGATCGCTGCGGCTGTCCGCCATCGACGTCAGCATCTCGCTGCGGTGCTTGTCGATGTTCGCGTACCGCGCGTCGAGATCGTTGCCGTACGTGCGCAACCGCTCGACGAGCGACGACTGGTCCGCCTGCGCGGGCGTCATCTGCACGGCCGGCGCCGCATCCACCGGCGCGCGCGACATCGCGACGCCCGACGAAGACGGCGGAGCGGCCGGTGACGCGCCCGGCTGCATCAGCGCATCGAACTGGCGCACCTGCGCCGGATCGGACGTCGCACCCGTTTGCTGCGCGGCACTCGCGAGCGCGGCTGCGCCCGGCGGCGCCGCGCCTACGCCTGTTACCGACATGATCGTGTCCTCCTTGACCGGCAGAGCCGGGAACGGGCCGGCCGGCACGCGCCCACGCCACACCGGGCGCCCGTCACGGGCGGCCCCGGCATCCGGCGTCGCGCGGCACGGCCGGCGACCGGCGTCACGCGCGGCCGGCGGAACTCAGGTGTTGCGCAACCTGGGCATTCGCCGTCCCCTCCTGCGCGGTCACTGCGTTGCTGGTTTCGAACGTCGCAGTCGATTGCTGAACCTGGAAGTTGATCTTCGTCAGTTCGAGCTGCGTCTTGGTCAGGTCGTCGGCCTGCTTCTGCACGTCGCCCGTGTTGGTCACACCACCTGCTGCCGAGGTACCCATGCTTCGCTCCTTTACGTGAACCACACTCCACATTCCGGCGGCGGCCCCATGCCCCGCCGGCGACGTGACGCGCCGCATGCGCGCGGCGTGTCGCGTAATGCGCGCATCGCGCGACGCGATGCGCCGATCCTGTCGCGACCCTAGTGCGTCGCGCCGTTCGATGCGCCGGCCGCCGTCGCCGGCGCATCGGGCAACAGCGTCGGCCCCGGCACCGGCTGCGCGACGCCCGCCGCCGCGCCGCTCGCGAGCGGTGCGACGGGCGGCGCCGGCGCCTGCTCGGGCGCGCTCGCCGACGCGCCGCCGAGCGGCATCGTGATGCGCTGGCCGTTGCGCTCGAACACCACGGCGTCCGGCCCGATCGATACGACGGTCGCCCCCTCCTTCAGCCGTGCGCCTTCGAAATAGCGGCTGCCGTCGACCGTCTCGATGTAGCGCTGGTCGCCGTCGCCGGCGAACACGGTCGTGATCTCCGGAATGCCGGCCGTGCCGCCGAGCGTCGTCGCCGTGCGCGGCGCGGCCGCATCGGCATCGCGCACGTGATCGACCACCTCGAGCGCCGGGCGGGCGTCCTTCATGTAGTTGCGGATGCGCGGCTCGATCTGCGCGCGCGCGGCCGTGCCCGTCAGCTCGATCCGCCCGCGGCCGAGATACGTGACCGTCAGCGCCGTGTCGCTGAAATAGGTCTGCGCGGTCGCCACGAGATCGCTGACCACGTAGATGTTGCCCAGCGCCGCGTTGTCGACGCCCGCGACGATCTGCGCGACGCGCTCGCGCGCGGCCGGGTCGCTCACGTAGCCCGACACGATCACGCCGTCGTCGCGCGGCGCGACGGCCAGCTCCGGATACGCGTGCAGCAACTGCTGCAGCCGGTGCGTGCGCGCGAGCACCGATTCGTGCTGCCACGGCAGCCGCCCCGACCACGCGACGAAGCCGTAGCCGAGCGCGCCGAGCAGCACGCCCAGCCACAGCGCGACCAGCGCGATCACGAGCCGCCTGCTGCCGAGGCGGCGCAGCCCGCCCGTGAGCCAGCCGAGCCACGCGGCCTCGCGCGCGGCGTCCGGCGCATCGGTTTCGTCGGGCACCGCGACGCTCGCCTGCGCATGCCGCGCGATGCCGAGCCGGATCGAGCCGACCGTCACGACGTCGTTCGGCGTCAGCGAGCGGCGCCCGGTGCCGAGCGGCTCGTCGTTGAACAGCACCGGCGCGCCCGTGTCGCCGCCATGGTTCTGCACCGTCACCGCGAGCGCGCCGACCTGCAGGCACACCTGTTTCGCGCCGATCTCGCGATCGGGCAGGATCACTTCGCAATCGGCCGCCGTGCCGACCCAGTTCGCGCCGCGCGCGAGCGACATCGTGCGGCCGTACATCGGCCCGCTCAGGAAGCACAGGTTCCACGGCGACGCGAGCGCGGCCGAGCCGGCCCCTGCGCCTCCCGCGCCGCCGGGCAATGCGCCTTCGCCGTGCGGTTCAATGATGCTCGTCGACATGCGTGACCACTCCTGCGGTCGTCGCCGGCTGCGCCGCCGCATCCGGCGGCGGCGGCAAAGCGGGCGGACCGAACTTCGTGCCGGGCAGCGGCTTCGGCGTCAGCGGGACGGCGATGTCGTTGTCCGGCGGGCGATACATCGACATCCCTTCCTGGTTCGCCGGACCGTCGACGCCGGGGTTCACGGGCGCGCCGTCCGGTGCATACATCGATGCGGTCGTCACCACGCGCGGCGTCAGCAGATAGAACCGCTCCATGTGATTGCCCGACTTGTCGGTGTACTTGAACAGGTTGCCGATCAGCGGGATGTCGGACAGCCACGGCACGCCGCTCTTGTTCAGCCGCACCTCGTCGTCGTTGAAACCGGCGATCAAGAGGCTCTTGCCTTCGTCGATCATCGTCTTGGTGACGATGTTGCGCTGCTGGATCACCGGCACGTTCGACACCGCCTGTCCCGGCACGATATTGCCGTCCTGGATGTCGATCGACATCATCACGCTCTGCGGATTGCCCGAGACGGCCGCCGCATTGCGGATCGCCTCGTCGACGATCATCGGCGTCACCTTGATGCTCGTGCCGGTCGTCACGCTGTACAGCGACGAATCCTGGTAGCCCGGCACCTGCACGTAGAACTGCGTGAGGTTCTCGAGGATCGCCTCGGTGTTGTCGAGCGCGAGCACCTTCGGCTTCGAACGCAGCTGCGCCTGGCCTTTCTGCGCGAGCGCGTTCACGCGCGTGAGCAGGTAATTGCGCAGCGAGCCGCCGATCGACGCGGTCAGCGCGATGCCGGTCGGCATGAAGGTGCCGGTCGACCCGGTTTCGGACGCGCCGACGCCGAACGTGAGCGGCGGATTGCCGGCGCCGTTGTACTGCGTGTTGCCGTTCAACGGGTTCGCGCCGTTGCCGATCTGCACGTCGCCGTGCGTCGTATGCAGGCGCCAGTCGATCCCGAGGCTGTCGAGCGAATCCTCGTTGATGTCGATGATCGTCACGTTGATCTCGACGATGCGCGGCCGCTCGTCGAGCTGGCCGATCAGCGACTGGTAGCGGTACATGTTCTCCGGCAGGTCGCGCACGATCACCGCGTTGATCGCCGGATCGGCGACGATCTGCGGCAGCGTGTCGCCGCCGCCGTTGTTCGAGAACGGCGAGAATCCGCCGCCCAGGCTGCTGTCCGCACCGCCGTAACCGCCCTGCCGCGGGCCGCCGGAAATATCGGGGAAATCGAGCCGCGGCACCGCGATCGTCAGCCCCGAGCCGAGCTTCACCTGCCGCGCAGCCTGCCCGAGCGGCGTGCTCGACGGCGCCGCGGTCGTGCCGCCGCCCTTGCCGAACAGCCTGCGCAGGATCGTCGCGACGCCCGGCACCGTCACCTCCTTGCCCGAGCGGTTGATCGTGAAGTCCGACGCCCAGCCGTATTTCAGCCGGAACGCGCGAATGTCCGCATGCGCGCCGTTCGCCGACGGATCGCCGACCGAGCCGACCGCCTGTCGCACCAGCTCGACATAGCGGCGCGGGCCGGCCACGTACACGCTGTTCGCACGGTCGTTGATCACCAGCGTGTAGCGCTTGTCCGGAATCTGCATCGCCTGCAGCGCGCGGCCGATTTCGCCGGATGCGTTCGGCGGGATCGGGATCATCTGCGTCTGCGACTGGTCGGCCGGATCGACGTACAGGAACGAGCCGTCGTAGTACCACGTGAGCCCGTAGGTCGAGCAGATCGTGTCGAGCGTCTGCTGCGGCGTGCCGGAGAAGCGGCCGCTGATCACGCCGTCGACCTTCGGGTCGACCACCGCCGTCACCCCCTGCGACGACGCGAGCTCGCGGATGAAGTCGCCGATCTTCTTGCCGTTCGCGACGATCGTGAACGGCTTGTTGCGCCAGCGCAGGTCCGCGGCGCGCGCATGCTGCGCGGGCGCCATGCACAGCGACGCCGTGAGCAGCGCGGTCGCGCACACGGCGAGCGCGGCCCGTTGCAGGCTGCGCGGTTGAAACCGGATCGAGGCGACGCGTCGACGCATCAAAGGACTCCTGTGGAAGAAACGAACATGCGTTCCAGCGCCTGCTGCGCGAAGCGCAGCACTTCGCCGCCGAGCCAGCCCGACAGCAGCACGAGCGCGACCATCACGGCGATCAGCCGCACCGCGATGCCGATATTGGCGTCCTGCACCTGCGTGACGGCCTGCAGGATCGCGACGACGAGGCCCGTGACGGTCGCGATCAGCACGATCGGCAGCGACAGCAGCAGCACCAGCATCAGCGCCTGGCGCGTCAGGTCGAGGATCGTCGAGCTCGTCATTGCACGGCCCCCGGCGCGCGCACGTCGGCGCCCGCGCCGACCGTGCCGTCGTCCGGCGGGTTCTTCACCCAGCCGACCGTATGCAACTGCACGTCCTCCTCGACTTCCTGGTACGACAGCACCGCGAGTTCGGGCAGCACCGGCTGCAGGATCGTCTTCACGTAGCGGCGCGCGCCGAGCGCGACCATCACCGCGAGCCGCGCGGCGCCCGGCGCGTTGCCGTGGCTGCCGGGGCCGGCCGCCTGCGCGGCCTGCACGATCGCGCGCACCTGCTCGCCGATGTCCTGCTTGACCGCGCTCGACAGCGCGAGGAAATTACCCTGCTTGGTGCGCATCACCGCGCTCTCGATCCGTTCCTGCAGGTTCTGCTCGAACAGCACGACCCGCAACTGGCGCGCCGTGCCCGCGTGACGATCGGTGATCATCCGGCGCAGGTCGACGCGCACGAGTTCGACCAGCGCGATCACGTCGTCGGGCTCGTTCGGCGCCCACGTGATCAGGCTCTCGAAAATCACGCGCAAATTGCGGATCGGCACCTGCTCGGCGAGCAGCCGGCGCAGCACCTCGGTCACGCGTTGCAGCGGCACGAGCCGCGTCAGTTCGCCCACGAGTTCCGGATGATCGCGGCGCACCAGATGCACGAGCGCCTGCGTCTCCTGGATGCCGAGCAGTTCGTCCGCATGCTGGCGCACGATCTGCTCGACGTGCGCGGCCAGCGCGCCCTCGCTCGACAGCCACTTGCCGTCCGGCGCCGCGCCGTCCGGCTTGATCCACAGCGCGGTCGCGAACGGGCCGAACGCCTCAGCCGGCTGGCGCTCCGCGCGCTCGGGCAGCGGCGCGACGCCGTCCCACAGCAGCCAGCCCGGCTTCAGCGCGCCGTGCGCGACGAGCACGTCCTGCAGGTAGATCCGGTACGTGCCGGCCGGCGCCCCCTCGTCGTCGTTCAGCGTGATGCGCGGAAACACCGTGCCGATGTCCGCGTCGACGCGCGCTTTCGCGCTCGACAACGCCGCCTGCAGTTGCGCGAGGTTCAGGCCCGTGCGCAGGTCGTCGGACAGCGACACCGCGATCAGCGACGTGACACCCGCCGCATGCGACACCTTCGCGGGCTGGCCGTCGTCGGCCGCGCCGACGCGCCCCGCGACGTGAATCAGGTTGAAGCTCGGCGAGGACGTCTTGCGCTTGAGCTGCGAGAACGCGAAGACGCCGAGGCCGAGCGCGATCAGCGCGAACGACCATTTCGGAAAACCGGGCACGACGAGAAAACCGGTCAGCACGAACGCGGCGATCAGCAACGCACGCGGGTGCGCGCCCAATTGCTCGCCGAGCTGTTCGCCGAGCTGGCGCTGCCGCGCATCGCGCGTCGCGACGCGCGTCGTCACGATGCCCGCCGCGATCGACACGAGCAGCGACGGAATCTGCGACGCCATCCCGTCGCCGACCGTCAGGATCGCGTAACGCTGCAGCGCCTCGCCGATGTCCATCCCGTGCATCAGCGTACCGACCGCGATCCCCGCGACGATGTTGATGAACGCGATCACGAGGCCCGCGATCGCGTCGCCCTTCACGAACTTCATCGCGCCGTCCATCGCGCCGTGCATCTGCGATTCCTGCTCCAGCTTCTCGCGGCGCTCACGGGCTTCGTCGGCGCTGATGATGCCCGCGCGCAGGTCGGCGTCGATGCTCATCTGCTTGCCCGGCATCGCGTCGAGCGAGAAGCGCGCGCCGACTTCGGCCACCCGCTCCGACCCTTTCGCGATCACGATGAACTGCACGACCGCGATCACGAGGAACACCACGCCGCCCACCACCACGTTGTTGCCGACCACCAGCCGCCCGAACGCATCGATCACGTGGCCGGCGTTCGCGTGCAGCAGGATCAGCTTGCACGACGCGATGTTCAGCGCGAGCCGGAACAGCGTCGTAAACAGCAGCAGCGCGGGAAACGACGAGAAGCTGACCGCGGACGGCACGTAGGTCGACACCGTCAGCAACACGACGCTCGCCGCGAGATTCAGCGAGATCATCCCGTCGAGCGCGGCCTGCGGCAGCGGCAGGATGAACAGCGCGACGACCGCGACGATGAAGGTCGCGAGAAACAGGTCGGCGCGCGGCGAGGCGCCTCCGAGGCGCCGTCCGGACACGCCGCGGCCGGCGGAAAACCACCGCTGCCAGTCGCGGGAGAGCGCCTTCGGTTCAGCCATCGTGCCGTTGTCCTGTCGTTGTCGCCGGCTGGCACGGGCAACCCTTCCCCGTGCTGCGCGGACCGTTGAATGGGACGAGTGTAGCGACGGGAAACGGCGGAAAAAGAAGCGCGCCTCGTAGCGCGAAAGCGCGTTTTCCTCAGACGATCGAATCGGACTACGAAACCCGGCGGCCCGCTCGGGCACGTGCCGCCGGAACCGCTTCCATCGCGCGCCGGGGGCCGGCGCGCGCCTGCGACGGGCGTCGGATCAGGACGGCAGCCGCCGCGCGGCGAGGTACGCGAGCTGCGCGCGGTTCTGCACGTTGAAGAGCTTTTCCAGCGAGCGAATGTGGTGCCCGACCTTGTGCAGCGACGTACGCAGCGCGCTCGCGATCTCCTGGTCGGACAGCCCGTGCACGAGCCGGTCGAGCACCTGCTGCTGCTCGTCGCCGAGCGCGAAGCCGCGCATGCGCGCGACCCGCGCCTCGAGGAACGGCAGCGCGACGCGATGCACGGCAAGACTGACCGACAGCGCGCCGCCGATCACGCGATCGTCGATCCAGTCGGTGCCGTGCGTTTCCGACGTCACGTTCACCGCGACGCGCAGGTCGAGGTGCGGCGCCGACAGGCTGAAGATCACGCCGCTGTTCATCGCATGCGCGCGCAGATGGCCGGCGAGCGCGAGCACCTTGCGGTCGCCGCTGCCCTGCGCGGCTGCTTCGATCTCGTCGAGCCGCCACGCGACCGGGAAGCCGCTCTGCCGCACCTGCGCGAAGCGCGGATCGCTTTCGTACAGCATCCCCTCGATGAACGGCTGCATGAACGTCGCCGGCGCGAGGTCGCGCAGCAGATGCGCGCGCAGAATGCGCCGCCCGATCATTTCGTACGCGCCGTAACCGAGCGTACTGAATCCGATTTGCCGCAATCGCGCATGGCATTGCGCGAAATCGAATGACGCGAGGTCGCTTTTACCGGACGTTATTTGAATACCGGTAAAAACGTCGCGCTCGATTGCATGATATTCGTTCGAATAAGCGGCAGCGGCCGCTATATCGGCTTGTGAGAACCACTCGACGCGTGGTGCGCCGTCAGCATATGTCATGAGGAGCCCGCCCCTTTCCCAATATGTGAAACTGCGCCCCGTCACGATCTGGTCTTTTCTTTATGATTTTCTGGTCGTCGCCATAGGCGTGCGAATATGAACCTTTCGCCGCCATTCGTATTACGGCATATTACGCACACACCGGCATTTTTGTACAATGCCCCCGCGTTTCGTCAGGGATGACGATCGGCGCATATCACAACGATGCTCGGTCGCACCGCCGCGAATGCCGTACACGATACGGCCGCCGCCAGGCGATGCGCGTCGATTCCGAGGGATGGCTCATGTCCGATATTGCATTGCATGAAGAAGCGGTCGCCCCAACCACCTTGTCCCGCTCGTCGCGCGGATCGCACGCAAGCGCGGACGCGCTGCGCGAGCGCCCCGTGCAGGTCGTCTGGTGCGACGACGTGAAAGGCGGCGACGTCGCGCAGCCGCACGCGCCGAAGCTCGGCGTCGCCGATACGCTCGCGCACGCGCAGAGCACGGCCGAGCGCAACCGGATCGTCGCGAGCCTGCTGCATCTGACGGGCTTCTCGACGTTCGCGTACTTCGCGCTCGAATTCACGCGCGAGCGCGTCGAAAGTCTTTACCTGCACGAAGCGTTCACGCCGGCCACCTATCGCGGCGACTACGTGCGTCACAACCATCACGACGTCGATCCGCGCACGCTCGGCGCGCGCGTGTGCAACATGCCGATCGTGTGGGACCTGCAGCAATTGCGCCGCGAACACCGCGAGCGCGACGACGCGCCCTGCGTGAGCCCGGCCGCGCTCGACGGCTTCCTGCAGACGATGCAGGACGACGGGATGTGCAGCGGCATCATGTATTCGATGGCCGTGCCGGGCACGCGGCTGCACGCGTTCATGAGCTTCACCGCGCCGCGCCGCACGCGCGAATGGATCACGCCGGCGACGATCGAGCAGGCACTGTCGATCGGGCTGTCGGTACACAAGTTCGCGTCGCCTCAACTGATCTCGACGTCGCGCGAGCGCGCGGTCAACGGGCTCACGCCGTTCGAGCAGGAGCTGCTGCTCGGCATCGCCGAAGGTGCGTCCGACAAGGAAATCGGCCGGCGTCTCGACACCAGCGCGCACAACGTCGACTATCACCTGCGCAAGCTGCGCAAGCGCTTCGGCGTCGCGAACCGGATCCAGCTCACGTACCTGACGTCGAAGCTCGAGCTGATCTGAGCACGGGCGCGGCGCGGGCGCCGCTTCGCGCAACCGGGCGCGCATACGCACATGCCGGCCTCGCGGGCCGGCATGCATGGGTTGCGGCGCCGGGTCCGGCGCCGCGTCCTGTCAGACGGGCTGCATTACTTCAGCAACGTCATCTGAACGACCTTCACGATCACGAGACCGACCGCGATCACCAGATAGCCGCGCAGCACGGCCATCCAGATCCGCGTCACGAGCGTCATGTTCTGCGGCTCGAGCGTGTCGAGCGGCGGCATGCGCCACGTGTCGCGCAGCGAACGGTCGACGGCCGGCTCGACGACGCGCTTGTGGCGGCGAATCAGCACCGTCGCGAGATAGCCGGCGATGGCGAGCACGGTGCCGCCCACCAGCACGTCGACGATCGCCTCCCCGCTGATGTCCGGATACATCACCGACGCGGTCAGGATGATCGACAGCAGCACCAGCACCCAGATCACCGCGCCCGTGAACACGTTGAGCTTCGTCGAGTTGACCCACGGCCCCAGCACCTGGCGATCGTTGCACAGCACCAGCAGGAACACCGTCGCGCTCGGCAGCAACACACCGGCCAGCGTCTGCACGGCTTCGGTCAGCAGCCCGAGCGGGCTGCCCGGGATCAGCACGAGCGTGGCCGCGGCCGCGACGATGCCGAAATAGACGAGATAGAAGCCCTTCGCGTCGGTCACGCCGCGGTGCAGCGAGTGGCGGATCTTGAACACGTCGCCGATCGCGTACGCGGTCGACAGCGACACGGCCGCCGCGCCGATGATGCATGCGTCGAGCAAGGCGACCGCGAACAGCGTCGCGCTCGTGCGGCCCGCATACTTCTCGAGGCCCGCGATGACGCCGCCCGCGTCGGTGAAGTTGCCGGCTTCCGGATGGCCGCCGAACAGCGCCGAGCTGAAGCCGATCATCGCGACCGCGCCCACCAGCACGAACGCGATGCCGATCCACAAGTCGGCCTTTTCATATTTCATGAAGCGCGGCGTGATGCGCTTGTCGATCACGTAGCTCTGCTGGAAGAACAATTGCCATGGCGCGACCGTCGTGCCGACGATGCCGATCACGAGCAGCATCACGTCGGACAGCTTCGCGTGCGCGGGCCAGTTCGGCACGAAGAAATCGCGCGTCATCTGCGCGACGGGCGGGTGGATCGAGACGAGCACCGGCACGAGCAGCAGGCTCAGCACGCACAGCCCGATCGCGAACCGCTCGAAGCGCCGGAAATCGCCGGTACTGACCGCGGCCATCGTCAGCGCGGCGGCGACACACACGCCGGCCACCTTCGGCAATCCGAAGAAATCCAGCACGAACGTGATGCCGATGAACTCGGTGACGATGGTCAGCGCGTTGAGCAGGAACAGGTCGATCACGCTGAACGCGCCCCAGAACTTGCCGAAGCGCTCGAAGATCAGGCGCGCATGGCCAACGCCCGTGACCGCGCCGAGGCGCAGCACCATTTCCTGGTTCACGTAGAGCACCGGCACGAGCAGCAGCAGGGTCCACAGCAGCGTCGTGCCGTAGTTCTGGCCGGCCTGCGTATAGGTGCCGAATGCGCCGGCGTCGTTGTCGCCGACCATCACGATCAGGCCCGGGCCGATGATCGCGAGCAGCGTGCGCAGGCGCGCCCACCACGTGCCGCGCGCGCCGGTGTCGTGGTGCGCGATCGTGCCGAGCGCACCGCGAATGTCGCCCAGATGGGCTTCGTCGAGCACGGCGCCGCGATCGGCCGCGATCGGTGGAGAGACGTTGGATGGCGTGGACATGATGTATTCCGTACGGCTAAGGGTTGTTCGATAAGCGTGTGACCTTGGAATGCGCACGCGGCGTCCGCCCTCGGGCGGCTGCGCGTGCGCATGCCGAGGCGCGCTCGGCGTTTCTTCTCAGTGGATCAACGATTTCAGCTGGTTCAGCAGGCGGGCGAACACCCGCGGACGGGCATCGAGCGTCAGCATCGCGTCGTAGTGGTGGCGCGATTCCGTGACGTGCGGAAAGTTCGACAGCAGAAGGCCGAAGTTCATGGTCTGGCTCCGTGCGGCGACGGCAGGCGTGCCGGCCGCGTCGTGGGCGCGGGGCCAGTCCGGGGCCTGAACGACGTGTCAGGCTAGTCGGCCGGATTGTCCCCGCGACCCGGGTTCGAAAGGGTCTGCGTATGCAACGGGCATAAGGGACAACTGTCACTGTCGTTCATGGCGGCTCCTGTGCGGTGTTCCGGGGAACACGGTTGACCGCCGTCCGGCTTGCGGGCCGGCATTCGCGCGCCCGGAGAACGGATGCGCGAACGCGGCCGCCTGCCGGGCGGCGGTGAAACCGGGCAACGCATGCGAAAACGCATCACGCTAACCGGCGCGAATCAGGGTGCACGTAGGGAGTGGCTGCGAAGTACTGCTGCGCGCACCGTTTGCCCGGGAGACAAACGGCGGCTTCGATGAGGCGCGGACGTCGGTCGCTCAGGCGGAAATTTCGTTCGAAGATCGACTACTGCAGGCGTCCAAGGCGGCGGCCCCAAGAGTGAAGATGGCGGATTCTATGGACCGCCCGAAAGTGAAGTCAACCCCTCGAAACCCCATTTTTCGAAATAAATTTCCCGCCCGCCGCGATTGAAAGATTTCGTCCTGAAATAACGTTCCGAAACCTTTCAGTGCCGTCATGAGGCGGCCACGCGCCGATGCGTGCGAGCAACGGCCCGGCACCCCGCCGCGCATCCTTTTCGCCATCGGCGGGCGGCCGCGCGGCGGCGCCGCTGCGCCGCCACGCTCGCACCACACAGCGCATCTTTCGTGCGTTTTTTACTTGCGCCGCAGCAAAAGTCGCGACTACAATCCGCCCCAATTCATCACGGGAGACCCTCCGTGGACACATGCTCTAGTTGTAGTTCGATGCCGGTCCAGGCCGGCCAAGCCATCGCGAGATAGCAGCCAGACGCATGTCTTTTGCCGCTAGCTCGCACTCGTCGGGTTAGCGCGCCTCCAGCCGGGCCGGCCATCGCCGGTTCGTCAGTCGCACGCTCCGCCATGTTCCATCCTCCGATCGCAGGCCGCGTC
The DNA here is from genome assembly GCF_001523445.1 of Burkholderia sp. ABCPW 11. Taxonomy (NCBI): domain Bacteria; kingdom Pseudomonadati; phylum Pseudomonadota; class Betaproteobacteria; order Burkholderiales; family Burkholderiaceae; genus Burkholderia; species Burkholderia sp. ABCPW 11. Next base: position 327,379 of record NZ_LOVM01000046.1, on the reverse strand, counting down.
ACGCACCCGCGCTCGATCACGTCGCCCGGCGTTCGCCGGACGCAACGGAGGCAGCGTCATGTTCTTTCAATCGTTCGCGGTCAGACTCAAGCGCATCGTGCGCGTCGCGTGCAACCGCTCGTTTTCCGGCCGCGCATCGTTCGCCCGGGCATTCGGCCACTGGCGCGGCCGGGCGCTCGCCCATACACCGGCGCCGCGCCCGCTCGACTGCCTGCTCATCGCCGCGACGGCGACCGCGGTCGCGCTCGCCGCGCTGCTGTGCTCGGTCGCGCCCCGCGTCGGCTTCGCGCACGTGTGGCGCGTCGGCGGCTGGCTGCCGTAAGCCCTTCTCCGCGCGGGCCGTCTCGTCGCATGCCCCCGCATCCCGTTCCCGTTTCCTCAGCTTAACTAATCAAACTGCCAACGGAACCCAAATGAAGAACCCGCTCTCACCCATCCCGCGCAAGCTTCGCGCCGATGCGCTCGCTGCGCTGCTGCTGTCGCTCGCCGCCACCTCCGCATTCGCACAAGCAGCGTCCGCCGCCGCCGAACCGGCGGCCGGCGCGGGCGACGCTACCGCCCCCACGCAACAGGCCGCCGATGCTGCCGCGCCCGCGCCCACCGGCCTCTGGGAACGCTCGAACCTGCTCGGCAACATGGGCGGCCTGCGTGACGTGCTCGACGAGCACGGCGTCACGCTGAGCCTGCAGGAAACCAGCGAGTATCTGTACAACACGTCCGGCGGCACGGGTCGCGGCGGCGCGTACCAGGGGCTCACGCAATTCGGTTTCGACGTCGATACCGGCAAGGCGATCGGCCTGCCGGGCGGCACGTTCAACGTGTCGGGGCTGCAGATCCACGGCACCAACCTCACGCAGCGCTACCTGCAGACGTTGCAGACCGCGACCGGCATCGAGGCCAATTCGACCACCCGCCTGTGGGAACTCTGGTACCAGCAGTCGCTGCTCGACGGCAAGGTCGACGTGAAAGTCGGCCAGCAGAGCGTCGACCAGGAATTCATGGTAAGCCAGAATGCGGCGACATTCATGAACGCGACGTTCGGCTGGCCCGTGCTGCCGTCCACCGACCTGCCGTCCGGCGGCCCCGCGTATCCGCTGTCGTCGCTCGGCGTGCGGCTGCGCATGAAACCGGCCGACGCGTGGACCGCGATGGTCGGCGTGTTCGACGGCAACCCGGCCGGCCGCGCCGACGGCGACGCGCAGGTGCTGAACGCGCATGGCACCAACTTCAACCTGCGCAGCGGCGCATTCGTGATCGGCGAAGTGCAGTACGCGCTGAACGCGCCGCCCGCCGATCCGAAGGCCCCGCAACCGGCGGGCCTGCCCGGCACGTACAAACTCGGCTTCTGGTATCACTCGCAGCATGCGAACGATCCGCGCTACGGCGCCGACGGGTTGTCGCTCGCCGATCCGGCGAGCAACGGCACCCCTGCCACGCATCGCGGCAACTACGGCTTTTATGCGGTCGCGGATCAGATGGTGTGGCGGCCGTCCGCCGACAGCCCGCGCTCGGTCGGCGTGTTCGCGCGCGTGATGGGCTCGCCGGGCGATCGCAATGTCGTCGATTTCGCCGCCAATGCCGGCGTGACGCTGAAGGCGCCGTTCGCCGGACGCGACAACGACGTCGCCGGCATCGCGATCGGCTACGCGAAGATCGGCTCGCATGCGCGTGGCCTCGACGGCGACACCGGCGCGTACACGACGCCCGGCTATCCGGTGCGCCGCGCGGAGACGGTCGTCGAGGCGACCTATCAGTACCAGGTCGCTCCATGGTGGCAAGTGCAGGCCGACCTGCAGCACTTCTTCCGCCCGGGCGGCGGCATCCCGAACCCGAACGCGGCCGGCGCGCGCATCGGCGACGAAACGGTGGTCGGCGTGCGCACGACGATCACATTCTGACGCCCGCCGCATGAAAACACGGGCCGGACGGCCGCTTGCGCGACGGTCCGGCCCGTGCGGTTGCCTGCCGTGCAAGCACACGGCCCGCCCGCGGCTTACCCGCGGTGCATTACTCGCCGTACAGCCCCAGCAGCTTCAGCGTGACGCCGTTGGTCCAGCCGAAGCCGTCCTGCAACGGATATTCGCCGCCCCCGCCGCCGCCCGTGCCGGTGCCCTCGACCACGTATTTCTCGACGAGCTTGCCTTCGGTCGCGTACACGTGCTTCACGTCGGACAGGAAACGCGTGCCGATGTCCTTCGCGAGCGCCGGCTCGCCGTAACGGCGCAGCCCGTCGATCGCGATCCACTGCAGCGGCGCCCAGCCGTTCGGCGCATCCCACTGCTGGCCCGTGTTCTCGGTCGTCGTCGCGAGGCCGCCCGGCTGCAGCAGCGTCTTGCGCACTTCGCGCGCGGTCGCCTTCGCGCGCTCCGGCCACGCGACGCCCGCGAACAGCGGATACAGCGCGGCCGCCGTCACCCCGTCGCGCGGCTTGCGCAACTGCCAGTCATAGTCGCCGTAATAGCCGCGACGGTTCCACAGGTAATGATTGATCGCGGCCGCACGCCGCGCCGCGCGCCCTGAAAAATCGGCCACGCAGGCGATGTCGCGCGTGATCGCGCAGCCCTTCACGATCGTCGTCTCGAGATGGAACATCAGGCTGTTCAGGTCGACCGGAACGATCGAGGTCGTGCGGATCGTCGCGAGCGTCTTGCCGTCGCCGAACCAGCGCGAGCTGTAGTCCCAGCCGCTTTCGGCGCCCGCGCGCAGGTCGCGGTACACCTCGTTCGCCGGACGGGACGGCACCGATTTCGCGGTGGTCACGTCCTCGAGATACGACTCGTCGCGCGGCGTGTCGCTCGCATCCCAGTAGCGGTTCAGCACGGCGCCGTCGGGCATCGCGACCACGTTGCGCGCCGCCTGCCCGCGCGGCGTCGTGGTTTCCCCCTGCATCCAGTACGCATGCTCCTTGCGCAGCGCCGGCAGGTATTTCTGGTAGACCTTGTCGCCTTCGGCCTGCGCGGCGAGCGTGACCATGTAAGCGAAGAACGGCGGCTGCGAACGGCTCGCGTAGTACGTGCGGTTGCCGTTCGGGATGTGCCCGATCGTATCGATCAGGTATGCGAAGTTGTCGAGCATGTCGTCGACGAGATCCTCGCGCCCCGACACCTGCAGCCCGAGCATCGTGAAATAGGTATCCCAGTAGTAGCCTTCGCGGAAACGGCCACCCGGCACGACGTACGGCTTCGGCATGGGAATCAGCGAACTGTACGGGGGCGCCGTGACGCTCGTGCGCGTGAGCTGCGGCCACAACCAGTCGATATGCTGGCGCAGCGTCTGATTCGGCGGCGGCGTCACGCCGCCTTCCGGGGGCGGCGTGAAATGCTGGTCGACGAACGCCTTCAGCGAGAAGCCCGGCTGCGATTTCTGTTGCTGATACAACTGCACGATCGTCGCGGGATCGGTATCGGGCGTGGCGTCGACGAAGGTCTTCTGGTCGGGGTAGAGCTGCGCGGTCTGCACCGCGACGAACAGGTCGCCGTAGAGCTGGCTCGGCGGCGGCAGCAGCGTGCCCGACGCGGGAGCGGGAGCGGCTGCGGTGGTGGCAGGCATCGCGGACTGGCTGGCCGCTTGCGCGGCGGCCTGGTTCGCATTGTCGGCCTGCGCGGCGCAACCGGCGACGGCGAGATAGGCGATGGCCAGTGCGGCAGCCCAGCGCAGACGCGGCGCGGGCGGTGACTGGCGCGACGGGAAGCGAGATGCAAGCGGTGCGGCACGACGTGACGTCATGGCGTGTCCCCTCCTTTCGATGGTGAGTGGATCGGCACGAGGTCTCGTTCGCGCGCGCGTTCGTCTCGATGGCCTTCGATCGATACGCGTCATGTTGTGGAGCGAATGGGTGCGACTGTCGCACGAAACATGCATATCAAGCAAGTTTCGATTCGCGCGACTCCCGGAGATAGCCGCGCACCGCCCGCCACGCGCGCGCGTCGAGCGCATCCGCATCGGTCTCGCCGCGCGCGCCCGCCGCGTCGACGATGCCTTTCACGATCGCGAGCAGATCGTGCGCGACGACGTCGGGCGCGGCGACGCGCGGCGCATCCCGCAACCCGAGCGCATGCAGCAACGTCGCGTGGATGCGGTCCGCGACGCGCGCGGTGCGCGCGCCGAGCGGCAACCGCGCCTCCTCGAAATCGATCAGCCGCGCGAGCGCCGGCCGGCGCATCTGGTGCGCGACGGCCCCGCGCACCAGCGTGCGCAGCACGTCGTCGCAGGACGACAGCGCGGCCGCCCGCTCGACGTCGTCGAGCAGATGCGCGCTCTCGCGCTCGACGAGCGCAGCGGTCAGCGCATCGCGGTTCGGGAAATATTGGTAGAGCGAGCCGATACTCACGCCGGCCAGCGCGGCGACGGCGTTCGTCGTGTAACCGTCGAAGCCGTCGCGCTCGAGAATGCGAGCGGCAGCCTCGACGATCGCATCGACGGTGGCCACCGAGCGGCGCTGGCGCGGCGCCTTGCGCGGCGAAAGCGGAATGCGCGACGACGATTCGGACATGGCGGGAGGCGGGCTTGAATATGAGCAATCGCTCATATTTTATGAACGTCCTGCCGCTCCGTCAAAAGGCATCGATCCGGCCGGCCAACGTCGATCCACTCGTCGCATTCGAGCGCCAACGCGCGGTCGACGCGCCGTGCGACACACCGTTCGGCGATCACTGCGTCGACGTCCAGCCCGGCATCGAAAACGCGCCCACGCTCCGCTGCGGCGACACTGCGTTGTTCGTGCCAGGCAGCGCATCGCTCGCACATGCGCAGTCGTCCCTTCGCCGCCATCCTCCGGAAAAGACGACTGTTGCAACATGCGGAACAACTGTTGTCGCACGTGACGCAACGGTCACATTGTGGGCATAATGACGCCTTTACCGCGCGCCCAGCCCATGTCGCCCGTCTTTCTAGCACCGCTCATCGTTGCCTGTGCGTTGTTCATGGAAAGCGTCGACGCGAACATCATCGTCACCGCACTGCCTGCGATGGCGAGGGACTTCGGGCACAACCCCGTCACCCTGAACATCGCGATCACGGCCTACGTGGTCGGTCTCGGCGTGTTCATTCCGATCTGCGGCTGGCTCGCCGACCGCTTCAGCGCGCGCGCCGTGTTCCGCACCGCGATCGGCATCTTCGTCGTCGGCTCGCTGATGTGCGCGGCGTCCAACTCCCTCGGCGTGCTCACGTTCGCACGCTTCATACAGGGCGTCGGCGGCGCGATGATGGTGCCGGTCGGCCGCATCATCATCTTCCGCGCGGTGCCGCGCTCCGATCTCGTGCGCGCGATGAACTACCTCGCGATTCCCGCGCTGTTCGGGCCCACGGTCGGGCCGCTCGTCGGCGGCTTCATCACGACCTACCTGCACTGGCGGATGATCTTCTTCATCAACGTGCCGATCGGCCTCTACGGGATCTACCTCGCGAGCAAGCACATCGCGAACACGCACGAGCCCGACCCGGGCCCGCTCGACTGGTTCGGCTTCCTGCTGTCGGCGAGCGGCGCCGCGCTGCTGCTGATGGGCCTCACGTTGATCGACGGTTCGCTCACGTCGCGCTCGAACGCCATCGCCATGTGCGCGGCCGGCGCCGCGATGCTCGCGCTGTACGTGCCGTACGCGCGCCGCAAGGAGCGCCCGGTGCTCGACCTCAGTTTCCTGAAGATCCCGACGTATCACGCGAGCGTCGTGGGCGGCTCGCTGTTCCGCATCGGGCTCGGCGCGGTGCCGTTCCTGCTGCCGCTCGCGCTGCAGGAAGGGCTCGGCATGAGCGCGTTCCACTCGGGGCTCATCACGTGCGCGTCCGCGCTCGGCGGCGCGGTCAGCCGCTCGACCGCCACGCATACGCTGCGCCGCTTCGGTTTTCGCACGGTGCTGATCTACAACGCGGCATTCGCGGGCCTGGCGATCGCCGCGTACGGCGTGTTCCATCCCGGCATGGCGACGTGGGCGATCTGGCTGATCGTGCTCGTCGGCGGCATCTTCCCCGCGCTGCAGTTCACGAGCCTGAATTCGATGATCTACGCGGACATCTCGCCGCGCGACGCGGGCCGCGCGACGAGCCTCGGCAGCGTCGTGCAGCAGATGTCGCTGGGCCTCGGCGTGACGGTGGCCGGCCTCGTACTGCACGTGTCGCACTGGCTCCAGGGCCATCAGGCGATGGTGTGGTCGGATTTCTGGCCCGCGTTCCTGGTGGTCGGGCTGTGCTCGTTCGCGTCGATTCCGATCACGCGGCGGCTGCCGCCCGGCGCCGGCGACGAAGTCGCGCGCGGCAAGCGGCAATGAGCGGCATCAAGCGGCCGGCGCGGCGGCATGACCTGTCGCGCAGCAACGGACGCCAAACCGGAAAAACAAAAAAATCAGCGGACATCCACACGGGGCCGGTGCACAGCCGCATGGATGTCCGCTCAGGGCTCCGGGGCTCCCGATGGGGGTTGGGAATCCCGGATTCGCTTCCTGCGTGCCATGGACATATGTGCGTCGGAAGCGGAATCGTTGCGCGCATTTGTCGTCGCGCCATGAACTGCACTATAGGGAAACTTGCAAAACGCATCTGTCAACCATTGTCAGACGCGTTGCGGCCGCGCGTCGCACGCGCGCGCCGCTTTCGCGCTAAAGTGGTTCCCGATCGCCACCCTCGACCGTCCTTCCGATGCTCACGCTCTCGCCCGCCGCCGCCCGCGCACTGCATCTCGCCGCCCAGGGCCTGCTCACGCCGCCGCGCCGCAAGGCGACCAAGTCCGACGTGCTCGATACGATCCGCCGGATGGCGCAGTTGCAGATCGACACCATCCACGTCGTCGCGCGCAGCCCTTATCTCGTGCTGTTCAGCCGTCTCGGCGATTTCTCGCCGCACTGGCTCGACGAACATCTCGCCGAGGCGCGCCTGTTCGAATACTGGTCGCACGAAGCGTGTTTCCTGCCGATCGAGCAATTCGGGCTGATGCGCTACAAGATGCTCGATCCGTCGGGGATGGGCTGGAAATATGCGGCCGAATGGCACGCGCAGAATCGTCCGGAGATCGAACGGCTGCTTGCGCGGATTCGCGAGGAAGGCCCGGTGCGGTCAGCCGATTTCGCGCGCGAGGACGGCGTGAAGGGCAACGGCTGGTGGGATCGCAAGCCGGAAAAGCGTCACCTGGAAGTGCTGTTCACGACGGGCGAGCTGATGGTGTCGGAGCGCCGCAATTTCCAGCGCGTGTACGACGTGCGCGAACGCGTGCTGCCGGACTGGGACGATACGCGCGACCTGCCGCCGCGCGAGGCCGTACTGCCCGCGCTGCTCGACTACACGTGTCGCGCGCTCGGCGTCGTGCGCGCGGACTGGGTGGCCGACTACTATCGGCTGCCGCGCCGTTCGTACCGCGCGGAACTCGAGCGGCTCGCCGAGGCCGGCGACCTGATTCCGGTGCAGATCGACGACTGGAAGGAGCCGGCCTACGTACATCGCTCGCTCGATGCGCTGCTGCCGGCGGCGGCGGCCGATACGCTGCGCTCGACGGTTACGACGCTGCTGTCGCCGTTCGACCCGGTCGTGTGGGATCGCCGGCGCGCGTCGACGCTGTTCGGTTTCGATTACACGATCGAGTGCTATACGCCCGCGCACAAGCGGCGCTACGGCTATTTCTGCCTGCCCGTGCTGCATCGCGGCCGGCTGGTGGGCCGCGTCGACGCGAAAGCGCACCGCACGCTCGGCACGTTCGAGCTGAAAGCCGTGCACGTCGAGCCGGGCGTGCGGTTCGGCACCGGGCTCGCGACCGATGTTGCAAAGGCCGTGAAGAAACTCGCGGCGTGGCACGGCACGCCGGAGGTGACGGTCAGGCATGCACCGCCGGAACTGGTGAAGGCCCTCGCCGGTACGTAACGCGCGTACGCTCGCTCACGCAACCGGCCTACCTTGCGGCGCGCGCCGCCGGCCGCGGATCAGTCGCGCAGCTTGCGAAAACGCGGCGTGCCGTCTTCGAGATTGCCGTTGAACATCGCCTCCGGCCGCACCCACAGCCCGCGCGCATGCGGCCACAGATGCTCGTAGACGACCACCGATTCCTCGGTTTCGGAGTGGCGCGCAACGCCGATGTAGCGGTACAGGCCGCCCTTGTAGTGGCGGTGCGTCGCGAGCTGTTCGGCTTCCTGTTCGGTCATGGTGGCTTCTCTTCGGCAAAAACGGAAAGCGCGTATTGTATGCGCTGCGCCGCCCGTCAGCGTTTCGTGTAGATGTCGGGGCGGCGGATCTCCATCAGCCGCTCGGGATTCGCGGGCGGACCGAAACCGACCGGCCGATAGAGTTCGTGCGCGTCGGTCGTGACGAGCATGATGCGGCGCAGCCGCTGCACCATCTCCTGCGCGAATACATGGTCGATCAGTGCGCGGCCGTAGCCGTTGCCGCGTTCGGCCGGCAACACGAACACGTCGCACAGATACGCGAACGTCGCGTGATCGGTGACGAGCCGCGCGAACCCGACGAGCCGGTCGCCGACGTACGCGCCGAAGCACAGCGAGCCCTCGATCGCCCGCTCGACCACGTCGCGCGGAATGCCCTGCGACCAGTACGCGTCGCGATGCAGGAATTCGAAGATCGCGTCGATGTCGAGTTCGCGCTTGTCGGTGGAAAATCTGAGCGTGGCGGGAGTGGCAGCGGGCACGTCTGTTCTCCGGTGCGAGGGGCGGAAGGCGGAGCATCGACGATACCGCGCCGTGGGGTGCGGAACAAGGGGCACCAGTGTCCGCCGTGGACGAACAGCCGCACTGCTCATCCTCGATTCGGCGACAATGGCATCCGCCGATAAACCGAGACGCTGCTTCATGACCTACCGCCTCGTCGCCTTCGACTTCGACGGCACGCTCGCCGATTCGCTCGACAGTTTTCTCGCCGCGCTGTCGGAGGCGTCGCGCCTGCACGGCTTTCGCGACGCCACGCCCGAACTGCGCCCGGCGCTGCGCGGCATGTCGGCGCGCGACATCGTCCGCGCGCTCGAGGTGCCGATGTGGAAAGTGCCGCGCGTGACGATCGACATGCGCCGCCTGATGCGGTCGCGCGTCGCGCACGTGCGGCTGTTCCCCGGGGTCGACGAAACGTTCGACGCGCTCGCCGCGCGCGGCATCCGCATCGCGATCGCCACGTCGAATACCGAGGAGATCGTGCGTGACCGGCTCGGCCCGCGCGCCGGCGCGCGCGTCGACCATTTCGCCTGCGGCATTCCGCTGTTCGGCAAGGCGCGCCGTCTGCGCGCGCTCGTTCGCGAGGCCGGCGTGCGCGCCGACGAAGTGCTGTACGTCGGCGACGAAATCCGCGACGCAGACGCGGCACGGCATGCACGTATCGCCTTTCAGGGTGTCGCGTGGGGCTACACGGCACCCGACGCGTTGCAGGCACATTGCGCGACGCCGTTGCTGCCGCGCCTCGATGCGCTGCTCGATCGCGTGTAACGCTTCACGCACGCCACGCCCTCACGCAGCCCACTCGCCCGATGCGCGGCCATCGCGACGGCCACGGCTGCGACGCCATCACGCCGATGAATTGCAGATGACACGCACGCGCATCTCATGCATTGCATGCGCCACGCGCGCGCAAAAATTGCCATCGCCGCATGCGCATCAGGTACTCGCTACCGGGCTGCACGCATGCCCCTCGATTCGTCTTACCAACCGTTACACAAACCACAGCACGGTTGCACCTGCTACCCGAGCGCTCTCCTAGAATCAGTCGGGCCGGACAACCCACTTCGACCGGCGCCGCGGCAGAGCGGCGGTCGACTCCGGCCCGGGCGCGCCCGGTCTCTCGCACAGCGACGGATCGCACGATCCGTTTTTCAACCAGAGCCCCGATCGAAAGGAGGTCCCATGAACCGCTTTCCCCATATTTCGCGCCTTGCCTTGTCTGCCGCTGGCCTGCTTCTCGTCGCCGTGACGGCGACCGCGCAAACCGCGCAACCGGCGCCCGGCGCGTCCGCTGCGCCGGCCGCGACCGCGACGCGCATTCACGAAGCCGACCAGGCCTTCATCACGGACGGCACGAAGACCGTGTCGACCCAGCACGACGCGGCACGCATCGCCGATTCGCGCACGTCGGACAGCCAGGTCAAGGCGTTCGCGCAACGCGTGTCGACCGACGATGCAAAGATCATCCAGGCGATGCGCGCGGCAAGCCCGCGCGGCGTCGACGTGCCGGCCAACGACCCGGACACGACCGTGCTGAACAGCATCAAGAGCCTGCGCGGCGCCGAGTTCGACAAGGCCTATATCGAACAGGTCGCGCTCGCCGGCCAGCAGAAGGCGATCTCGGCGTTCCAGGCCGAAATCGCGTCGGGCCGCGACACCAAGCTGAAGGAAGTCGCACGCCAGGCGCTGCCGATCCTGCAGGCGCACTACGCGGACGCGCAGAAGCTCGCGCAGCGTCATCACCTCGCATCGGCGCAGTAAGGCGATGCAGCGCCGCGCATCGTGCGCGGCGCACCGTTTCCTCCGCCGTCGCGCTGCCGCCTCCCCTGCCGGCGGCGCGACGCACGTCGAGCGTCCCGCGTCACGGGTTACGTCGTCAGCTTCGCCTCGAGTCGCGCACGCACTTCCGGCCATTCGTCGTCGATGATGCTGAAGCGCACCGAGTTGCGCTTGCGGCCATCCGGCATGATCCGTTCGTGGCGCACGATGCCCTCCTGTTTCGCACCGAGCCGCAGGATCGCCGCGCGCGATTTCTCGTTCAGCTCGTCCGTCGTGAACTGCACGCGCACGCATTGCAGCGTGTCGAACGCATAAGCCAGCAGCAACCACTTCGCTTCGGTATTCGCGCGCGTACGCTGCGCCGATTCGCTCAGCCACGTATGACCGATCTCGAGCTTGCGATTCTTGCGATCGATTTTCCAGAAGCGCGTACTGCCGATTGCACGGCCCGACGCGCGATCGACGATCACGAACGGCATCACGGTGCCGGCCGCTCTCCCCTGCAACGCCGTGTCGATGTACGCGTCGACCGTCTGCGCGCCCGGCACGACCGTGACCGTGAGATTCCACAACTCGCCGTCGGCCGCGGCGTCCAGCAGCGCCTGCCGGTCGGATACGACGAGCGGGCGGAGGACGACACGCTCACCGGCGAGGGTCGGTTGCTCGAGGAAAGACGATGCGTCGGTCATGACGGGATTCCGGAAAACGAGGACGATGGCGGCGAAACGACCATCATACGGCGGCGCCGCTAGCCGAGGAGTGCGGCCAGCCGGCGGCGGATCGCCTTCGCTTCGCCGCGCAGCGCATCGGCGAACGCATCGACGAGCAGGCTCTTCGGCCGGTGCTCGGGCACGACCACGCTGACCCGGTACGGAAACGAGCGCGTCAGCGGCCGCACGTGCAGGTCGCGCCCGACGAAATCGAGCGCCGTGAGCGGGTTGACGATCGCAGCCCCGAGCCCTTGCCGCACGAACGCACACACCGACACCGCCGACGGGGTGTCGACCACCGAACGCGGCGCGACGCCGAGCTGCGCGAATGCCTCGTCGATCAGGATGCGGTACGGATCGTTCAGCGACAAGCTCACGAACGGGCGGTCGGCGAGATCCGGCAGGTCGATCGCGTCCTGCGCGAGCAGCGGGTGGCCGTCGGGCAGCACGCACACCTCGTCGACTTCGAGCAGCGGCGTGAGTACGGTGCCGGCCGGCGCGACGTCGCGCTCGGTCAACCCGAGGTCGTAACGTTGGGCCGTGAGCCACTCCTCCAGCACCGGCGACTCCTGCGTCGCGACCGACACGCTGACGCCCGCATGCGCCCCGTGAAAGCGCCGGCACGCACCGGGCAGGATCGCGTGCGAGAACGCCGGCAACGCGATCACCGACAGTTGCCCGTCGCGAAACTCGCGCAGGCGCGCGGCCGTCGCCGCGACGCGTTCGAGCCCCACATACGCGAGCCGCACGTCGTCGAACAGCGTGAGCGCGGCCATCGTCGGCCGCAACCGGCCGTGCGCGCGCTCGAACAACGTAAAGCCGACGACCTGCTCCATCCGCGCCAGCTCGCGGCTGACGGTCGGCTGCGACGTGTACAGCATTTCGGCTGCGCGCGTCGTGCTGCCGGTGACCATCAGCGCGCGAAAAACCTCGATATGACGGTGCGTCAGCATGATCGTATATATCAAAAATGAATCGAATATCGATAGATAGGCATTTTACTGTATAGCCAATCAGGCGCATCATCCGGTTATCCGTTCATTCGATCCGATTCATCCGCCATGTCCCTCGATTCCCGCCAGCTCGCGACGCTCGCGCAGCAATACGGCACCCCGCTGTGGGTGTACGACGCCGACGTCATCCGCAACCGCATTGCCCAATTGCGCCAGTTCGACGTGATCCGCTATGCGCAGAAGGCGAATTCGAACGTCCATATCCTGAAGCTGATGCGCGAGGAAGGCGCGTGTGTCGACGCCGTGTCGCTCGGCGAGATCGAACGCAGCCTCGCGGCCGGTTTCAGCCCGGGCGGCGAGCCGGAAGGCGTCGTGTTCACGGCCGACCTGATCGATCGCCCGACGCTCGCGGCGGTGCTCAAGCATGGCGTGACCGTGAACGCCGGTTCGCTCGACATGCTCGCGCGCATCGGCGAGCATGCGCCCGGCCACCGCGTGTGGCTGCGCGTCAATCCCGGTTTCGGCCACGGCCACAGCAACAAGACCAACACCGGCGGCCCGCAGAGCAAGCACGGCATCTGGATCGACGACGTGCCGCGCGCGATCGAGATCGTGCGCCAGTACGGGCTGAAGCTGGTCGGCATCCACATGCACATCGGTTCGGGCGTCGACTATGGCCACCTGTCGCAGGTGTGCGACGCGATGGTCGATCTCGTCACGTCGCTCGGCCACGACATCGACGCGATCTCGGCCGGCGGCGGCCTGTCGATTCCGTATCGCGACGGCGAGCCGCGTGTCGACGTCGATCACTACTTCAGCCAGTGGGACGCCGCGCGCAAGCGGATCGAACGGCATCTCGGCCATCCGGTGCGCATCGAGATCGAACCGGGCCGCTTTCTCGTCGCCGAAGCCGGCACGCTCGTCACCGAAGTACAGGCCGTCAACCGTCGGCCGAAACACGATTTCGTGCTGATCGACGCGGGCTTCAACGACCTGATGCGCCCGTCGATGTACGGCAGCTATCACGCGGTATCGGTGCACGCGCACGACGGCGCGCTGCCCGCCGGCCGGCCGCTCGTCGATCTCGCGATCGCCGGGCCGCTGTGCGAATCGGGCGACGTGTTCACGCAGGATGCCGGCGGGGTGGTCACGCACCGCAAGCTCGCGCAGCCGCAGATCGGCGACCTGCTGTTCCTGCACGACGCGGGTGCGTATGGCGCGTCGATGTCCTCGAACTACAACAGCCGGCCGCTCGCGCCGGAAGTGCTGGTCGATCGCGGTACGCCGCGACTGATCCGCCGCCGGCAGACGATCGGCGAATTGCTCGCGCTGGAGACGTTCGAGTAACACGCGGACGGCGTGACGAACGCCAACGGCCAGGTTTGCCGCTACCGGCAGCCTGGCCGTTTTGCTTCGGGCCGGGTTCACGATCGCGATCGTGCGCATCGGCAGCCATCGCGTTGCCGTCGGCCTCGCATCGGGTAACGTCGGCCCGATGCGCGGCACGCCGCGGCGCCTGCCTCATCCCGCGCGCTGCACGGGCGCCATCTTCGAGAAGTACTTCGCACCCGCCACGCAGCCGACCACCACGACCGTCACGACGACCATCGACGGCGGCACCGTCTCGTGCAGCAGCCCCGCCGCGAGCAGCAAGCCGAAGAACGGCTGCAGCAACTGCAACTGGCCGACGCCCGCGATCCCGCCGAGTGCAAGCCCGCGATACCAGAACACGAAGCCGATCAACATGCTGAACAGCGACACGTACGCGAGCCCCCACAGCGCGGCGGCGTCGACGCCGTCGAACGACGCGGGCCAGGTCAGCCACGTGAGCGGCAACATCAGCGGCAGCGACAGCACCAGCGCCCACGAGATCACCTGCCAGCCGCCGAGCTGGCGCGACAGCCGCGCGCCTTCCGCATAACCGAGCCCGCACGCGACGATCGCGGCCAGCATCAGCGCATCGCCGAGCACCGACGCCTGCCCGCCGTTGCGCAGCGCGAACGCGGCCACCGCACCGCTGCCGACGATCGAGAAGATCCAGAACGGCAGCCGCGGCCGTTCGCCGCCGCGCCACACGCCGAACAGCGCGGTCGCAAGCGGCAGCAACCCGACGAACACGATCGCATGCGCCGACGTCACGTGCTTCAGCGCAAGCGCCGTCAGCAACGGGAATCCGACCACGACACCGAGCGCGACGACGGCCAGCGACACGGCCTCGGCACGCGACGGCCGCTTCTGCTTCAGCACGACGAGCAGCAGCAGGCCGAGCGCACCGGCGATCGTCGCGCGCGCGAACGTGAGGAACAGCGGGTCGAGCCCCTGCACCGCGACACGCGTCGCGGGCAGCGAGCCACTGAAGATGATGACGCCCAGCATGCCGCTGAGCCATCCGTCGGTCGTCTTTTGCACGGTCAACCCTGAATGGAAGATGGATGACCGATGATCCGCCGTCGGCAAAAACGGCGTAAGCTACAGCCCAATACAATTCAGACAAACTGTACTGAACAACCGGCCGTACAGTTCATCGTTCGCCATGAGCCATTCCACCCCGATTCCCGCTCCGCCCGCGCCGTCGCGCACGCGTGTGGAAACCGTCATGGATACCCTGCGCGCGCGGATCGCGAGCCGCGCGCTGATGCCCGGTGCGCGCGTGCCGTCGATCCGGATGATGGCCGACGCCCTCGGCGTGTCGAAATCGACGGTCGTCGATGCGTATGAGCGGCTCGCGAGCGAAGGCGTGCTCGTCGCGCGGCGCGGTTCGGGCTTCTACGTGTCGGGCCACGCCCCGCCGCTCGCGCTCGCCGAGCTGGGCCCGCGCCTCGATCGCGAGCTCGATCCGCTGTGGCTGTCGCGCCAGTCGCTCGAAGCGGCGCCGACGTCGGTGAAGCCCGGCTGCGGATGGTTGCCGTCGTCGTGGCTGCCCGACGAAAGCCTGCGTCGCGCGCTGCGCGCCGTGTCGCGCGACGAATCCGATGCGCTGACCGACTATGCGACGCCGCTCGGCCTGCCCGCGCTGCGCCAGCAGCTTGCATGGCGGCTCGCGCAGCACGGCGTGCACGCGGAACCCGCGCAGATCATGCTGACCGACGGCGGCACGCACGCGCTCGACCTCGTGTGCCGCCTGCTGCTGGAACCCGGCGATACCGTCGTGCTCGACGATCCGTGCTACTTCAACTTCCAGGCGCTGCTGCGCGCGCACCGCGCGCGGATCGTCAGCGTACCGTTCACGCCGAACGGCCCCGATCTCGTGCGCTTCGAGAAAGTACTCGCCGAGCACCGGCCGCGCCTGTACATCACCAACGCGGCACTGCACAACCCCACCGGCGCGACGCTCGCGCCGCCCGTCGCGCACCGGCTGCTGACGCTCGCGGCCGAGCACGGGCTGCTGATCGTCGAGGACGACATCTTCGCGGATTTCGAGAGCACGCCCGCGCCGCGCCTCGCGGCGTTCGACGGACTGTCGCGCGTCGTGTCGATCGGCAGCTTCTCGAAGACGCTGTCGGCCGCGATCCGCTGCGGCTATGTCGCCGCGCGCCCGGAATGGATCGACGCGCTCGTCGACCTGAAACTCGCGACATCGTTCGGCAACGCGCAGATCGGCGCGAACGTCGTGCACCGGCTGCTGATCGACGGCACGTACCGACGCCATCTCGACAGCCTGCGCGCGCGTCTCGCGGATGCGATGGGCGAAACGATCCGGCGCCTCGCGCGAGCCGGCCTCGCGATCTGGACGGAGCCGCGCGGCGGGTTGTTCGTGTGGGCGCAATTGCCGGACGGGCTCGACGCCGCGCGCGTCGCGCGCCACGCGCTGGACCGCGACGTGGTGCTCGCGCCCGGCGACGTATTCAGCGTGTCGCGCAGCGCGACGTCGTACATGCGCTTCAACGTGTCGCGCTGCAAGGGGCCCGCCGTGTTCGATGCGCTTGCGCGGGCAATGGACGCGGCGCGTGGGGTGGAACGCGGCGGCACGCCGGCGGATGCCGGCGGCCGGGTGCTGGCCGGCAAGTGACGCGAACCGGCCGTGCCGCGGCGGGATGCCCCGCCGCCTGCGTCACGCTTCCCCCGCGTGCGCCCTCGCCCGCACCTCGGCGAACGACGTATCGACGAGCAAACGCCCGGTGTCGAACACCGTCTCGAGCGCCTCGTCCCATTCGCCTTCCAGCGCACGATCGTCCCACGCAACCGGCAGCGTCACCGTCCGATACTCGCCGGTGCGGCGATTGCGCAGCAGCGTGAGCTGCCCCGCCTTGGAGCGCTTGCCCCGATCGGTGACCGGGTCCTTGCGGACGTCGTGCCACACACCGCCGCGCCGCACGGCCGAACACTTCATCGCAAAGCGCTGCGTATCGCGGTTCACTCGCTGCAACAACGCGCCGCCCATGCCGAATACGACGTTGCCGGCCGCGTAGCCCGCCTCGTCGAGCGCGACGAGGATCGCTTCGATCGACTGCTCGTCGACGCCGTCGCCCTGGATCACGCGCACGCGGTTCAGCACGCGCCGCCCCTTGCCGTTCACGGTCGAACCGAACGACGCATCGAGCGCCCGCACCGTCTGCAGCACGATCGTCACCGGGTCGCCGGAATCGGGGCGCACGACGAGCGTCGCGCCCGAATCGATCACCGACTGCCGAAGTTCGCCGCCCCACAGATCGAGTGCGGCAAACAGATCGTAGGAGTCCGACACGACCGATACGATCGCGCCCGGCAACCCGAAGCGGCCGATCATGTTGCGGTACGCATCGGCCTCGCCTTCGCGCCCCCAAGACGTGATCGTGCTGTGCTCGGCCGCCGGCACCGAATAGGCGGCCATCGGCTCGCGATAGAAGCGGTTCGCGGCCAGCACGCCGAGCACCGTGTCCGAACCCATGAAGCTCACGAGGTGCGCGGCGCCGCCGATCGCGGCCGATTCCGCGCTCGACACGCCGCGCGCGCCGAAGTCGTGCAGCTTGAACGGCAGTTGCGCGAGATCGTCGTCGGTCCTTTCGAGGAAGCGGCGAATCGTTTGGCGCACATGCCAGCTGCGGGTCGCCACCGTCACCGGATACCAGATGCGCAACAGCATCGTCTCGAGATACGACGCGAGCCAGAACACCTGCGGGTCCTCGCATTCGACCGTCATCAGCACGTTGTGCACCGGCACGATCGAACCCTCCGGCACCGCGCGGATCTTCACCGGCAGGTAGCCGTCGTAGTGCTCGACGATATGGCGCCATCCTGCTTCGTCGAACGGCTCGCCGTGCACGGCGAAGAAATCGCGCGCGTCGTCGATCATCGCGTGCGTGACCGGCTTGCACAGATATTCCTTCAGCAGCATCTGGAGGCCGAAGAACAGCGTGCGGTCGTATCGGCCGCCGCGCGATTCGACGTACGAGAACATCGCCGATGCGTCCGGCGGATATTGCAGGAAGTGGGAAGCCTTGTACGAATCCGTATTGAGAATCGGATTGGAAAGAACCGAGGCAAAGCCGCCGGGATCGTTTTGCATGGCTAGAGCTCCTCTAGGCCGTTGAAGTGCCGCCGCGTCTGTCGCGGCGGACCGAATGCGGGGAATCAGCGGGTCACAGCTTCCCCAGGAAGTGATACGCGATGTCGAAGTGATCCTCGAACATCACGTTGCGCATCTGCGCGAATTCGTTGAGCGGAACCCAGCGCGCCTTGTCGGCGTCGTCGCTGCCCTTCACGCGCGGCAGCTCGCCGGTCGGAAAGTTGAACAGGCACGCATGCGTGATCGTGCGGCCACGCAGCGACCGCGTCGGGTGATCGAACACCTGCCGATCCTTGATCGAGCCACGCAGCACGGGCTCCGGCAGCTTGAGGCCGGTTTCCTCGCGTAGCTCGCGGATGCATGCGGCATCGAGCCGCTCGTCCTGGTTCACGAATCCGCCCGGCAGCGCCCACAGGCCGCGGCCCGGTTCGCTGCGGCGGCGCACGAGCAGGATATGCCCGGAGTGCACGACCACCGCATCGACCGTCACGAACGTGACGGGATACGGCGCAGCGGCCCAGGCCTTGCGGTACGCGGCGATGAATTCCGCCTCGGACTTCAGTTGCGCGAACTCCGGCTGCGTACGGAAACGCTCGAGCCAGCCGAACACGGGTTCCGGCACGGCCCACTGCACGAAGCTGTTGGTTCGTTCGGCGAAATACTGGTCGCGGATCTCGGTGGCGGAAATGTCTTCCGTCGCGTCGACGTCGACGAGCTCCCATTGCGGGAACATCCGCAGGTAATACGACGTGGCGTCCTTCTCGTGGCCGATGAGCCCGACCTTGCGCTGCGCGATGTCGCCGAGCGTGGACGCGACGGCCTCCTGCACCCAGCGCACCCAGTCGCCGTCGTTGTAGGTCGAATCCTGCAGCGGCGCGATCGTCACGCGATCGCACTCGGACGCGTCGAGCAGCGAAGCCAGCATCTGGCGGCGCTCGTCGAACGAGAACGGATCCTTGATGGTGCGGGGCTTGTCGGTCGACCCGATCAGCACGCACACGCGCTCGGCCCGGCTCAGTGCCGACTTCAGCACGTTCAGGTGACCGCGATGCGGAGGCTGGAAACGACCAATGAAAACGAGCGCGTCGAAGCGCCGGTTCTGTTGCGTACTCATGAGGCTCCCTCAAGAGATTGAAACGCTCCGGGTCTGTCCCGAAGGGTTGGAATGAATCCTAGGGT
Source organism: Burkholderia sp. ABCPW 11 (assembly GCF_001523445.1). Lineage (NCBI taxonomy): Bacteria > Pseudomonadati > Pseudomonadota > Betaproteobacteria > Burkholderiales > Burkholderiaceae > Burkholderia > Burkholderia sp. ABCPW 11. Next base: position 308,637 of record NZ_LOVM01000046.1, on the reverse strand, counting down.
AATTCCCGAGGTGCGTCAATCGGGCGTATTCGAGCACACGCTCGACTTGACGAAGTCTGACGAAACACGCGTTTTTGACGCAGTACACTCGATCGCATCCCAATCCGCGCCGCTGGCGCCCGCCCTCATGAGGATCTCAGTCAGCCGAACCGTCGGGGTCGATCGCAGGCGCCTGTTCACGTGGTCGCAGGATTACGGACGGCGGCTCGTGTGGGACAACTTTCTCATCGATGCGTATCTGCTCGACGGAACGACCGCCGATGTCGGCGTCGACGCGTTCTGTCGCAGCCAGTCGGGCGCGACGATGGTGTCGCGCTACATCTCGTACCGTCCGCCGCAGGTCGCCGCCGTCGAAATGGTCGAAGGGCCGAAGGTGCTCGAACGCTTCAGCGGCAGTTGGAACTTCACCGAGCACACGCCCGGGTCGACCGAGGTGAAATTCACGTACCACTTCCGTGCGCAGCCATCCTGGCTGCGCTGGCTGCTCGAACCGCTGATCGGTGCGTTCTATCTCGTGCAAACGCGCCGGCGCCTCGATTCGTTCAAGCGCTGGGCCGAAGCCGAAGCGCTGCCGCGCTGACCGGCGCACCGCGGCCGTACGCTGCGCGCGCGCCATCCCGACATGCGCACGGCGCCCTTGACGCCATGCGCGCGGCCCGGCGCGGGCGGCCTGAGCGTGGGCTTTCGGCCGGTGCGACGACAGCCGTTTCGTCATTGCAGCGCCGCCACCCGCTATAATCGCGCGACATTCCGACTGCATTGAGCAGGCCGACGATGGCGCGCCGATCGACGCGCCGTACGCCCCTCTCGACAACAACAATGACGCATCGAACCCTCCGACGCCTTCGCCCGCTCGTGCGCGCCGCCGCGCGCGTGCTCGCGTGCGCCCCGCTGCTCGGCGCACCGCTGGCGCTGCACGCGGCCGACACCGCCGGCACGCCGGTTACCGGGCCCGCGACCGGGCGCTATATCGTCGTCGACACCGGTCATACGCCGGCGCATCCGGGCTCCACCGGTGCGAGCGGCCGCGTCGAATACCTGTACAACCTCGACCTGTCCGGCGCGGTCGCCGACAAACTCGCCGCGCATGGCGACCGCGTGCTGCGCACGTCGGCGGACGGCCGCGAGATCGCGCTCGATCGGCGCTCGACGCAGGCGCCCGATGCGAACCTGTTCGTGTCGATCCATCACGACTCGATGCAGCAGCAGTTCATCGACGCGGGCCGGCAACGCGAATTCCGCGGCTTCTCGGTGTTCGTGTCGGCGCGCAATCCGCACTACGCGCAGAGCCTGCGTTGCGCGAAGGCGATCGCCCAGCGGCTGGTCGCGGCCGGCGAACGGCCTTCGCTGTATCACGCGCAGCCGATCCGCGGCGAGAACCGCCCGCTGATCGATCCGTCGCTCGGCATCCATCGCTTCGACGATCTCGTCGTGCTGCGTACCGCGCCGATTCCGGCCGTGCTCGTCGAAGCCGGCGTGATCGTCAATCCGGACGAAGAAGCACGGCTCGCGCGGCGCGAGACGATCCAGCGCCTGTCCGCCGCGATCGCGGGCGGCATCGACGCATGTACGACGCCCGAATGAACGACGTCATCGCCCGTCGGATTCGACGGTTTTCACCCAGCCAGGAGCATCACCATGAAGAAGAATCTGCTCGCCTCCTCCGCATTGCTCGCGCTCGCCGTTCCGTTCGCCGCGCACGCGGCCGGCTGCGGGAAGCCGCGCAGCGCGTTCGACCAGGTGTATTGCACGAGCACGCAGTTCTCGCAGTCCGACCGAGATCTCAACGACGAATACGGCCGGCTGCGCAAGCAGTTGAGCGGCGATCAACAGGCGACGCTGAAGGCCGGCCAGCTCGCGTGGCTGAAACAACGCGACGCGCAGTGCAGCGAGGCGCGCGGCAGCAGCTACCTCGTCGATATCCAGTGCGCGAACGACATGACGCAGTCGCGGCTGTCGTTCCTGCGCGAGCGTGAGCGCGAATGCTCGAGCACCGGGTGCGTGACGTCGAAGCTCGGCGAGTAAGGTCGGGCAGTCACACGGCATACTGCAACCGATCACACGGGGCACGCATGGCACCGAACACGACGACGATCGACATCCGCGCGGCCACATCCGCCGACGCACCGACCATCGCCGACATCCACGTCGCGTCGTGGCAGGCCACCTACACGGGTATCATGCCGGCCCCGTTCCTCGCCGGTCTCTCGGTCGAAAAACGCACGATCTTGTGGCGCGGCGCGCTCGACGCCGGTCGCCCGCGTGTCGCGCTCGCGTTCACAGGCGACGACGCGGCAGGCTGGATCGCCTATGGTCCGACGCGCGATGCCGACAAGGATCATGCGTGGGGTGAAATCGAAGCGATCTATCTGCATCCGTCGCATTGCGGGCAAGGCATCGGCGCGGCGCTGGTCGAGCATGCATGCCGATCGCTGCACGCCGCGGGTCACGCATGGGTATCGCTCTGGGTACTCGTCGAAAACCGTCGTGCAAGAGCATTCTATGAACGGGAGGGCTTCGTCTCCGAAGACGACGTCAAGACCTTCGAGATCGACGGAACGCCGATCGAAGAAGTGCGCTACTGGCGCGCACTTCCTTGACCGGCTTCGTCGACACACGCGGCACTCACAGAAACCACCGATACTCCCGCGCGCCAATCTCGTTGCGAAAATCCAGCTCCTCTTGCCGCTTGTTCTCGCAGTACACCATCACGAACTCGCTGCCGAGCCTGTCGCGCACGGCCGGATGATCCTGCATCGCGGCGACCGACGACAGCATCTCCTTCGGAAAATCGATGCCGCTGCCGCGATCCTCGTTGAGCGGCGCGATCGGCTCGAGCCGCGCATCGAGCCCGTACTCCATCCCGCTGAGGATCGCAGCAAGCACCAGGTACGGGTTCGCATCCGCGCTCGCGAGCCGGTGCTCGATCCGCAGATTGCGTGCGTCCGACTCAGGAACCCGGATGCAGGCGTCGCGATCCTCGAAACCCCAGCTCGCGCGGCTCGCCGCGTTCACCATCGACCCGTAGCGCCGGAACGCATTGTGATTCGGCGCGAACACGGGCATGCAATGCGGCAGCAGCGCGAGGCAACCGGCCACCGCATGCCGCAACGGCCGCTGTCCGTCCGCCGCCAGCAGGTTGCGCCCCGGCTCGTCGTACAGGCTCACGTGCACGTGCATCCCGCTGCCCGGCGCGTGCAGGTACGGCTTGCCCATGAAGCTCGCGCGATAGCCATGCCGCAACGCGACGCCGCGCGTGCTGCGGCAGAACAGCGCCGACCAGTCGGCCGCGCGCAGCGCGTCGTCGGTATGCCCGAAATTGATCTCGAACTGACCGGGGCCGAGCTCCGCGGTGATCACCGTCGCATCGACGCCCTGCTCGCGCGCGGCGTCGACCATCTCGTGCAGCACGTCGGAGAAGCGCGACAGGCGTTCGATATGCATGTTCGGCTGATCGTCGCGGTCGTCGCTCAGGCGGTCGCGCGGATACTGCGGCATGCCTTGCTCGAGCTGCGCGGCAAACAGGTAGAACTCGAGCTCGAAGGCGACGACCGGCCGGATGCCGCGCGCCGCGAACCGTCGCAGCACGCGCGCGAGCACCTCGCGCGGCTCGAATTCGATCGGGGAATCGGTGCCGTCGGAGCTGATCAGCATCTGCGCGAGCGGCTGCCGCTCCCAGCGCACCGGCTTCAGCGTGCCGGGGATCAGGCGGCGCGGCGCATCGGGATCGCCGTCGTTGAAGCAGTAATCGCCGATCTTGTAGAGGCCGCCCTGCGTGCCGAGCAGCACGCAGTTCTGCGGCAGCTTCAGCAGCGCGCCCGACGCGATTTTCTCGAGCGCGTCGATCGGATAGCGCTTGCCGTAGAAATGCCCGGGGAGATCGAGGCAGATCAGGTCGACATAACGGATCTCGGGATGCGCCTGCCGGAATGCGCGGACTTCACCGACCAGCGCGGGAACGACGTCAGCCATGTCTCATCCTTTCCATGTCTCGTATGGCGGCGCCGCAGCGCGGCGAACCGGGTTCATGCGGCGCACGTTGCAACGCATGCCGCAGGTCGATCAGTACTGCAAACAGGCTGCGTGGCGCGGCGGCCTCCGACATCGCCCGCCCCGCCGGCCACTCAGGTGAACACCCAGATCACGCGGGTCGGCGCATCGGTCAGGTTCGCATACCGGAAGCGCTTGTGCGCGAGAAGCTGAAATGCATCGTTCGGGCCGAGCGTGACCGGCGTGTCGTCGCCGTCGAGCCAGATCGTCAGTTCTCCTTCGAGCACGAAGCCGCCCTGCTCGTCGCTGTCGTCGACCGGCCGCTCGCCGCTGCTCGCGCCCGGCGCGAGATGGCTTTCGAGGATCGAGAAGCGCGAACGCATGTTCGGCGACACGAGGATGTCGGTAATGCCGGCCGCGTAATACACGGTGCGGCGTTCGTCGGGCCGCGTGACCCACGGCACGCTGCGCGGCTTGCTCAGGCTGTAGAAATACGTGGTCGGTACATCGAGCGCCTCGCCGATCGCGGTGAGATCCGCGACTGTCGGACGCGACAGCCCGCGCTCGACCTGCGACAGAAAGCCGACCGAGCGGCCGATCCGTTCGGCGAGATCGTTCAGCGTGACCTTGCGATGCTTGCGCAGGTCGCGGATCAGGATCGCCAGACTTTCTATCTCTTCCTGTTCGTTCATGATGGATTCCGGTGCAATCAAACGGTATCGCGCAGACGGTACCAGGCCTTGCCGATCGCTTCGAGCGGTGCGGCCAGCCGGTCGCCGCCGGGGAAGCGCGGGTTGCGGATGCGCTGGTACTGCGCGAGCAGGCGGGCGTCGCCGAGCACGGCGTCGGCCACCGCGCGCGCGCCGGCGAGCGTCGGCAGCACGCCGTGCCCTGAAAAGCCCTGCAGCCAGAAGCGTTGCCCGTGGCGGCCGATGTCCGGCGTGCGGCGCATGCTGATGTCGATGTGACCGCCCCACGCGTAGTCGAGCGGCACGCCGGCCAGTTGCGGGAACACGCGTTCGAGGTGCGGGCGCGTCGCCGCCGCGATATCGGCCGGGATGCCGCCGAGATACGTGCAGCCGCCGCCGAACAGCAGCCGGTTGTCGGGGCTCAGGCGGAAATAGTCGGGCACGAACTGGTTGTCGATCACGCAGCTGTTGCGCGGCAGCAGCGCACGCGCGACGTCGGGCGCGAGCGGCGCCGTCGCGACCCGGTACGTGCCGACCGGCAGCAGCCGGCGCGCGAGGTCGCGATCGAGCCGGTCGACGTACGCATTGCAGGCGAGCACCAGCACGTCTGCACGCACTTCGCCACACGCCGTGCGGGCGACGTGGCCGCCCGCCGTCTCGCGACAGTCGAGCACGCGGCTCCGTTCGAAGATGCGGCCGCCCGCGCGCTCGATCGTCCGCGCGAGGCCGAGCGCGAGCTTCAGCGGATTCAGGTGGCCGGCCTCCGGATCGTGGAGCGCGGCGAGATAGCGCGTGCCGCCGATCCATTCAGGCATCTCGTCGCGCCCGATCACGCGCAGCCGATCGTAGCCCCACCGCTCGGCCGCCTCGTCGCGCGCCTGCGCCAGCATCGCGACGCGCCGCGGCCGCACCGCGGCCCACAGGCTGCCGGGCCGGTAGTCGATGTCGAAACCGTGCCGCGCCGGCAGTTCGCGCACCTCGGCCGCTGCCCAGCGCATGCTGTCCCACAGCAGGCGCGCGCCGTCGCGGCCGAGCGCATCCTCGAGCGGCTGCATGTCGCACGACCAGCCGAGCAACGCCTGTCCGCCGTTGCGGCCCGATGCGGCCCACGCGACGCGGCTGGCTTCGAGCACGACGACGCGCTTGCCGGCAAGCGCGAGCCGCAGCGCCGTATGCAGCCCGCTGAAGCCCGCCCCCACGATCAGCACGTCGGCGTCGATGCGTTCGTCCAGCGCCGGCCGATGCGGGATCGGCGCCGGATAGGTACCGGCGTAGTAGCTTGCGACGTGACGGTCGGACTGCACGAACATGCGGGCTCCCGTGAAAATTTCGCCATGAAATTTCATGCAGGCAAGCGGGGGATCGACGTCCATGTCGTCGGAGGAAATAGTCCGACGAACTAAAGTTGCACTCTGTTCAGGCGAGTTCGAGACTGGAAGGAGCGACTCCGCTCCAGGCCCTTACCGAAGCCGCCCCCAGATTGATCGCCGTCGCCGTCATCGACATCAGCAGCGTCACGCCCAAGCCGGCGGCGAGGTAAAGCACCTCCGCCGCCAACCCTGGGACCGGCTTGAAAACGCCGGGCGGGCCACACGCTTGCTGCGCAACGCCAGGCGCGTGTCTATGCCGCGCGTACGTATAGCCGCCATTGTCCAGCGCCGGAACGCGCGCGGCGCGTCTAAAACCGGTGAATGATGCCCGCACCGAACGCGAACTGGTTCCCGGTCGACGACGGCGCGGAGTTGAACCCGTCACCCAGCGTCGCGGTCGCGTCGACGATGCTGCCCGCGCCGCTCGTGCCGAGCGTCTTGCCCTTCGCGTGCTGATATGCTTCAAGCAGGTACAGCCCCGTGCGCTTCGACAGCGAGTAATACTGCGACAGGTTGAACTGGTGATACTGCGCGCTGTCCGTGATGCCGTTCGCCTCGGTCGCACGCGTGTACGCATAACCTGCGCCGAAATCCCACACAGCCGACGGCTTCCAGTGCAGCACCGCGCCGGCCGTGTTGAAAATCGCGGTGTTGACGAACTTCGACGCCGTGCCCGGGATGTATTCGGTGTTGGTGTATGTGGCCGTCGCATCCCACGCGTCGCTGATCCGGTAGCTCAGGCCCACCGCGAACCGCTGCTGCGCCTTCGCGGTCTGGTAGCCGTTCGTGAGCGCCGACACACCTACCTGCGCGCCGCCGTTCGACGTCGTCGAATTCGCGCCCCACGTGCCGCCGGCCGTATTCGAATTGTTCACGCGCTCGAACGCGACGCCGACGCCGAGCGGGCCGGCCGCGTACTGGATGCCGGCTGCCCATGTCGAGCCGGCATTGGTGCTGCCGGCCACGCCGCCGAGCGAATACGAGCCGCTCAGCGTCAGCCCGTACCATTTCGGCGACGTGTATTCGAGCGTGTTGTTCGCGCGGTAGATCGTGTCGAGCCCGTCGACGTCGCCCGGGTGCGCGCCGTAGTAGCCGGTGATCCACGTCGTCGGGCTGAACGCCGACATCGTCTGGTAGTACGACGCGTACTGCCGTCCCGCGCTCAGCGTGCCGTAGGTCGCATGGGTCAGGCCGACCCACGCCTGCCGCCCGAACATCGCATCGGTGTACTGCGTCGCGCCGGTGCCCGAGTTGAAACCCGATTCGAGCGTGAAGATCGCCTTCGTGCCGCCGCCGAGATCCTCCGCACCCTTCAAGCCGAAACGGCTGCCGGCCCACACGCCCTGGTTCATCCTGACCACCGACTTCCCGCCGCTCGTCGAGCCGAGCGCCGTCGCGTTGCTCTGGTAGCCGATCCCGTTGTCGACGATCCCGTACAGCGTGACGCTGCTCTGCGCGAACGCCGGTGCGGCCGCCGCCATCGCGATGGCGGTCAGCGCGACCCGTGATGCCTGCTTCTTCATCGATCCGTCTCCTTCCTTGCCTTGTTGAATGTATGAGTTGTCGTGATCAGCGCGTACCGCCGTCGGGTCACGGACGATACGCATGCCAGCCGTTTCCGCCCTTGCAAACGAGTTGCGAACCCTGGGCCTGACATTGCGCTTCGTAACCCGGCGAGTACAGCCATTCGCCGGCCCAATGCAGGTCGACGAACGGGTCGGCCTTCGGCGTATCGGCGACGAAGTTCGCCGCGTCGTCGGTGCTGCCCGTGCCCGTGTAGCGCGCGGTAGCCGGATACGGGAACACCGGACGCGTGCGCGTCGCATTACCGTTCCCGTCGACGATCGATGCCACGATCTGGCCCGGCGTCGCGCCCGTCTCGGTCCACGCCATCAGCGGCGACAGGATGTCGAACACGTTCGGCCCCTGCCCGCCGCCGCAGTGCGCAACGCCCGGGAACAAGTAGAAGCGCGCGAAGCGGTCGACTCTTGCGTCGCCCATGTAGCGCTTCATCGCTTCGTAGTACTCGATGCTCGATCGCGGCGAGATGTGCTGGTCTTCCAGGCCGTGCCACATCAGCAGCTTGCTGCCGCGCCCGGCGAACCGGCTCAGGTCAGGATCGGTCGCGGCCAGGTAGTTCGACACCGGTACCGTCTTCGCGAACCCGTCGAGCGTGAACTTCAAATCGCCGATCGCGGCGGACGGATACGATGCGTTGTAGTAGTCGAGATAGCGCAGGAACGGCAGCACGAAGCCGATCGTGCCGCTCTGTGCGGTAGCAGTCGCCGGCACGAACAGCGTCCAGTTCAGCTCGGAGCCCCATTCGCGCGAGACGAGCGGCTCGAGCCGCGTGCCGTCCGCGGTCGTCGCGCCGTCGTGAATCCGGCGAACGACGTCGGCTTCCTGCGGCGTCAGGCAGGTCGCGGTGGACTGGCCTTGCGCGCAGATGATCGTCGCGGGATCGAACCGGCACGCGCGCGGGTTATCGATCACGCCGTCGATCACGCCATCCAGCCCGTCGCACGCCTTCAGCACGGCCGCGTGCAGCATCGGCAGCTTGCCGGCGAGCAGGATCGTGTTGCCCGTCTTCGGGTCGGTGTTGACCGCGTTCGGCCATGCATGGTGGAACGTGTTCTGCACGATCAGGTCGTTCGCCGGCGCACCGGCGGCGATGCCATCGAAATCGTCGGGAAAGCGCTGCGCCTCCATCAGCGCCTCGCGGCCGCCGTCCGAGCAGCCGTCGAAGTACGCATAGCGCGCGGGCCGTGCATAGAACTTGCCGATGATTGCCTTCGCGACCTGAGCCGTCGCGTGTTCGGCGCGATAGGCGAAGTCGAGCTTCGCCTTCGGGTCGAGTGCCCAGGAGCCGTCGTTGCCCCCTTCGTGGCCCATGTCGGTCGCAGCCATCGCGATCGTCCCGTTCGTCACCGGCACGCACGTCGATGCCATCGGCGCGTTGACGGACAGGTTGCCGCACAGGCCGCCGCAACCCGTCTGCAGGTAACGCTGCGTCCAGCCCCGCGTCGGCAGTTGCAGTTCGAACAGCGACGCGCCCGGGCCGATCGTCCCCTTCACGTCGCACACCGGCGCCGGCAACGTATTGTTACCGACGACCGTGCCGGCCGGCAGCAGCACCGCCGACGTGATCGTGACGGTGCCGTCGGTCACGCCGCTCAGGTCGAGCGCTGCGACCGACGGGCACGACATCGCGGGCATCACCGCGGGAAGATTCGCGAGCCCGGCGGTGCTCGCTGCATTCGCCGCATTCGGCCAGCCCGTCAACGCAGCACACAGCCATACGAGGCCGATCGCCAGCGCCCTGGTCAGTGCATCGCACGTTGCGCGTTTCGCGCGATGCCATGCGCGCCTCATCCACCCTGCCCTGCAGTTCGTCTGCATGCCTGTCTCCTGTCTTTCTGCTGGATATGCCGCTCGCCCGGGCCGGGCTGCGCGGCGAGTTGTATTGATTCTTCGATAGATCGCGCGATCCGGACTGCCACTCACCACTTCATCAGCATAACTAATCTCGTCGCGAGAACCCGTTGCGAAGAACGGTGAATCCCATCCGATTCGTTTATCGATCCGGCCGCATCGGCGTTATGCAGGCTCCATCCCGTGTTCCCGCTTGATGTGTTCGACTTGCGGCGACGCCAGATACGCGAGGAACCGCGTCGCGGCCGCGCGATCGTGCGTGACGGCCAAGACCGCGGCGGCGAACACCGTCACCGCCTGCACCGCGGCGGGCAGCGCGCCGACAAGGGCGACGCCCGGTACGTGCATCAGCTCGCTCATCTGCTGAAAGCCGAGCTCGACGTCGCCGGATGCGATCGACGCGCCGACCGGCACGCCCGGCGAGGCCTGTACGATGCGCGGCGCGATCGCGTCGGCGATGCCCCAGCGGGCGAACAGGCGCATCAGGTGCGTGCCGCTCGGCCCGGTCGAATAACCGATCCGTCCGGCGCGCAGGATCGCATCGCGCAACGCAGCTTCGGTAGCGATGTCCGGCCGTGGCGCGCCGCTCGCGACCGCGACCGCGATGCCCGATCGCGCGACGTCCACGCGGCTGCCCGGCTCGACGTGGCCATCCGCCGCGAGTCGCTCGATCGCATCGGACGCGAGCACGACGACATCGAACGGCTCGCCGTCGCGCACGCGTCGGGCGGCGTCGACGCCGCCGACCGACGTAATCGCGACGCGCGTGCCCGTGTCGCGCTCGTAAGCGGCGGCCAGCCGCGCGAGCACCGGCCGCGTCGCCATCGACGAAATGCCCGTGACGGCCACGGCCGCTTCCGGTGCCTGCATCATCGCGTCCGCCCGCATCAGTCGATGTAGCGCAGGCCGGCCTGCCGCAGCGGCTCGCGCATGTCGTACATGTCGAGGCCGAGCACGCCGGACGCGAGCTTCGCGCGCTTCGCCGCTTCGTTCGCTTCCCGGGCCGCCGCCTTCTCGAGCACCTGCGCCGCGCGCACGCCCGGCACCACGGCCACGCCGTCGTCGTCCGCGACGATCACGTCGCCAGGATGAACCAGCGCACCCGCACAAACGACGGGCACGTTCACCGAACCGAGCGTCGCCTTGATCGTGCCTTTCGCCGAAATCGCCTTGCTCCAGACCGGGAACTGCATCGCCTCGAGCACCGCGACGTCGCGCACGCCGGCATCGATGATCAGCGCGTGCGCGCCGCGTGCCTTGAAGCTCGTCGCGAGCAGGTCGCCGAAATAGCCGTCCGTGCAATCCGCGGTGATTGCCGCGACGACCACGTCGCCGGGCCGGATCTGTTCGGCTGCCACGTGCATCATCCAGTTGTCGCCCGGATGCAGCAGCACCGTGACGGCCGTGCCCGACGCCTGCGCACGCGGATAGATCGGCCGCATGTAGGGCTTCAGCAGCCCCGTGCGGCCCATCGCCTCGTGCACCGTTGCCGAGCCGAGCGCGCCGAGCCGCGCCGCCACATCCTGATCCGCACGCTGGATCGTGCGATACACCACGCCGAGTTCGGTCATGATCAAAGCCCCTTCGCTTTCAGTTGCGCATCGAGACGCGGATACACGCGCCGCGCATTGCCTTCGTAGATCTTGTGACGCGCTCGAGCATCGAGCGACGACGCTTCGATGTAGCGCTTCGTGTCGTCGTAGTAGTGACCGGTCTCCGGGTCGATGCCGCGCACCGCGCCGATCATCTCGCTCGCAAACAGGATGTTGTCGACCGGAATCACGCCGGTCAGCAGGTCGATGCCGGGCTGGTGATACACGCATGTATCGAAGAACACGTTGTTCAGCAGATGGTCGTTCAGCAGCGGCTTCTTCAGCTCCTGCGCGAGCCCGCGGAACCGTCCCCAGTGATACGGCACCGCCCCGCCGCCGTGCGGGATCACGAAGCGCAGCGTCGGAAAATCGCGGAACAGATCGGAGGTCAGGCACTGCATGAACGCCGTGGTGTCGGCGTTCAGGTAGTGCGCACCGGTCGTGTGGAAGCACGCGTTGCAGCTCGTGCTCACGTGGATCATCGCGGGAATGTCGTACTCGACCATCTTCTCGTAGATCGGGTACCAGTAGCGATCCGACAGCGGCGGGCTCGTCCAGTGGCCGCCGGACGGATCCGGATTCAGGTTGATCGCGACGTTACCGTATTCCTCGACGCAACGCACGAGCTCCGGAATGCAGGTCGCGATATCGACGCCCGGGCTTTGCGGCAGCATCGCGGCCGGCACGAAGCGATCGGGAAACAGTCGATGGACGCGATGGCACAGCTCGTTGCACACGGCCGCCCACGTGCTGGACACCGCGAAATCGCCGATGTGATGCGCCATGAAGCTCGCGCGCGGGCTGAAGATCGTCAGGTCCAGGCCGCGCTCGCGCATCAGCCGCAACTGGTTGTGCTCGATCGATTCGCGCAGTTCGTCGTCGCTGATGTTCAGCTCGGCCACCTTCGGTTGCTCCGACGGACTGCCGAGCGCGGCGATCTGGCGATTGCGCCACGTTTCCAGCGCTTTCGGCGCGGTGGTGTAGTGGCCATGGATGTCGATGATCATTGATGCTCCTGCGTTTGATGAGGTGTCCGGCACCCTGCCGACGACCGCGCCGGACGGCGGTGTGCGACGTGCGTCAGTGCGCCGGGTTTTCGAGTTCCTGCGGTTCGGGCACGGCCTCACGCTGCGTCGTCACGATCGCGATCGCTGCCAGCACGGCCGGCACCGCGAGCATCGACAGGATCGCGTCGAACTTCCAGCCGAACCCGAGCAGCGCGCCGCCGATCGCCGAGCCGAAGATGCTGCCGAAGCGGCCCATTCCGAGCATCCAGCTCACGCCAGTTGCGCGTGCAACCGTCGGATAGCGACCGGGCGCGTACGCGTTCAGCCCGGTCTGCGCGCCGCTCATGCAGAAGCCGGCCGCGAACACCAGCAGCGCGAGAGACGACGACAACGCACCGGCCCATGCGAGCAAGGCCACGCACAGCCCGCCGCCGAGATACGCGATACCGATCACCGGCGCCGGCCGTACGCGATCCATCAGCCAGCCCACCCCGATCGCGCCGATCGTGCCGCCAATCTGGAACATTGCCGTCACGTTCGCGGCCGTGCTGACGGACAGGCCCGCGTCCTTGATCAGCGTGGGCAGCCAGCCGGTCAGCAGGTAGATCACCAGCAGACCCATGAAATAGGTGATCCACAACGACAACGTCACGCGGCCATAGCCTTGCGAGAACAGCACGCCGATCGGCTTGCGCGTCGGCAGTGGCGGCTCGTTCGACACGAACGTCTCGTTGCCGCTGAATCGACCGCCACACACCCGGGTCAGCAGCGCGCCGATGCGCTGCGACGGCGCGCCGCGCACGGCCAGCAGCCGCGCCGATTCGGGCAGCAGCCAAAGCTGAAGCGGAATCAGCAGCAGCGGCAGCGCGCCGCCGAACAACAGCACGGAGCGCCAGCCGTGCAGCGGAATCAGCCAGCCGGCGACGAAACCGATCAGCGCCGAGCCGAGGTTGAAGCCGGTAAACATCACGGTGATCATCAGCGCGCGCATCCGCTGCGGTGCGTACTCCGACAACAGCGTCGTCGTGTTCGGCATCGCCGCGCCCAGACCGATGCCGGTCAGTAGCCGCAGCATCGCCATCTCGAACGGCGAGTGCGCGTGCGCGGTCAAGATCGTGAACACGCCGAACAGGAAGACCGACGCGATCAGCACGCGCTTGCGCCCGAACCGGTCGGCGCTCGGGCCGGCCAGCAGCGCGCCGATCACGAGTCCGATCGGCGCCGCGCTCATCACGAGGCCGAACTCCGGCCGCGAGATCGCCCAGTCGCGAATCACCGACGGCGCGACGAACCCCATGATCGCGACGTCCATCCCGTCGGCGATCACGACGAGGCAGCACAGCACGACCAGCAGCCACTGGTAACGCGACACCGGCCGCTCGTCGATGAACGACTTGATGTCGATTGTCTTTCCACTTGCCATCATGACTCTCCTGTCTCCTTGGCGACGATCGATCTATTGATTCGTCATCCTATTTATAGGGTTTGGCACGCTTCCGGCGTGTCGGCCTTCCGGCCCCGCAGGCGCCGCGATCCCGCGCGCGCCTTCGTCCTGCGTTACGTGTTGCCCGGCTTGTCCGCGCCGTCCCAGCCGAGCGGCCCGGCGCTCTTGCCGGCCACCGAGTACAGCGCGCCCGGCGCGTTGCGCGTGCGCTGGAAATCCTCCAGCGATTCGCCACGCATCGCCGCGTAGATATGCAGGTTCGATACGCCCGTCACCGCGCCGAGCTTTTCGAGCAGGAAGAAGATCACGCCGTAGCGCAGCAGGCCGAGCCAGTCGCGCCGGCGGATCAGGTCGCGCTCCTCCGTGCTGAGGCCCGCCGCGGCAAAGCTCGCTTCTGGGTCGCTCACGAACTGCGCGCGATGCGCGGGCTCGATCATCCGGTGCAGATAGTCGTTGATCCGGTACGCACGCACGGCCCGCTCGATCGTGAACGGATAGGTGCCGGGCAGTTGTTCGACACCGGCGAGTTCGGCCGCGATCCGCTGCCGGTGACGCTCGGCCGCCGCCTCGTCGACGTCGGTGTCCGCCGGCTCGTAGACGGCCGTCGCGATCCCCGTCATCGACGGCAGGTAGTAGCCGCGGTGCCGGCACACGACGCCCGCCGGCAACGCGCCGCGCATCGTGAGCCACATCACGACCTCGGCGCCTTCGAAGCCGCCGAGCGCCGCGTATTCGCCGAGCGGCATGCCAGCCAGGCGCTCGGGGTCGCGCTCGAGCAGATCGAGGAAACGCGCGTCCCATTCGGGATTGTTGAAGCCCGAACGCTCGCCGTGCACCTGATGCGACAGTCCTCCGGTCGCGACGATCGCGACGCGCAGGTCCTCCGGAAAGCTTTCGATCGCGCGGCGCAGCGCCTGGCCGAGCCGGTAGAAGCGGCGCGCGGACGGCACCGGCAACTGCAGCACGCCCATCTGCAGCGGCACGAGTTGCACCGGCCAGTCGGGGCGGTGCGGACACAGCACCGACAGCGGCGAAAAGCAGCCATGATCGAGCGGCTTGTTCTGGAAGAACGACATGTCGAACTCGTCGGCCATCAGCGACTGGCCGATATGCGCGGCGAGTGCAGGATGGCCGGCGATCGGCGGCAGGTCGCGCGCGCCGCCGCCTTCGTCCGCCGGATGCCACTGCGGCCCGACGCCGAGCGACAACGCCGAGTAGTGATCGAAGAAGAACGACGTCACGTGGTCGTTGTAGATGAACAGCAGCACGTCGGGACGCTTGTCGGCGAGCCACGCGGCCAGCGGCGCGAAGTTTTCGAAGATCGGCGCCCAGACCGGATCGTCGCGCTTGTTCTTGTCGAACGCGAACCCGATCGTGGGCGTGTGGGAGGCCGCGATGCCTCCGATAATCCGTGCCATGCCAATGCTCCTTCGTGGTGCTCTGATGCGGTCCGGCCGTGCCGGCCGTTGCCGATTGAATGCGTGCGCGTTCGCTCGCTACGCGCGCCCGTGCGGCTGCGGCGCAAGGCTGCGCTTGACGACCAGCGCGAGCGGAACGGCGAATACGAAATGCGACATGAACCCGCCGATGATCACGTTCGGGTCGAAATAGTTCGGATGATTGCTCGACGCGATCATGATCAGCGCGTGCATCACGATCCATGCGACGATCGCGAAGAACAGCGCGACGAACGTCGCCTCGAAGCCGCGCCGCCGGAACCACGGCCAGATCGCCGCGAACACGATGCCCCACGACAGCGCGAACACGAAATGGATCGCCGTGCCGATGAAGTATGCGCCGATGCCGAGCGCATCCTGTGCGGCCTTGCCGAACACGAGCCCCGTCGCGTTGCGCGGGATGCCGGCGAGCGGCATCAGGTGCTGCGCGCCGACCCACACGAGCGCCTCGTAAACCCAGATCAGCACCGCGCCTGCGAAGCCGCCGCGAATGCCCGCGCGGATCGTGTCCGACAGCCGCGTGCTGCGCGCCGATGCGCCCGCCGATGCGCCGGCTCCAATGATGTGCTGTCGTCCCATTACGCTGCCTCGCTCGTAGTTGCAGGGGCCGCGTCGCACGCCAGCCCCTTTTCGTGATCGGACGAACAATGAATCAGATGGCGGTCCGATGTGCCGGCAACCGCGTGCTTGCGGCGCCCGGGATTGAAATTACTCAGCCGCAGGCGCTGCAACACAGTCCGGGAAAACCCTTATATTCGGGAGAAACCGCCTATCCGGCAAGCTTTCAACCGGCACGCGAACCGCGCCTCCGATGGCCCGGAAGCCCGCCGGATATGGCGCGCGCGCGTCGGCGTTCGGCGGCGCACGCGCCGCAACCGGTCGCCCGGCGATTCGCCGCCGATAAATAAAACAGATGGCTCGACAAGCACGACGCAAGCTGCGCGGCCACCGTTCCGGTAAAGTCGTTCAACCCGCTGCATCGCCGGCGCGGGCCGTACGGCTGCACGCATGTCGCGCGTGCCGCCGCCGGCGACGCACACTGCCCGAATGCCCATGGACAACACCGAACTTCCGAACCTCGCCTGCCTGTACGCAGTGCGGCGCGTTGCCGAGACGGGCAGCGTGAGCCGCGCCGCCGCGAGGCTGTTTCGCGCGCAGTCGGCCGTCACGCGCGCGGTGCAGGAACTCGAAGCGGCCGTCGGCGCAGCGTTGTTCGATCGCAAGCCGTCCGGCATGCTCGCAACGCCGGTCGGTCGTGCTGCGCTCAAGCGCGGCGAACGCGTGATCGCGGAACTCGGCGCGCTCGCGAACTGGTGTGCGCTGCGCCAGTCGCGCCGCCGCGCGTCAGCCGACAGCGGCCTGCCCGCGTATCTGCTCAACACGCGGCGGCTCCAGCTGTTCTCGACGCTCGCGCGGCACCGGCACATGCCGAGCGCCGCGCGTGCGCTCGGCGTCACGCAGCCGGCCGTCAGCAGCGCGATCAGGATTCTCGAGAGCGGCGCGGGTTTCGCGCTGTTCCATCGACATCCGCGCGGCCTGCTTCTGACGGCCGACGGCGAGACGTTCCTGCTGCACGTGCGGCGCGCGCTGAACGAACTGCGGCACGTCGCGGACGACGTCGCCGCGCTGCACGGCAGCATCCAGGGCATCGTGACCGTCGGTGCGCTGCCGCTCGGCCGCACGCTGATACTGCCCGAAGCGGTCGCGCGCGTCGTCACGCGCTTTCCGAAGGTGCGCGTGATCACCGACGAAAGCGCCTACGAGGCGCTCGTGGCCGGCGTGCGCGCGGGCGACGTCGACTTCATCCTCGGTGCGTTGCGCCCGAGCGATCCGGCGAGCGACCTCGAAAACGAGCGGCTGATGTCCGAGAACCTCGTCGTGCTCGCGCGGCACGATCATCCGCTCGCCGGCGTCCGGAACCTCGGGCTCGCGAGCCTCGCCGGCGCGCAATGGATCCTGCCGCGCAGCCACTCGCCCGCGCGCGGGCTGTTCGAATCGCTGTTCCGGCGCATGAAACTCAAGCCGCCGATGCCGACGGTCGAAAGTGCCGACCTCGCGGTGATTCGCGGCCTGCTGCTGCATAGCGACATGCTCGCGGTGCTGTCCGCGCAGCAACTGCGCTACGAATGCGACGCGGGGTTGCTGGCCGTGCTCGATGTGCCGATGCGCGAAACGGCCCGCGACATTGGACTGATGACACGCACCGGCAGCCCACCGTCGCCGGCGGCACGCGCGTTGATCGATGCGATCCGTGTGGTCGCGACCGAAGTCGCGCGCGCGCCGCACGCTACAGCCGCTGCGCGATAACGAAAGCGCATGGCTGCCGCGCCGGATTCGCATCGCGCCCGCCCCATGCGTTGCCGCACAATTCGATCGATATACGCTGCGGCTGCCGGCCGAAGCGCGACGCTGCCGTCACGCGTCGCGATACCGGACGGCCAGCCCGCGCATCACCTTCATCAGGAGCGACACGCATGATCGACCCGACGATAGCGTTCATCGGCTTCGGCGAAGCGGGCAGCCTGCTCGGCGGCGCACTCGCCGCGCGCAACGTCCGCGTGACGATGTACGACCGGCAACTCGACGATGCAAGGACGGCGAGCGCGATGCGCGACAAGGCTACGCGCGTGCATGTCGAAGCCGCGTCGACGGTTGCCGCCGCGATCCGCGACGCGCACTGGATCGTGTCGGCCGTGACGGCGTCGTCCGACGCGGAAGTCGCCGCCGTGGTCGCCGCGCACATCCGGGCGGACCAGACGTTCATCGACATCAACTCGGTATCGCCGGCGCGGAAGCAGCACGGCCAGCAGTTGATCGAAGCCGCCGGCGGCCGTTATGTCGAAGCGGCGGTGATGGCGCCCGTGCCGCCGCACGGCCTCGCAGTGCCGATGCTGCTGGCCGGTCCGTCGGCCGATGCGGTCGCACGCGAGCTGACCACGCTGGGCTTCGCTGCACGGGCCGTGTCGACACGCGTCGGCGCCGCGTCGGCCGCGAAAATGTGCCGCAGCGTGATGATCAAGGGGATCGAGGCGCTCACCGTCGAATGCCTGAGCGCGGCCCGCGCGTATGGTGCGGACGCGCTGGTGCTCGCGTCGCTGCGGCAGACCTTCGACACGTTCGCGACGCGGCCCGATCTGCCCGGCTACCTGATCGGCCGCGTCGCCGAGCATGGCCGCCGGCGCGCGGCCGAGATGCGCGAAGTGTGCGACACGCTGCGCGAAGGCGGCGTCGCGCCTGAGATGAGCGAAGCATGCGCTCGCGTGCAGGATGGATTCGTCGACAGGATGGCCGCCCACGGGCTCGACTACCACGCGCTGCTGCCGTTCGACTGGAAGGCGGTGCTCGACCGGTTGGGTAATCGGCCGGTGTCGGCGCCGACACCGCCCACGTACGGCGCCGGTCGCGATGACTAAGCGGCGGCAGCGCCGCATCGCTCGGGTTCAATGCGCCGGGGCACGCCAACGGGGCCAGCGTTGCGACCACCCCTGGCCCATGGAGACCGGTGAGCAATGCGATCCGTGCCTGAACAGGAGTGCGCGACCCGCAGCGGGCTGCGTCGGAGAATGCAATTGCCGGCGTCCTCGTCCGATACATGTCCTCACGCAACACAATCCGGTTCCAGTCCAAACACATTCGCCTGCGTCGCAGAAATCGCGCAACTCCAGTTCACGCATCGACTTTTCCAATCGTTTGTTTGGAAGTTTTGGAAGTCCACATGCACTCCGATGAGTTGCGTCGCACCGGCGAAGCTTGATACACCGGCCTTCCCAAGCATTCCAAAAGAGAAGAGCAATTCCAGTTTCGTCGGCCTCCACGGAAATGAAAGGCACGCCGATTGCGCACGCGGCACGGCGCCGCCGACGCCCGTGTCTTTCGCCGCGTGCGGGCCGATAATGAATCCATGCGCGCTCTTCCCCGCGGCTTCCCGGCGCGCACCGCCCCGGTCGCGAAGGCCGGCCCGCCACGCATCGACACAAGGAGGCACCCCGGCATGACCACCCCATTCAGACTGGGCGACCACGTCCGCTGGAATTCCGAGGCCGGCTACGTGACCGGCACGATCGTCGCGATCCACACCGCCGACTTCGACTACAAGGGCCATCGCCATCGCGCGTCGCCCGACGATCCGCAGTACGAGATCAAGAGCGACCGCACCGACCACGTCGCCGCACATCGCGGCCGCGTGCTCGAACGCATCGCCGGCAGGGACGACGCATGACGCTCCCGTTCTACACGATCGGCCATTCGAACCGCACGCTCGACGAATTCGTCGACCTGCTCGACGCGGTCGAGATCGCGCTGCTCGCGGATATCCGCAAGATGCCCCGCTCGCGCACTCATCCGCAATTCAACGAAGCGACGCTGCCAGACGCACTCGCCGCCGCCGACATCGCGTACGAACACATAGCCGAACTCGGCGGCCTGCGCGGCAAGTCGCTCGGCGTGCCCGACGACGTCAACGATTTCTGGACGAACCGCAGCTTTCACCGCTACGCGGATTACGCGCTGTCGCCGGAGTTTCGAGCGGGCCTCGACCGGTTGATCGCACGGGGGCACGCGCAGCGCTGCGCGATCATGTGCTCGGAAGCCGTGTGGTGGCGCTGCCATCGGCGAATCGTGTCCGACTACCTGATCGCGCGCGGCGAAACGGTGCTGCACATCATGGGCCGCAACCGCGTGGAACCCGCGCGGCTCACGGCCGGCGCCGTGATCCGGGACGACGGCACGATCGTCTATCCGGATGCCGAACGCGGCGATTCGGCACCGCACGCATGATCGTGCCGCGCCGGCGCACTAGCGTTCGCGCAACGCCTCGGCGGCCCGGTTCAGCGGCTTGACGAGGTAGTCGAACACGGTGCGGCGCCCGGTGCGGATCTCGGCGGTCGCGACCATGCCCGGCAGGATCGGATGCCGCTTGCCGTCGCGGGTTTCCAGATACGCATGCTGCGTGAGCACGTAGACGCGGTAGTAATACACGCGCCGGTCGACCTGGTCTTCGATCGTGTCGGGCGAAATCCGCTCGACCTTCGCCGGCAGCGAGCCGTAGATCGACGATTCGAACGCCGTGATCTTCACGGTCGCGTCCTGCCCCGGATGAACGAACGCGATGTCGCGAGGGCTGAGGCGCGCCTCGATCAACAACTGATCGTCGAGCGGCACGATTTCCATCAGCATGCCGCCCGGCGGAATCACACCGCCGACCGTCGACACGCGGATGTCCTTCACGATGCCGCGCGCCGGCGCGCGAATCACGGTTCGTCGCAATTGATCGGCACGGCCTTCGCGAACCTTGAGCAGCGGTTCGAGATCGGCCATCGTCTTCGAGTAGTCGGCTTTCAGCGCGACGTAGTACTCGCTCTGCGCCGCCGCGAGCTTCGTCGAGAATTCGGCAGCCTTCTGCCGCAGCCGGAGCACCTCCACCTCGTTGGTCGCGCCGGTTTTCAGCAGCGGCAACGCAATCCGGAGCTCGTCCTCGGCGAGGCGCAACTGTTCGCGCAGGTTGGCGACGTTTTCGCGAAACGCGCGCCGGTTGGCGACGAACAGCTGACGCTCGCGCGCGGTCACGGCCTTCTCGTTCGCGAGTTCCGCCGGGAAGTCGATGCCGGGCAGGTCGTTCATCTCCGCATACAGCCGCGCGGCGCGGCCCTGCAATGCGGTGATCCGCTCCAGCGTTTCCTCCATCGACGCGCGCGCGAGCACCGGATCCAGCGTCGCGAGCCGCTGGCCCGCGTCGACGACGTCGCCCTCGCGCACCGCCAGCTCCAGCAGGATGCCGCCTTCGAGACTCTGGATGACCTGCCCTTTCGATGCCGGCGTGACCTTGGCTTCGCCGACCGCGACTTCGTCGAGGTTCGCGAACACGGACCACACCAGGAAGATCGCCAGCGCGGCGACGATCAGCCACAGCATCCGCCGGGCGGGTGCCGCTTCGCGCACGCGGTGCGCCGACCACGGAAAATCGCTCATTGCATCTCTCCCGCCATCCGTGCCGGCAACGGACGCGAGCCGCCGGCCGCCGGCGCCGGCGTGCCGGCGCCGCGCAACGCGGCCAGCACCTCGTCTTTCGGACCGTCGCGCACCACGCGCCCGCCATCGAGCACGATGATGCGATCGACGATCGACAGCACCGGATAACGATGGGTCGCCACGATCAACGTGCGATTGCCCAGCCATTGCTGCAGCCGCTCGACGATCGCCCGCTCGGTCGCCTCGTCGAGCGAGGCGGTCGGCTCGTCGAGCAGCAACACGTTCGGCGAGCGCAGAATCACGCGGGCCAGCATCAGCGCCTGCTTCTGGCCGCCGGACAGGCCAAGGCCGCTTTCGCGCAGCTTCATGTCGAGGCCGTGCGGCTGCCGCAGCAGCAACTGGTCCGCGCACGCGACCTTCATCGCGGCAAGCATCGCGTCGTCGCTGGCGAGCGGATTCGCGATCAGCAGGTTCTCTCGCAGCGTGCCGTAGAAGAGGCTCGATTCCTGCAGCAGCATCCCGACGTCGCGGCGGACATCGGCGACGTCGATCAGCGGCATCGGCGTGTCGTTGAACAGGATGCGCCCCTGCACCGGCGTCGCGAGCCCGCCGAACAGCCTCAGCAGCGTCGACTTTCCCGCGCCGACCCGGCCGAGAATCGCAACCCGCTCGCCGGGCTCGATCGACAGATTCGGAATACTGAGCACCGGCTTTTCCTGCGGATCGAAGCTGTATCCGATCTGCTCGAAGCGATATCGGCCGACGAGCGCCGGCTTGTGATACGCATCGACCGCCGGATCGTGGTCGATCGGCAGCGCGAGCAGGTTGTCGAGCCCCTTCTTGCCCGCCCGTACGTTCTGGATGCGCGACAGCACGGCGGGAATCTGCCCCAGCGGCGCGATCGTGCGGCTCGTCAGGATCGAACAGGCGAGCACGGCGCCGAACGACAGGCTCGAGTCCAGGATGCCGTACACGCCGGCGACCAGCACGCCGGCGTAGGCAAGCTGCTGCACCGTCTGCGCGAGATTGACCAGCAGGCCCGCCAGCCGGCGCTGCTGCAAGCCGATATCGGCATTCACGCGATTCGTATGCGCCCACAGCTGCCGGAATCGCGGCTCCGCCTGCAACGCCTTGATGTCTTCGGCGCGATAGATGGCCTCCATCAGGATCGCGTTGCGCAGCGCCGATTCCTCGAGCCCCCGGTTCGACAGCTTCGCCAGCGGGATCTGTGCAAGCACGCCCGGCAGGATCAGCAGCGGGATCGCCGCGAGCGGCACGAACGCGAGCGGCCCGCCGAGCAGCCAGATGATGAACAGGAACGTGACGACGAACGGGATGTCGATCAGCACGCCCATCGTGCTCGACGTCAGCAGCTCGCGCAGCTGTTCGAGGTCCCGAAGCTGGGCGACCAGCGTGCCCGGCGAGCGCGGCCGCGCGTCGTTGCGGATGTCGAGCACGCGCGCGAAGAACATCGCGGACAGCTTGAGGTCCGCCTGCTTGCCGAAATGATCGGCAATCGACACGCGCGCGGTACGCAGCAGCAGTTCCAGCGCGAGCGCGAGCACGACACCCGAGGCCAGCACCCACAGCGTATGCGTCGCCCGCGCCGGGACCACGCGGTCCCACACCTGCATCGCGAACAGCGACGTCGCGATCGCGAGCAGATTGCCGAACAGCGAGCCGGCGCCGAGATCGAGCAACACCCTCCATTGCGCCGAGAACAGATCGTGCAGCCAGGTGTCGGGTCTGGCGGACAGGTAGCCGTCGACGCGCTCGTCACGCCGCGCGACCCGCTCGTGGACGATCAGTACGCGGGCCGGCCACGCCGGCGCCGGCGCGTCCAGATCGATCGCGCGTTCGAGCGGCTTGCCGTCGAAGACGAATTGAACGACCGCACGCCCCGCCGCAACCGACACGATCACACCGACATGCGCATCGTCGAACACGGCGAGCGCCGGCAGCATCACCGGCGTGAGCCGCGCCGGCGGCAATGCGACGAACTGCGCGGCCAGGCCTGCGGACGCGGCGACTTCGACGACGGCCGCGTCCGGGTCCGCGACGCTCGCCCACGATGCCGCACCGCGCACCTGCTCCGGCGAAACGGCCAGGCCGAGATGCCGCGCCGCGAAAATCAGCGGGTCGGCCCAGCGCGCGATGTCGGCGCCGGCATCGCGGCCGGCGCGAAACGCATCATTCATGACGACTCCCTTCGTGTTCGCGCAGCAATTCGACGAACTTGCCGACTGCCACGTATGCCTTGATGCGTGCAATCGCGCCGTCGGCCAGCGCGTTGATCGACTCGACTTCCGATTCGAAGATGTCGCGCTCCGGATTCACGACATCGGTCAACGTACGCTTGTTCAGGATGTATTCCTGCCAGTACAGGTCGCGCGACGCCCGCGACAGCGCGGTCACCTTCTCGTAGCTGTTCAGGCGCGCCGCGGCGCCCGACGCTTCGATCTCCGCCGACTTGAGCGCGCTGCGCGTGACGAGCCGCCGGTTCTCGAGGCTTTCGCGGTTCGCGCGCAGCTCGGCTTCGGCGGCCGCGATCTGGTGTTTCGCCAGGCCGCCCAGCGAGTAATTGCCGCTCACCGCGAAACCGATCCACGTGTCGTTGGTGGCGTTGGGGCGGCCGCTCGATATCGACCGGCTCGCGCCGATCCCGATCGACGGGAAGCGCTCCGACTGCGCGACCCGCACGCGCGCATCGGCCGCATCGACGGCCGCCGCCGCGGCAAGCACCGACGGCGTTCGCTCGATGTCGCCGCCGGCATACCCGAGATCGCCGACGAAATCCACCGTGCCGCCGAGATTCGCCACGCGCCGCGGGCGCGCGCCGATCAGTTCGGTGAGCTTCGCGGCGGCGACGTCGAAACGCGTGTTGGCCTTCAGCACTTCCGCCTGCGCATGCAGGATCGCCAGTTCGACCAGGTTGCGGTCCGACGAAACCGACAGTCCGGCCCGCACGCGATCGAGGATCTTCGTGCGCGTGTCGCTCAGCGCGGCGACCTGGCGCCGCGCGGCGGCGACGACGTCCTGGCTGGCGGCCAGTTCGACGAACGTCGACGCCGTCTGGTACGCGACCGTCTCGATCGTGTCGGCCAGCTGGTACTGCTTCTGGCTGCGCGTCGCGTCCGCCGCGGAAATCCGGCCCGACGTGCGGCCGAAGTCGTACAGCAACTGCGACACGCCGATCGATGCACGTGTGCCGGTACGGTTGCCGTTGCTGCCGAAGCTGCCGCCATAGCCGGGACGCACGCCGTAGTCGATCTTCGGGTACCAGGCCGCCTTCGCGACCTCGACCTCCGACACGCTTTGCGCCACTTCCGCATGGGCGCGGCCGATGTCGGGATGGCGCGCGATCGCGACACCGACCGCGTCGCGCAGCGTCAGACGATCGAGCGCGATGCGCAGCGTTTCGCCCGAGTCGCCGGCGGCATCCTCGGCATCCTCGGCGCGGCCGGCAGCGGGGACATCGAACGCGTCCGGTCTGTCCGGCGTGATCGTCGTCACCCCTGCCGTCATCCCGTCATGCAGCGGCGGAACCGGCGCTTGCGGATCGATCGGCGCCATCGCGCGGGACAGGTTCGCGAGGACGATGCGCCGCGCCGGGTCCGCGGGCGGCAACGGCGGCGCCACGTGCCGGCGCGGTGCGGCAACGGGCATGCCGGCAGGCAGCGGCACGAACGACGCCGTCGCCATCGCCGTCTGCACTGGCGGAGCGGCCGGCCTGGGGGGAGCGGGCGGCGCGGGCGTCGATGAATGCGCTGACGGCGCCGCGGCCGCGTGGACCGCGTCAGCCGGCACGCGCGCCGCGGTCTCGAACGAATCGGTCAGCCGGCCGCTCGGCAGCGGCGACGACGACGCGAACGCCGCCGCTGCGGTGTCGAGCAGCGCGATCGCGAACAACACATGGCCTGGATGGAAAACGGCGCGCGCCGCGCAAACGGCGCGACGCACGGTGTATCTGGAACGAGCGGTTGTCTTGAGCATCATCGGGACGCCGGCGGCGAGCCGTCCGGCAAAGCAAACCCCCGCTTGCCGCGGGGATGGATATGCGTCGGGCAAGCCCGCGTCGCGATGCGACGGGGCTCGCCGTGTCGGAGAGGCAGGCCGGCCTCCCCGTTGCGCTGCGGTCAGACGATGATCTGCTGGTTCGCGAGCAGGGTCTCCAGGTTGGTCGTCACGTTGTTCAGCGTGACGAGGGTTTCGGAACCGAACGCCGTCCCGGCGCCGTCGCGGTCGATACTGATCACCGTATCGGCGCCGACGTTCGTCACCGACAGGAACTGCCCGATCGTGTCGCCCGCGTCGATCGTGGGCACGCCGTCCACGTTGTGCGCGGGGCCGTCCGCATCGGCCGTGTAACCGACCAGCAGCTTCGACAGATCGATCTTGTCGCCGCTCGTATCGTTCGGGCCGCTGGCCAGTTGGAAGTCGGTGATGACGTCCTGGCCGTTGCCGCCGGTGTTGTCCGCGCCGACGACTTCCCACAGGAACACGTCGGTGCCGGCGCCGCCCGTCAACGTGTCGTTGCCGGCGCCGCCGATCAGGATGTCGTTGCCGTTGCCGCCGTTGAGCGTGTCGTTGCCGGCACCGCCGCGCAGCAGGTCGTTGCCGTCGCCGCCGTTCAGCACGTCGTCGCCGCCGTAGCCGTACAGGCGGTCGTTGCCCGACGTGCCGGTGACGGTGTCGCTGCCCGACGTACCCTCGATGATCGACGCCGACTGCGTCGAGCCGAGCAGGTTCGCATTCAGCAACTGACCGGCCGTGGCCGACGCCGACAGGCCCGTCTTGTCGGTCGCGGAGATCGTCACGCTGTCGAGCGCGCTGATGCTGATCAGCCCGCCGTTCAGCGTGATCGAACCGAGAAACTCGTTGAGCTTCAGGTTGTCGATCGTGCCGCCGTCGGCCGCCGTGATCGTCAGGTCGGACGACGGCCCGATCAAGCCGAGGATCCCGGGGTTGTTGACGACGTTGAAGTGCAGCCCCAACTCGTTCGCCAGCGCTTGGTTCGCGTTGAACTGCAGCGCCCCGAGGCCGATCAATCCGCCGTAGTGCAGCGTCACGTGATCGAGGTTGTTGTTGTAGTCCGATGCGGCGAACGCCTGCTGCGTGCTGAAATCGATCAGGTTGAGCAGATTCGCGCCGATGATCCCGAGCAGGTTCCCCGACGACTGCGCCGATACGACCGGTGCGACATTCGGATCGATCGTGAAAAGCTGCGAGGTCGTCGGGCCGAGGTTGCCCGCCGCATCGACGACGCGCACCGTCGCCGTGTAGTCGGCCGCGGACAACACGCCCGGTGCATACCACGTCCAGTTCGTGCCGTTGACGGTCGCGTTGGTCCAGTGTGCACCGCCGTCGAGGCTGACCTGGACGACGTCGCCCGCGCCGAGCGCCGCGTTCAGCGTGCCGCCCAGAGTCGGGGTCGTGTCGCCGGTGATCCAGTCGTTGGGCACGCCGGTGTTGTCGGTCAGGGTCGTGAGCGTGGCCGTCGCGGTCGGGGCGATCGTATCGACCGTGATCGCGAACGACGCGCTCGGTGCACTGACGTTGCCTGCCGTGTCCGTTGCGGTCACCGTGATTGCGTGTGCGCCCTCTCCCAAACCCGTAGTCGGCGTGAACGTCCAGTTTCCGGATGGGTCTGCCGTCGTGGTGCCCAGCAGCGTCGTGCCGTCGTAGACGCTCACCGTGCTGCCTGCTTCGGCCGTACCGGCAAGCGTCGGGGTCGTGTCGTCGGTCGTTGCACCGGTCGTCAGCAGGCCGACGATCGAACCGACGTCGTCCGTGACGGTGGCGATGATCGGCGCGGCCGGTGCCGTCAGGTCTGCAACCGTTACCGATGCGGACGGGCCGGTGTTACCTGCCGCGTCCGTGGCGGTCACGCCGATCACCGTGCCGATCGGCAGCGGAGTCGATGGCGTGTACGTCCACGCGCCGCTCGGGTCCGCCGTCACAGTGGCGTCCGGCGTGCCGTCGCCGTTCGTATCGATGTTGACCGTTGCGCCCGCTTCGGCTGTACCCGACAGCGATGTACCGTCCGTTGCGTTCACCGTCGGCAGTGCAGGCGCCGTCGTATCGACTGTCAGGTTGAATGCCGCACTCGGCGCACTCACGTTGCCTGCCGTATCCGTTGCAGTCACCGTGATTGCGTGTGCGCCCTCTCCCAAACCAGCGGTCGGCGTGAACGTCCAGTTTCCCGACGGGTCTGCCGTCGTCGTGCCCAGCAGCGTCGTGCCGTCGTACACATTGATCGTGCTACCCGCTTCCGCAGTACCGCTCAATGTCGGCGTTGCATCATCAGTAGCACCACCAGAAACGATCGCACCAACAACGGAACCCACGTCGTCCGTGACGCTTACAACGACCGGTGCAGCAGGTGCCGTCGTGTCACCCGTCACCGTCACCGATGCAGACGGCCCCGTGTTGCCTGCCGCGTCGGTGACCGTCACACCGATCACCGTGCCGATCGGCAACGGGGTCGATGGCGTGTACGTCCACGCGCCGCTCGGGTCCGCCGTCACGGTGGCGTCCGGGGTACCGTCGCCATTCGTGTCGATGTTGACCGTTGCACCCGCTTCCGCCGTGCCTGACAGCGACGTACCGTCCGTCGCGTTCACCGTCGGAATCGCCGGGGCTGTCGTATCGACTGTGATCGCGAACGATGCGCTCGGAGCACTCACGTTGCCTGCCGTATCAGTTGCAGTCACCGTGATCGCATGTGCACCCTCTCCCAAACCCGTGCTCGGCGTGAAGGTCCAGTTTCCGGAGGGGTCCGCTGTTGTGGTACCCAGCAGCGTCGCGCCGTCGTAGACGCTCACCGTGCTGCCTGCTTCCGCCGTGCCAGCAAAAGTAGGCGTTGCGTCATCCGTACTGCCGCCGGAAACGACCGCGCCAACAACAGAACCCACATCGTCCGTCACGGTACCGATGATCGGTGCCGCAGGCGCTGTCGTGTCGCCCGTCACCGTTACCGATGCAGACGGACCCGTATTGCCTGCTGCGTCGGTGGCCGTCACACCAATCACCGTGCCAACCGGCAGCGGGGTCGACGGCGTATATGTCCATGCGCCGCTCGGGTCCGCCGTCACAGTGGCATCCGGCGTACCGTCGCCATTCGTATCGATGTTGACTGTTGCACCCGCTTCCGCCGTGCCCGACAACGACGTACCGTCCGTCGCGTTCACCGTCGGAATCGCCGGCGCCGTCGTGTCGACCGTCAGGTTGAATGCCGTGCTCGGCGCGCTGACGTTGCCTGCGGTGTCCGTTGCGGTGACGGTCAGGCTATGTGCGCCTTCACCCAGTGCCGTGCTCGGCGTGAACGTCCAGTTTCCGGATGGGTCTGCCGTCGTCGTGCCCAGCAGCGTCGTGCCGTCATAGACGCTCACCGTGCTGCCCGCTTCTGCCGTGCCAGCAAGAGTAGGCGTTGCGTCATCCGTACTGCCGCCGGAAACGATCGCGCCGACAACGGAACCCACGTCATCCGTGACGCTAACAACGA
The DNA here is from genome assembly GCF_001523445.1 of Burkholderia sp. ABCPW 11. Lineage (NCBI taxonomy): Bacteria > Pseudomonadati > Pseudomonadota > Betaproteobacteria > Burkholderiales > Burkholderiaceae > Burkholderia > Burkholderia sp. ABCPW 11. The sequence continues at coordinate 280,185 of NZ_LOVM01000046.1, read as the reverse complement.
CCGGTGCGGCAGGTGCCGTCGTGTCGCCCGTCACCGTTACCGAGGCAGACGGACCCGTATTGCCTGCTGCGTCCGTGGCGGTCACGCCGATCACCGTGCCGATCGGCAGCGGAGTCGATGGCGTGTACGTCCACGCGCCGCTCGGGTCCGCCGTCACAGTGGCGTCCGGCGTGCCGTCGCCGTTCGTATCGATGTTGACCGTTGCGCCCGCTTCGGCTGTACCCGACAGCGATGTACCGTCCGTTGCGTTCACCGTCGGCAGTGCAGGCGCCGTCGTATCGACTGTCAGGTTGAATGCCGCACTCGGCGCACTCACGTTGCCTGCCGTATCCGTTGCAGTCACCGTGATTGCGTGTGCGCCCTCTCCCAAACCAGCGGTCGGCGTGAACGTCCAGTTTCCCGACGGGTCTGCCGTCGTCGTGCCCAGCAGCGTCGTGCCGTCGTACACATTGATCGTGCTACCCGCTTCCGCAGTACCGCTCAATGTCGGCGTTGCATCATCAGTAGCACCACCAGAGACGATCGCACCAACAATGGAGCCCACGTCATCCGTCACGGTGCCGATGATCGGTGCGGCCGGTGCCGTCGTATCGCCCGTCACCGTCACCGAAGCAGACGGCCCCGTATTGCCTGCCGCATCGGTGACCGTCACGCCGATCACCGTGCCGATCGGCAGCGGGGTTGATGGCGTATACGTCCACGCACCGCTCGGGTCGGCCGTTACAGTAGCGTCCGGCGTACCGTCGCCGTTCGTGTCGATATTGACCGTCGCTCCCGCTTCCGCCGTGCCCGACAGCGACGTACCGTCTGTCGCGTTCACCGTCGGCACCGCCGGCGCCGTCGTATCGATCGTGATCGCGAACGACGCGCTCGGTGCGCTGACGTTGCCCGCGGTGTCCGTTGCAGTGACGGTCAAGCTGTGCGCGCCTTCACCCAGCGCCGTGGTCGGCGTGAACGTCCAGTTTCCGGACGGGTCTGCCGTCGTCGTGCCCAGCAACGTCGTGCCGTCATAAACGCTCACCGTGCTACCTGCCTCTGCCGTGCCAGCAAGAGTAGGTGTTGCGTCATCCGTACTGCCGCCTGAAACGATCGCTCCAACAACCGAGCCCACGTCGTCTGTCACGGTGCCGATGATCGGTGCGGCCGGTGCCGTCGTATCGCCCGACACCGTTACCGAGGCAGACGGCCCCGTATTGCCTGCTGCGTCGGTGGCCGTCACACCAATCACCGTGCCAACCGGCAGCGGGGTCGACGGCGTATACGTCCATGCGCCACTCGGGTCCGCCGTCACGGTTGCGTCCGGCGTGCCGTCGCCGTTGGTATCGATGTTGACCGTTGCGCCAGCTTCGGCTGTACCCGACAGCGATGTACCGTCCGTCGCGTTCACCGTCGGCAATGCAGGCGCCGTCGTATCGATCGTCAGGTTGAATGCCGTGCTTGGCGTGCTTACGTTGCCTGCGGCATCGGTTGCAGTGACGGTCAGGCTATGTGCGCCTTCACCCAGCGCCGTCGGCGGCGTGAACGTCCAGTTTCCGGACGGGTCCGCCGTCGTCGTGCCGAGCAACGTCGCGCCGTCATAGACGCTCACCGTGCTGCCTGCTTCCGCCGTACCGGCAAGCGTCGGCGTCGTGTCATCCGTCGTTGCGCCAATCGTCAGCACGCCGGCGATCGAACCGACGTCATCCGTGACGCTAACAACGACCGGGGCCGCCGGCGCCGTCGTATCCCCCGACACCGTTACCGAGGCAGACGGCCCCGTATTGCCTGCTGCATCGGTGACCGTCACGCCAATCACCGTGCCAACTGGCAGCGGGGTCGACGGCGTATACGTCCATGCGCCGCTCGGGTCGGCCGTCACAGTGGCGTCCGGCGTGCCGTCGCCGTTGGTATCGATGTTGACCGTTGCGCCTGCTTCGGCTGTACCCGACAGCGATGTACCATCCGTCGCGTTCACCGTCGGCAGTGCAGGCGCCGTCGTATCGATCGTCAGGTTGAATGCCGTGCTTGGCGTGCTTACGTTGCCTGCGGCATCGGTTGCGGTGACGGTCAGGCTATGTGCGCCTTCCCCCAGCGCCGTCGGCGGTGTGAATGTCCAGTTTCCGGACGAATCTGCCGTCGTGGTGCCCAGCAGCGTCGTGCCGTCGTACACATTGATCGTGCTACCTGCTTCCGCAGTACCGCTCAGTGTCGGTGTCGCATCATCCGTACTGCCGCCTGAAACGATCGCGCCAACAACGGAGCCCACGTCGTCCGTCACGGTGCCGATGATCGGCACCGCGGGCGCCGTCGTGTCACCCGACACCGTTACCGATGCAGACGGCCCCGTATTGCCTGCTGCGTCGGTGACCGTCACACCGATCACCGTGCCAACCGGCAGCGGGGTCGAGGGGGTGTACATCCACGCGCCACTCGGGTCGGCCGTCACGGTTGCATCCGGCGTACCGTCGCCGTTCGTATCGATGTTGACCGTCGCGCCCGCTTCCGCCGTACCCGACAGCGACGTACCGTCCGTCGCGTTCACCGTCGGCACCGCCGGCGCCGTCGTATCGATCGTCAAGCCGAATGCCGCACTCGGCGCACTCACGTTGCCTGCCGTGTCCGTTGCAGTCACCGTGATCGAGTGCGCGCCCTCTCCCAAACCCGAACTCGGCGTGAAGGTCCACTTCCCGGACGAATCCGCCGTCGTCGTTCCCAGCAACGTCGTGCCGTCATAGACGCTCACCCTGCTACCCGCTTCCGCTGTACCGCTCAACGTCGGAGTCGTATCGTTCGTCGCACCGCCGATCGCAACCGGATGTTGCGCATCGTCGTTGACGGCCGTAATCGCAGGCGCTTCCGGCACGACCGTATCCACCACGATCCCGACCGTGCCCAGTTCGCTCGTATTGCCGCTACTGTCGGTCTGCGTCACCGTGATCTGATGGGCGCCGTCGGGCAACGTACCGGGCGTGTACGACCAGTGCCCGTTCGCGTCCGCGGTCACCGTACCGACCGTCTGACCATCGACCTGGATCGTCACCGTCGTGTTCGGCTGAGCACCCGAACCCGCGATCGTCGGCGACGTGCGACCCGTGACGATATTGCCGTTGCCGCCAATCGGCTGCCCATCGATCGTCAGTCGCGCCGATCCGGTCGGCGTTCCGCCGCCGCTGCCGCCACCATCCCCGCCGCCGCCGCTGGCCGCGGCTGCCGCAATGCCGCCGGCCGCGGCGACGCCGCCGAGTATGCCGAGCAGGGCACCGGTCGACAACCCGTCGCCGATCGGCGCATAGGCGAGCGCCGAATCGACGATTCCGTCGCCGGTCGCCTGCAATCCGGGGCCGAACTGCACGAGAAACCGCCCGTCGTCCTGGACGAAGACGAGATTGTGATAATCCGCGCCGTTTTCGAAGAACGCCTGCACGCGCACCGTTCGGCCGTCCTTGAATTCGACGATAAGGTCGTTCCCGGAACGCGCGTAGTTGGCCACGTCCTCCTTGTGAGCCGACAGCAGGAAATTGGCTGGACCACCGGGCGACGCGACGACCTGCGAACCATTGGCGACCGGAACATCGACGTGATTGCTCAATACCGACGAGGAAACCATTGCCCGACTCCTTGTAGATAGGGATGACAAACCTGGCCCGTCGCTGACGGGCAAACGTTCAACCAAACGGGCGCGACGGGGCACGACGCGATTTCGCGCCGCTGCAAATCGGGTATCCGGCTCACGCGGGACGCGCCGAGCCGCTAGCCCACCCGAGGCGGTCTATAACGGAAAAGGAAGAAAGGAGCCGGGGCTGCTATGGAATCAGGGGCGAGTCCAGACGGCCGGAACAGCCGTTCGCCCTGCGGGCCAGGCAACGGCCCGACACAGTGCGCCACCCCGCCGGACGGAGGTGTTTGATGGCCCTCGTGCCGCGGATTTTTTCCGTACGGCGATTTTTTGTTTGATATTGGATCTGCATCTCTACCGCCCTCGCCATATTAGTTATTTCCTTTTATCGCGAATAACCAACGATTCGCTTGATCAGAGCGAATTGTCGCGGTGCACCATCACTCTCTTTTATGTTACCGCTCGTGCCTGCATTTAGATTACACCGGTCTTTCACGTACATGATTGCACTCCGCTGAAGCTTTTACAAATATTTTCAGTCTTTCGTGCATATATTTTTCTCTCACCATAAAAAGATGAACAATTTTCAGGATTGATTCGACGAATTCGTTGCCAAGACAATGATTCATCGCGACAGGGTTATCTCGAAAAGCCCGGCCCGCTTGGGTCCGCGCCCACTTCAGCGGAATGAACGCGAGAGCAGATTTCGGTATGCAACTGTATTGAGATCGCGCATCCCGACGCATCGCATCCAGCTATAAACCTCGTCGGCAAAAAGGATTTTCAGGAAAACCCGTATACATCCACGGCGCCTCCGAACCCGACACCTATTTCTGCCGAGCACCTGGCATCCAATTCAGCCTTCGTCGTAACGATATTCATTCACATCGAAAACCGGCCTCCCCGAACCGATCCGGCGAATCCGAAAAGGAAACAAATAATGGGGTTTTGGCGGAATTGAATCCTCGATACAAATAATCGACGCGCATGCGGTCCGCCACCGGCCATCGCCGGCATGGCGCGGACACGCGTGCGTGGACGGCGGTCCTGAATTACCATCGTGCATCCTCACGCGGCGGGCTTGGCCGTCGGCGGTTCAAGGTCGGATATCCCGGATCAATCGATCGTGCTCGCTCTCATCATCGTCGCCGGCCTGTGGGCCGGCCTCCAGAACGCCCTCGCGGGCGGCGGTTCGTTCGTCACGCTGCCCGCGTTGATCGTGTCGGGAATGTCGCCGCTCGCGGCCAACATCACGTCGACGGTCGCGCTGTTTCCCGGCCAGGTCACGACGGGCTGGGCAAGCCGGAACATGGTGAGCGGCGTGGGCAAGCTGCCGTTTCGCGCACTGTTCGCGATCAGCGTGGCCGGCGGCGCGCTCGGCGGCCTGCTGCTGCTGAAAACGCCGTCGTCGATCTTCTCGCAGCTGGTGCCGTGGCTCGTGCTGTTCGCGACGGTCGTGTTCGCATGGGGCAGTTTCTTCCGCAAACCGGACGCTGGCGCGCAACATCTCGGCCCCGTCGCGACCGGGGTCTCGCAGTTCCTGATCGCGGTCTACGGCGGCTACTTCGGCGGCGGCATCGGGTTCCTGATGATGGCCGCGCTGACGATGGCCGGCCTGCCGCCACGTCGTGCGACGTCGACCAAGAACGCGCTGGCGGGCGTGATGAACGCGTCGGCGGTCGTCCTGTTCGTCACGTCGCCGCACCTGCACTGGCGCGCGGCGATCGCGCTCGGCGGCGGCGCGATCGTCGGCGGCCTGCTCGGCGCGTGGGCGCTGCATCGCGTAAACGAACGCGTGCTGCGGATCGCGATCGTCTGCATCGGCGCGCTGCTGACCGTCGGGTTGTTCGTCAAGCCGATCTGAGCTCACGCTCGTCCCTGCCGCGATCGCGGCAATTGATGAGCAAACCGCAAGACGTCTTTCGCATATCTCGTTTGCCGTCGCGGCGGTGCCCGACCACAATCCGGGTTGCCGCGATCGGCGCCCTCTCGCGGGCGCCGACCGGCACACTGCGGCCGCCATTTCGATTCGCCGCCGGCGGTCCGGCACATCGCGTCACCCCACGCTCCCTCGACATCGGCGCCCGTGCGGCGGCAGAACGCTTGCCGACGCGCCGTCCGATACGTTCCCGGCCAACAATAATTAGAGGTAGGAGATGCAGGACAACTCGTTGAGGCAAAGCCTCAAGCAACGGCACATCACGATGATCGCGCTGGGCGGCGTGATCGGCGCGGGCCTGTTCGTCGGCTCCGGCGCGATCATCGCAACGGCCGGCCCCGCGGCGATCCTGTCGTACCTGATCGGCGGCGTGATCGTCACGCTGGTCATGTTCATGCTCGGCGAAATGGCGTCCCGCCATCCCGACTGCGGCTCGTTCTCCACGTACGCGAGCAGCTATCTCGGCGAATGGGCCGGCTTCGCGGTCGGCTGGCTGTACTGGTTCAAATCGATGATGACGATCACCGTCGAAGCGATCCTGCTCGGCGCGATCCTCCACGATTTCCTGCCGTGGCTGCCTGTGTGGGGCGGCGCGCTGTTCATGCTCGTCACGCTGATCGCGAGCAACGCCTACTCGGTGCGCTCGTTCGGCGAAGCCGAATACTGGCTGTCGTTCGCGAAGGTCGCGACGATCATCGTGTTCATGGCGCTCGGCGCATCGATCCTGCTCGGCTTCCAGCCGCGTATTCCCGCACCGGGGCTCGTGAACCTGACCGATCACGGCGGCTTCATGCCGAACGGCATCTCGCCCGTGCTCGCCGGCGTGATGGTGGTGATCTTCTCGCTCGGCGGCAGCGAGATCGCGGCCGTGGCCGCGGGCGAATCGGAAAACCCGCGCAGGAACGTGATCCGCGCGATCAAGAGCGTGATCGTGCGCGTGATGGTGTTCTACGTCGGCTCGGTGTCGATCCTGATCCTGTGCATGCCGTGGACCGACAAGGTCAACCTGAAATCGCCGTACGTGTCGCTGTTCGGCATGGCGGGCTTCACGGGGGCGGCCGTCGCGATGAAGATCGTGCTGTTCGTGTCGTTCATGTCCGTGATGAACTCGTTCCTGTTCTCGAACTCGCGCATGCTGTTCTCGCTGAGCCAGCGCGGCCACGCGCCCGCGATGTTCGGCCGCACCAACGCGAAGGGCGTGCCGATGAACGCGCTCGTGCTGTGCCTCGCCATCTGCGTGTCGATCCTCGGCATTCACTTCGTGAGCGGCGGCGATCTGTTCCTGATGCTCGCGAAGAGCAGCGGCGCGTTCGTGATGATCGTATGGATCTTCATCGTCGTCGCGCACTTCGCGATGCGCCGGCAGACGCGCCACGAGCAACGCGACCCGACGGCGTTCCGCGCGTGGTTCTATCCGGTGTCGAACTGGGTCGCGTTGCTGGCGCTGGTCGCCGTGCTGGGGTCGCAGGCGTTCAATCCGGATTCGCGCTTCCAGTTCTGGTTCACGGTGCTGACGGCGCTCGCGATCGTCGCGGCGTACTTCTTGCGGCGCAAGCAGCCGTCATTCGGGCAGGCAGCCGACGCGAAGAGCCGCTGACGAGCGGGAAGCCGACCGGCGCGCGCGTTCCGTTCAGCCGAACGGCCGCACGCCGATCAGCGGGCCGTGCAGGAACAGCGCGAACACGGCCCAGGCGACGAGCCCGGCGGCAACGGCCGCGACGTCGCCGGCCAGCCCGCCGGCCGGATAGCGGACACCGTCGCGGCGATCCCGCGCACGCGACACGACAAAATCGACGATCGACCACACGAAGAACGCACCGAACAGCACGACCGCGTGCACGGTGCCGTTCACGAGCAGGTGCGCCACCGCCCAGACCATCACGCCGGCCAGCATCGGATGCCCGACGAGCGTCTTGATCCGGTTGCGCGGCACATACGACGCGGCGATCAGCACGAACGCGACCGCGGTCAGCATGCCCGTCAGGTGGCGCACGCCGACCGGCGACATCCACAGCAACGTCGCGCTCGTGCGGGCGATCCCGTACCCCCAGATGATCAACGCGAAGCCGACGATCGATGCGATCGCGTAACCGCCCTTCCAGCCCCTCTCGCCGATCCGCCCGATCGTCGCGGACCGCCAGCCGTCGGCGACGATCCGGATCGAATGCACACCGAGGAAGATCGCTAAACCGAGAATCAGGACGAGCATCGGCTATCTCCGTCTGGAATGATGAGTGGGGAAGCGTTCCGCGCGGCGTCCGGTGCGCCGTTCGCGGGGCCGGCGGCGAGGCCGGTGCAGGTCGCGCGAGGCACGGGCGCAACCCGCGCCGATCATAAACGCCGAGGCCGCCGTTGTGAAGCATGCACGATGTGCGGTGCGTCAAGCTCGATGCATGCGTGCGCCGGGTCGTGCGGGTTTGCCCGAAAGAAAGGAAAACGAAAAATCGCGAGGCGGTCGCGCCGCGCGGTCGGTACTACGTCTGCTTGCGCTTCGTCGCGGGCTTCGCCGCCTGCGCCCGTGACGATTTCGAGGCCGGTTCCGCTTTCCGCGCCGACACCGGTTTCGATGCGGATTTCGCCGCTGGACCGGACACCTTTTTCGGCGCCGGTTTCGATGCGGGCTTCGCTGCAGCTTTCGGCGCGGCTTTCGGCCCTGCTCCCGATACCGTCTTCGACGCCACCCTCGCCTTGCGCTTCGGCGGCCCGGCCAGCAGCGCCGCGCGATATGCGCTGCGGCACCAGTCGAACAGCGCGCCCGCATCCTCGAGCACGTCGGCCGGCGTTTCGTAATAGCCCTCGAGCGCGACGGTGCGCGTGGGCCGCGCATACGAGAACGGCCCCATCCCCGCCGCGACGAACGCCGGGCGGTTCACATCGTCGACGCGCAGGAACAGCGACCCGCGCGACATGAAGCCGAACATCACGCCGTCGAGCCGCAAGGCCGCACCGCTGAAGAACCGCGCGACGGCGACCGTACCGAGCGGCGCAAGCCGATACGCGATTTCCTCGCCGTGCGCCTTCTCCGCCTGCCAGCTCATGCGGATGCCTCGCAGCGCTGCGTCCACGCATCGAGCTCGGCCGCGTCGAAACCGACGGCCGCCGCGCTCTCGCGAATCTGCCGCCACGTCGCGCGGTCGACCGGAATGCCGGCCGTGCCGCGCACGGCGCGGCTCGCCTCTTCCGGCTCGCCGGGCACCTGCACCGGTGCATCGCCGGCCCGCGGCGACGCCTTCGCCCACGCAACGAAGGCATCGGCTTCGCGTTCGGCGTCGGCCGCGTCGAACGCTTTCGGATCGATCAGCACCGACAGCATCCCGTTGACGATCGCGCTCGTCTTCTGCAGCGTATCGCCGTACGTCGTATGCCCGCCCACGAGCGCGCCGCCGAAGATCTCGCACATCGCCGCAAGCGCATACCCCTTATGCAGCCCGAACGGGAGCAGCGCGCCGAACGGCTGCTCGTGCATCACGGCCGGATCGTCGGTCGGCTGGCCGCGATGGTCGATCAACGCACCGGCCGGCACGCGCTTACCCTGGTTGTAGGCGACGCGCGTCTTGCCGTACGCGATCGCGCTCGTCGCGAAATCGAGCAACAGCGGCGGCTTGCCCGCCCGCGGATACGCGGCGCAGAACGGATTCGTGCCGAAACGCGGATCGGTGCCGTGCAGCGGCGCGACCAGCAGGTCGCCCGGCACGTTGACGAAATGGAACGACACGAGCCCCGAGCGCGCGCACTGCTCGGCCCAGTGCCCGATGCGGCCGAGGTGATGGACGTCGCGCAGCCCGATCGCGCAAATGCCCATGCGCTGCGCACGCTCGACGCCTTCGACCATCGCCTCGAACGCGATCACCTGGCCGAAGCCGCGGCCGCCGTCGATCGTCAGCACCGCGCCGCCGTCGCGGACGATCGACGCGTGCCCGTTCAGTTGCAACTGCCCTTCCCGCCACGACGCGACGTAGTTCGGGATCATCCCGACGCCGTGCGAATCGTGGCCCGCGAGATTCGCGGCGACCAGGTGATCGGCGACGAGCGTCGCCTCGCGCGGGTGGCTGCCGGCCCGTTCCCAGAGTGCCGCGACGAACGCATGCAGCGGTTCGGCGCGCATGCGCAGCGGTTCGGTATCGGGCGTCGGCAGTGCGGTCATCGGCAACACTCCATCAAGTCGGTTCGGGTCGGGCAATCGGCACGTCGGATATTGCGACGATCAGTGCGCGGTCGCGATCACGTCGGCCACCGCCGCCGTGAGCTTCTTCGCGTACGGCACGTGCAGGAACTCGTTCGGGCCGTGCGCGTTCGACTTCGGGCCGAGCACGCCGCACACCATGAATTGCGCTGCGGGGAAGCCCTCCTGCAGCACGTTCATCAGCGGGATCGTGCCGCCCAGGCCCATGTACGCGCAGTCGGCGCCGAAGTGGCGGCGCGACGCGGCGTCGAGCGACGACGCGAGCCACGGCGCGAGATCCGGCGCGCTCCAGCCGGTCGCGGCGCCCGCGTCCGGCTTGAACGTGACCTTCGCGTTGTACGGCGGATCGAGTTCGAGCAATGCCTTCAGCTGCTGCACGGCCTGCGCGGCGTCGACGAGCGGCGGCAGCCGCAGCGACAGCTTGAACGCGGTGCGCGGGCGCAGCACGTTGCCCGCATCGGCGAGCGCCGGCATGCCGGCCGCCCCGGTCACCGACAGCGACGGGCGCCACGTCGAATTCAGCAGCGCCTCGCGCGGATCGGTCGTGGTCGGCAGCACCGGTTTGCCGTCCGCGCCGCACGCCCACGGCAGCCCTTTCCATACCGTATCGCCGAGAATCGCGGCGGCCGCTTCGGCTTCGCGCACGCGGCTCGACGGAATCTCGCAATGAAACGCGCCCGGCAGCAGGTTGCCGTTCTTCGCGTCTTCGAGGCGTTCGAACAACTGGCGCATCACGCGGAAGCTCGACGGCGCGATGCCGCCGTAGACGCCCGAATGGACGCCTTCTTCCAGCACCTCGACCTGCAGGTCGCCGGACACGAGGCCGCGCAGCGACGTGGTCAGCCACATCTGGTCGTAGTTGCCTGCGCCCGAATCGAGGCACACGACGAGCGATACCTGGCCGAGCCGGTCGCGCAATGCGTCGACGTACGGCAGCAGGTCGTAGCTGCCCGACTCCTCGCAAGTCTCGATCAGACCGACGCAGCGCGGCCGCTCGATGCCCTGCTCGTCGAGCGCGCCGAGCGCCGCGAGGCTCGCGTAGATCGCATAGCCGTCGTCCGCGCCGCCGCGGCCGTACAGCTTGCCGTTCTCGAACTTCGGCGTCCACGGGCCGAGGTCCGCGCGCCAGCCGTCGAATTCGGGTTGCTTGTCGAGGTGGCCGTATAGCAGGATCGTGTCGGTGCTGCCCGAACGCGTCGCGGGCGTCTCGAAGAAAATCACCGGCGTGCGGCCGGGCAAGCGCACGATCTCGAGCTTCAGGCCCTTCACGGGCTGCCGTTCAGCCCACTGCGCGGCGTCGGTGACGACGCGCTCGAGATACCCGCGCTTCGCCCAGTCGGGGTCGAATGCGGGGCTCTTCGCCGGAATCGCGATGTAGTCGGTCAGGGCGTGGAGGATTTCATCGTTCCACTTGCGCTCGATGAAGGTCACGAGCTTGTCATGGTCGAGGACGGGGGTGGTGTCGACGGATGTCATGGTGGGGATGCCTGGATCGGGCTGACGAAAATCCAGATCATACGCCGATGCTCCCCTGCCGGCGCCCCCCTTGTCCGCCGTTCAGACCGCCGTCGGAAACGCGTCGCGCCGCAGGCGCCGCGTCGGTTCACCTGTGTCCTCTTCGCGCGCAAGCGCTGCGGCCTCGCCCGACCACAGCGGCGAGAAACCGTCGCAGGCCTGCCGCTCGAACGCGCCGCGCACGCGAGCGCTCCGCCCGGCGCCTGCTACGTGCCGCCGCGATCCATCCCGCGCCGGTACGCGGCAGGGCTCGTCGCCGCGACACGCCGGAAATGCCGGCGCAACGATTCCTCGGATCCGAACCCCGCCCGCGCCGCGACCTGCGCCAGCGACAACGCAGGCTGCGCTTCGAGCATGTCCTTCGCGACGTTCACGCGTTCGCGGATCAGCCACGCGAGCGGCGACATCCCCGTCGCGTCCGCGAACCGACGCTGCAACGTGCGCGTGCTCATCGCGGCCTGTGCGGCGAGCGACGCAAGCGTGTGCGGCTCGGCCGCATGCGCGCGCATCCAGTCGATCAGCTTCGCGAGCCGGTCGGTGCCGCCCGGTGCGACCGGGCGCGGCACGAACTGCGCCTGCCCGCCGTCGCGATGCGGCGGCAGCACGAGGCGCTGCGCGACGCGGTTCGCGATCGCGCCGCCATGATCGCGGCGCACGAGATGCAGCAGCATGTCGAGCCCCGCCGCCGAGCCGGCCGACGTGACGATCTGCCCTTCGTCGACGTACAGCGCATCCGGATTCACGCGCAGCGCCGGATAACGCGCCTGCAGGCGTTCCGCATACCGCCAATGCGTCGTCACGGTGAGCCCGTCGAGCACGCCGGCCGCCGCCAGCACGAACACGCCCGAACAGATCGAGCAGAGCCGTGCGCCGCGCCGGTGCGCGGCCCGCAGCTTCTTCAGCAACGGCTCGGGCGGCAGCTCGTCCGGATCGCGCCAGCCGGGAATCACGATGGTATCCGCGCGATCGAGCGTCGCGAGCCGGTAGGGCGCGGCGACGGTAATGCCGCCCGCCGCCCGCACGGGCCCCGGCTCGCTCGCGCATACCGCGAAGCGATACCAGTCGACGCCCAGCTCGGGGCGCTCGAGCGCGAACAGTTCGACCACGCAGCCGAATTCGAACGTGCAGAGGCGATCGTAGGCGAGTGCGACGACGAGATGATTGTGCATGGCGCAATGTTACCGGAACTTGTCGATCGCGCCACTGCCGCGACATGCGCCGAACCGCGATACTGCCCTTCATTGCGGCGCGTTCCGCGCCCGTTCAACCAGGAGAGCCTGACCATGTCCTACGTCACCGACGTCCCCGCCGCCGACAGCCTCGCCGCCCTCGCGCATTTCGAGGCATCGCTGCGCTTCGAGACCGATTGCTGGGACGTGCACGACGCACTGGCGTCCGGCGCGCCCGATTTCGTGCTGCTCGACGTGCGCGGCCCCGAGCAGTTCGCCGCCGGCCACGTGCCCGGGGCGCGCAACCTGCCGCGCCGCAAGATCGTCGAAAGCAAGCTCGCCGGTTACCCGGCCGGCACGCTCTTCGTCGTCTATTGCGCGGGGCCGCACTGCAACGGCGCCGCGCGTGCGGCGATCCGGCTCGCGCGCCTGGGCCGCCCCGTCAAGCTGATGATCGGCGGCGTGACGGGCTGGCTCGACGAAGGTTTCGCGCTGAGCAACGAAGTGCAGCCGGCGGACGCCGAAGCCGCCTGATCGTCACCGAAAGCGCAACAATCAATTGCCGGCACATAAACGGAAAAAGCGCGACAATCAGCCTCATTGCAGTTCGGACGGAGCAGCACCATGCATGATGCAGTCCTGATTCAAGTGGCCGGTTCAGTCGCAGCGATCGCGCTCTATTTCCTGCCGGCCGTCATTGCCGACCGGCGTGCCCGGCACGACAAGCTGACGATAGCGATGTTCAACGCACTGTTCGGATGGACGGGCATCGGCTGGCTGATGACGCTGTACTGGGCGTGCCAGCCGAACCCGCGCACCGACGTCGCGCAGACGATCCTCGCGAAGCGCCGCGGCGTCAGCATGCGGACCTTCTCGGCCGGCCTCGTCGAACGCGTGCAACGCCGCGTCGCCGCCCAGGAGCAATGGGCGGAAAAGCAAGGCTGTCGTTGAGCCCCGCTTCCCCCTTCACCGTATCGCGTCGAACTTCGGCATCCTGACGTTGGTCGACGCGCGGTAATCCCACTTCAGTGCATCGCGCGGCGGCCAGCCGCCCGCGCGCAACCGCGCCGCGAACGCCCCCGCCGTCACCGCCCGTGCGATCCGCTCGCCCGGACACCCGTGCGGCCCCGTGCCGAAGCCGAAATTCGGCCCCGTCGTGCGGCCAGGCATCAGCCGGTGCGGATCGCGATGCACGGCCGGATCGCGGTTCGCCGCAGCCAGCACGACGAGGATCGCATCGCCGGCCTCGACGCTCACGCCTTCGATCGTCGTGCGTGCCGCGACGAAGCGGCGCGTGTTCTGCACCGGTGAATCGAAACGCCCGACCTCGGCGACGAAGGCGTCGAGCGCGGCCGCGTCCGGCATCGCGCCTGCTTCGCCGTTCCATGCCACGAGCGCATTGCCGAGCCATGCGGCGCTCGCCTCGCACGTCTGCGACAGCAATCCGACGAGATTCGCGATCCGCGCGCCGCTCGCCTGCCAGCCCGACGCCCGGGCCGCCTGCTGCACCGCGGCGACCAGCGTGCCGTCCCCTGCATGCGACTGCGCGACGCGTTCGGTCATCCGGTCGAGCAGTTGCCGCGCAGCGTCGCTCGCGCGCGCCAGCGCCGCGGCATCCGACAGCGGCGACAGCGCGGCGACGAATTCGACGACCCGCGCCGCGATGTCGTCGAGCTGCGTTTCGTCGAAACCGAGCAGATCGGCGACCGCGCACACCGGCACCGTCATGCACCATGCGTTCAGCGCGTCGGCATCGCCGGGCGCCGGCAATCGCCGCGCGGCAAGCGCGTCGGCGCGATCGCGCAGCGCGTCCGTGTCGATCGGCGCGAACGCCGCGCGCAACGCCTGCTTCGGCACATCGTGTCGCGACGCGCCATCGTTCATGCGCACCAGCTCGCCGAACAACGCGCCGGCCGTCGTGCCGCGCAACGCGGGCGGCACCGGCGCGTCCAGCGGGCGCACACGGCAGGCCGGATCGCCGAGCACGGCCGTCACGGCCGCCGCGCGGCTCGCGACCCACAGGCCGAGCGCGGCGTCGAACGCGAGCGGCGGGCCGTCGACGAGCGCTGCGTAATAGGGATAAGGATCGCGGTGCGTGACCGCTGCAATGGGATCGATCGGGTTCATGCGTCCAGTATCGGCGCAGCGCGCCGTCGCATGTTTCGGGGTGACGTGAAATGTCGTCGCACGGACGCCGCGCGCCGCGGCATTGCAGCGGCCGGCCGGCGTCAGGCCGCCGACCGGTCGCGGTGCGACTGCATGCGCAGCCGTACCCGCCCGGCCGAAATCGCGCGCGGCTCGGGCACCACCGTGTCGTGATGGAACATTTCCTGCCGGAACTCGCCGCTTTCGTCGAACCACTGGCAGATCAACCAGTCGCCGTCGTCGAACACGACCGGCCCGGCATACGTGACGGTCATGCGCGGCCCGCCCGTTTTCAGCGTCACGACATCGCCCACGCGAAACCTGACGCGGTGATTTTCTCGGATCGTCATCGCTCTCTCAGCTTTTTATATATTGAATATATTGATATTCCCGGCGGCCCACTCACCGGTCATTGGAACGTGCCGCAGATTATCAATCAAAAAATCATCCGGCAACTCCCATGCACGGAAACGCTCTGAACGGGAACCTGCAACAATGTGCGGGATCGTCGCGTATGACGGCCCGCCAGGCGCCAGCCCCGGCGTGGCTTACACGCCGCCTGCGACCGATCGGGCGGAATGCGGAGAATATACGATGATTTTTGCGCCGTCATCGACGATTAATCCGGACGCGAAATCGGTTGATTATCGTCAATCAACGTTACGCCGTAAACGATTCCAGTTTTTATTAGGGATCATTCGTCGAACAAAATCGGCGAATTATCCGGTGCAGCAAACCAGCGGTTGATATCGCGCCCCGGTACGGCCGCCCGGGTAAAGGTGAACGTGCCGTCGCGCCTCATCTCCGTCGCCGCACGCAGGAATGCGCCGAGCGCGGCCCGCGCCAGCGCGCCGCCGACGCTGACGCGCTTCACGCCGAGCGCCGCCAGTTCGTCGACGCTCAGCAACCCGCCCTGCAGACCCATGACGACATTGACGGGCGCGCCGACCGCTTGGGTCACCGCCGCGATCTCGTCGGCGTCGGTGATGCCGGGCGCATACAGCACGTCGGCGCCGGCGTCGCGATAGGCGACGAGCCGCGCGATCGTGTCGTCGAGGTCGTGCCGGCCGTGCAGGTAGTTTTCGCAGCGCGCGGTCAGCGTGAACGGAAACGGCAGCGCACGCGCCGCGTCGACGGCCGCCGCGATCCGCTCGACCGACACGTCGCGCGCATAGATCGGCGTATCGGCACGGCCGGTCGCGTCCTCGATCGAGCCGCCGACCGCGCCCGCCTCGGCCGCCAGCCGGATCGTTTCGGCCACCGTGTCGGGTGCGTCGCCGAAGCCGTTCTCGAGATCGGCGCTCACGGGCAAGCCGCCCGCGGCGACGAGATCGGCGATGTGAGCGAGCATCGCGTCGCGGTCGATCGCGTTGTCGGGTCGCCCTTTCGAAAACGCGTAACCGGCGCTCGTCGTGGCGAGCGCCTCGAAGCCGGCCATCGCGAGCAGGCGCGCGGTGCCTGCGTCCCACGGGTTCGGGATGATGAACGCGCCGGGGCGCGTGTGCAGCGCACGGAAGGCTTCGGCGTGGCGGGCTTGCAGGTCGGAACGGGTCATCGCGAAACTCCGGGGAAAGTGTTGACGGGTGAGCTTACGCCGGTCGTGCACGCGACGTTTCAGCATTCGCCGAAATGTCGTGGCGCAACAGGACAAACTCGCCGATGCCGAATGCAGGCCGCCACGCATGGCCGCCCGCGTCGGTTCACTTCGATGCGGGCCGCCCGGCGTCGACGCCGAGCAACACGTCGGTGACGGCCTCGGAAAACCGCATCGCGCGACCGTCGATCAGCACGCCATCCGGATTCGACGGATCGCGCACCGCCGGCGGCACGCCGTGCGCGATCAGCACGCGCGCGCACGCTTCCCAGTCGGGATCGCCGACGCCCTCCGGCTCGTTGACGGACGCCCAGGACAACGTACCGAGCGCATCGCTGCCGAAGCCGTGCACGTCGCGCCAGTTTGCGCCGTGCGCGAGCAGGAACGCCAGCAGTTCGGCATCGCCGCGGAACACCGCGTGGTTCAGCGCGCTCGCGCCCCAGTCGCCGCCGCGCGCGGCGATCGGCCAGCCCAGTTCGACCATCACCTTCACCGCATCGCGCGAACCCCATGCGGCGGCGTCCGGCAGCAACCGCAGCCGGTCGTCGGGCAACGTACCGGGCAGCTCGCGATGGCGCGCCTGGATGCGCCGCGCGTCGTCGGCATCGGCGCGCGCGCAGGCCGCCACGAATGCGTCCTGCGCATCGAGCGCTTCCTCCGCGCCGGCCGCGCGCAACAACGCCGCGACGTCGGACAACCCGGTCTGCATCGCGAGCCGGTACGCGCTGACGCCCGCGGCGGTCCGCGCGCGGGGATCGGCGCCGGCCGCCAGCAGCGCGGCGACATGGCGCGCCGGGCAACGCACGGCGATTGCGCGCAGCAACGGCGCGCCCCACATTTTCGTCGGCCCGTCGCCGGCCGGCTCGTTCGGGTCGCCGCCATGCGCGAGCAGGCACTCGAGCGCGGTAGCGTCCGGCACATCGAGCGCCCGCCGCAACGCATTCGTCCCGCTCACCCGGGCGCCGTGCTCGAGCAGCAGGCGCGTGCATGCCGGATTCTCCACCGAGTGATACAGCGATTCGCCGTCGTTCGGATCGGCGCCGGCTTCCAGCAGCATCGCGGTGAGCGCCGGATCGCGATTGACGCCGGCGGCGCCATACAGCGCCGACAGCGGCGCCGACTCGTCGGGCTGCGCGAGCGAGGCCGGCGGCGTCCGGTTGCCGATCCGCTGGTTCGGATCGGCGCCCGCATCGAGCAGATAGCGCGCGCACGCACGCAGCCGGGCCGCGAATTCGGGAAGCTGGCCGAGCCGCGAATGCGTGACGGCGACGAGCGGCGGCAACTTCAGCGCACCGTCGGCGCGCGCGATCCAGCCGGGATCGGCGGCCAGCGCCGCCTTCACCGCGTCGAGATCGCCCGATGCGCATGCGATCGCCGAGTCCGCCGATACGAGATCGGGACGATCGCGCAGCAATTGCGCGGCGACGCGCGGCCGGGCCGCGTCGAAGCCGCCGGTCACGTCGGCGCCGTACGCGAGGTCGAGCCAGCGGCGAATCAACGACGACCGCGGTTGCCGCGCGAGCGCATGCGTTTCGACGAACACGCCGAGATCGGCCCATGAAGCAAAACCGTACTCGCGCGCGATGCAGGACTGTGCGTCGTGCAGGCGGAGCCCGAGTGCGAGCGTTTC
This sequence comes from Burkholderia sp. ABCPW 11, assembly GCF_001523445.1. Taxonomy (NCBI): domain Bacteria; kingdom Pseudomonadati; phylum Pseudomonadota; class Betaproteobacteria; order Burkholderiales; family Burkholderiaceae; genus Burkholderia; species Burkholderia sp. ABCPW 11. The sequence goes on along the minus strand of NZ_LOVM01000046.1, from coordinate 262,415 downwards.
GTCGTGCGTGCGATTCGCGGCCGCCGGCAGGGACTGGACGAAGCGCGCGACGGCATCGGCGTCGCCCTGCCGGTACAGGCGCAACAATGCCTTGGCCTGCTTTTTCAGATGATCGGGATGAGCGTTGGGAGGCAGCTTTTTCATGCGGATCCTCGTGCGTGGATGGCCGAAGGTCCGCAATACCGCCAGCACAAAGGATGGGGGAAGACTGGATTTGCAGCGACAGGTGGGTTGAACCCTTTCCGCGGACCCGGAAGCGACCTGCATCGCTGGCCGGTATCGTAGGCGACGGCCGCCGGCGTCGTCAATCGTGCGGCGCGGCGGCGCTCAGCCCGCGAGTTTCTTCGTCAGGAAAATGCGGCTGTGCCCGACCGGGTAATCGTGGAGCTCGCCGAAGCGGACATAGCCGCGCTTCTCGTAGAACGGACGCGCCTGGAAGTCGAACGTATCGAGCCACGCGCTGTGGCAACCGCGCGCGACGGCCTCCTGTTCGGCCAGATCCATGATGCGCGTGCCGGCGCCTTGGCCACGCGCGGCTTCGGGTACTACGAGCAGGTCGACATGCAGCCAGCCGAACGCCGTGCCGCCCCACAGGCCGCCGACCACCGCGCCGGCCTCGTCGGTCACGATCACGGCCAGCGGCCGAAAGTCGACCGGGCCGGCCTGGCTTTCGTTGAAGCGGATGAGCGGCGCGACGATCTGCTTGCGCACCTCCGGGTCGCCCGCATCGGTCACGGCATAGGTCAACGTCATCGGTTGCGCGGGGTCGTGGATGAAAATGGGCGGAAATCGTGCATGCCGCGCCCGTCAAACGACGTATGCGCCCTTCGCGTGCAGTTCCGCTTCGGTCCGCTCGAGCGCCGCGATCGCATCGCTGCCTTCGAGCGCCAGCAACTGCGCGACCAGCGCCTCGGCCATCGCATGCGCGGCCACCAGCGACGGAAAGAACGACGGGCTGTCGTGCGTGAAGATCAGTTGCGCGTCCGCGTGCAGCGCGATCGGCGACACCGCGCTGTCGGTGATCGCAACGATCCGGCTGCCCTGCGCCTTCGCGGCCTGCGCGACGCGCGTCGCTTCGGCCGAATACGGCGCGAAGCTGACGATCACCGTCACGTTCTGCTTCGCGATCGTGCGCAACTCCATTTCGAGGGAACCGGCGACGCCGTTGAGCAGCGACACGGTCGGACGAAACAGCCGGTAGCCGTAGACGAAACCGAAGGCCACCGGATAGCACGAGCGAAACCCCGCCACGTGCACGTGCGATGCCTTGCGGATCAGCCTCGCCGCATCCGCGAGCGCGTGCTCGTTCTGCGCGGCGGTCGCCGACAGGTTGTGCTGCTGCGCGGCGAGCAGATCGTGCGCGAGCGACGCCTTCGCGTCGGGCCGCACGAGCGAGCGCGCACGCTGCGTGAGCGGCTCGGGACGCGTGCGCACGCGCGCGACGCACAGGTCGCGCAGCTCGTTCCAGCCGGGAAAGCCGAATTGCTGCGCGAGCCGCACGAGCGACGCAGGCTGCACCTGCGCGCGCTGCGCGACCTTGCGCATCGACGACGTGGCGACTTCGTCGGGATGATCGAGCAGGAAGGCGGCGCCCGCCTGGAATTGCGGGCTCAGCTCGGAAAATTGCGCCCGGATCCGGGACGCGAGTTCGTCGAAATTGGCGGCCATCTTGGTGGGAACGGGAACCGGTCGTCCATGGTATCACCGGCCCCGCGCCCACCGTCAGCGCAGCACTTCGACGTGATCGGCGTCGACCTTCACGCGGCCCGACCATTTGCGCTCGAATTCGCCGGTCAGCTTCACTTCGTTCTTGTCGCTGACGGGCTGGCCCGCCGCCCACAGCTTGGGGTCGATTTCGACGCGGATCGTGCCTGTGGCGTCGGCGAACTCGTAATCCTCGCCGCCGACGTGCTTGACGATGCGCCCCTGCAACTGCACGTGCTGGTCGTCGCGGCCGTCGGCGAGCAGTTCCTTCACGGTCGTCGTGGTCAGCGCGGACGGCCCCGTGTATTGCGCGTAGACGGCGGCAGGCAGCGCGACGAGCGCGACCGCCAGGATTCTGGCCAGGTGTTTCATGATCTCGGTCCTCTTCTTCGATGTGGCGCCGCGCTCCGTTGAACGCGACGGCGCCAGCTTACGGACCGTAAGATTAAGCAAACCTGAAGGGCATGCCGAAGCGACACGGTGCCGCATTGGACCGGTACGAACGCGGGCCGCGCACGGCGTGCATTTAAGCTCGGCCTAAGGCGCGTGCGCTTATCATGAGAACCCCGGGCGCCGCGGCGCCCCTGTCGGAGAGACACGAATCCATGCGCGTACTGCTCGTCGAGGACGATCCGCTGATCGGCAGCGGGCTCGAACAGGGCCTCAAGCAGGAAGGCTTCGCGGTCGACTGGGTGAAGGACGGCGACGCCGCGTCGCTCGCGCTGCGTGCGACCGGCTACGGGCTCCTGCTGCTCGATCTCGGGCTGCCGAATCGCGACGGCCTGTCGGTGCTCGCCGCGCTGCGCCGCCGCGACGAAAACCTGCCCGCGATCATCATCACCGCGCGCGACGGCGTGCCCGACCGCATCGCGGGCCTCGACAGCGGCGCGGACGACTATCTCGTCAAGCCGTTCGCGCTCGACGAACTGCTCGCCCGCATCCGCGCGGTCAGCCGCCGCCATGCAGGCCGCGCGCAGACGACGCTCGCGATCGGCCCGCTGCGGCTCGATCCCGTCAAGCACCTCGTCTGGCTCGACGACGACGAAGTGCCGCTGTCGCCGAAGGAATTCGTGCTGCTGCACGAGCTGATGCGCGAACCGGGCGCGGTGATTTCGCGCGAACAGTTCGAGGAACGGCTGTATAGCTGGGGCGAGGAAATCGAGAGCAACGCGGTGCAGGTGCATATCCACAACCTGCGCAAGAAACTCGGCCACGACATGATCCGCACGGTGCGCGGCGTCGGCTACCGGATCGGTGACGGCACGTGACGCGCCTGCAACGCGCGGTCGCGCGCTGGCGCAACGCGTCGTTGCGGCGGCGCCTGCTGACGTGGCTGCTGCCGGCCGCGTGCGTGATCGGCCTGGTCGCGAGCGCCGGCACCTACTGGGGCGCGCTGCGCGAACTCGACGATCTGCTAGACGACCAGATGCGCAGCATGTCGAAACAGATCGTCGTCGGCCCGAACGGCGAGCTGTCGTTCAGCAACCGCGCCACAGGCAAGCACGGCTTCGAAGCGAGCGACCCCGATGCGGTGCTGCTGCAGGTATGGCGCAACGGCACGCTCGTGTATTCGACCGACCGCGACTCGAAGCTGCCGCCGCCCGCGCAGCAGGGCATCGCGAGCGTCGACGTCGGCGGCCAGCCGTGGCGCACCTATGTGACCGAGCGCGGCGGCACGACGATCCGGCTCGCGCAGGCGCGGCATGCGCGCTGGGAAGCGATCGCGGGCATCGCCGTCCACCTGCTGTGGCCCGTCTTCTCGATGCTGCCGCTGCTCGCGCTCGGCCTGTGGTTCGGCATCGGCGCGGGGTTACGGCCGTTACGGGCAATCGCGTCCGGCCTGAAACGCAGGAATGCGAACAACCTCGAGCCGGTCGACGTCGCGTCGATGCCGAACGAGGTCCGCCCGCTCGCCGAGGCCATCAACGACCTGCTCGCACGCCTCGACCGCTCGTTCACGTTGCAGCGGCACTTCATCGCCGATGCCGCGCACGAGCTGCGCACGCCGATCATGGGGCTGTCGATCCAGTCGCAATTGCTGCGACGCGCGGCGACTGCCGAGGAACGCGAGCGCATCCTCGCGCAAATCCATGCGGGCACGACGCGCCTCGGCCACCTCGCCGAACAGTTGCTGACGCTCGCACGCCTCGAGCCCGATGCGCAGGCGGCCGTCGGCGCGTCGGCGCCGGTCGATCTCGCCGCGCTGTGCCGTTCGGTGGTGTCGGACCGCGCGCGCGTCGCCGACGCGCACCGGATCGATCTCGGTGCGATCGTCGACGTGCCCGTGACGACGGCGGGCAATGCCGACACGCTGCGCGTGCTGCTGAACAATCTCGTCGACAACGCGATCCGCTATGCGGGCGCAGGCGCGCGCGTCGACGTGTCGGCGCGCATGGACGGCGCGACGCCCGTGCTCGAAGTCGCCGACGACGGCCCCGGCATTCCGGAGACCGAACGCACGGACGTATGGGAACGCTTCTATCGCGGCGAAGGCGCACAAGCCGCCACGTCGTCGGGCAGCGGGCTCGGGTTGTCGATCGTCAAGCGGATCGCCGAACAGCATCGCGCGACCGTCGCGCTCGGGACCACGCGCGGCGGGCGCGGGCTGACCGTCACGGTGCGCTTCCCGCGGCCGGCCTGACGCGCGCGCGGCGGTCGGCTTGTCCACGGATTATGTTGGCAAATCCGGCAACAGATCGCGATCGATGCGGCGCCGGTCGTGCTCGTCAACATGTTTACGCCGGCGCCCGCCGACGAAGCCGACTTTCTCGCCGTCTGGAAAGACGACGCGGAATTCATGAAGCGCCAGCCGGGATTCATCTCGACGCAGCTTCATCGCGCGCTCGGCGACAGCCCGACCTACCTGAACCACGCGGTCCGGGAATCGACGGACGCCTTTCGCGCGGCCTTCACGCATCCGGAATTCGTCGCGAAGCTGTCGGCCTATCCGTCGTCCGCCGTCACCAGCCCGCACCTGTTCCAGAAGGTCGGCGTGGCCGGTATCTGCACGGCGTGAGCCGGCGTGCGAAGCGTGGCAGCGCGTGGCATTTGGCCGAATCGCGAATGCGGACTTCTCCACAGAAAATGTTGGCAAGCTTGTGGATATCCTGCGCACCGCGGCGCTAAACCCTTGATCCGATGGACTTTGGCACGCGTGATGCAGACAAGGCCCGGGCAACGGCCATCGCCGTCACCGCTTCGCCGCACATCGCATCACGACGCCACGACGATGTACGTCCACGATGTACGTCCGATGGGCATCGCAACCGCTGCACGCATGCCGGACCGGCGCTGCACCACTTACCCACAGATTTTGTTGGCAAGCTTGTGGATATCCTGCGCAAGCCTGCGCTAACCCGTTGATCGGCCTACGATTCGCGCCGCGCGTCACCGTTTCGGCAACGCGCGGCATCGGCATGCGCGAACGCGACGATCGGGCATCCGGGCAGCGCCCTGCCGCTGCCTTGACGCCCGTGCCCGCCGCGCATCAAGATCACGCAAGCCGCACGCGGCCGCGCATCGTCGGCCATGCGCGTCGGCGCCCCGGGCCGGCCGTGCCGCCGGCACCGCATCACGACACCTCACTCCGAGGAAGACCATGGAACACTTCACCGCGTGGCAATTGCTCGTCTCGCTCGTGCTCGTCGCCATCGTCGTCTATCCGTACGTCCGCATCGTGCGGCGCACCGGGCATTCGGGCTGGTGGATCCTGACGATGTTCGTCCCGGTGCTGAACTTCATCATGTTGTGGGTGTTCGCGTTCGCGCGCTGGCCCGCCGTCGACGATCGGCAGCCCTGAGCGTTGCGGTCGCGGCCGCGCGCGAGCTTGTCCACAGATTGTGTTGGCAAGCATGTGGATAGCCTGCGCATACCGCGATCAAGCACTTGATCCGAAAGACTTTGTCCGCGCCGCCTCGAAAAGGGCACGACGACACCCGATCGCGCGTTGCATGCCGCGTCGGCACGTGACGCGCGGGCTGCCGTGCTTGTCCACAGATTGTGTTGGCAAGCGTGTGGATAGCCTGCGCATACCGCGACCAAGCGCTTGATCCGAAAGACTTTGTTCGCGCTGCCTCAAACGCGGCACGCCCGGCGCGCGTCGCGCCGGACGCCGCGGCGCGCGGGCTTGTCCACAATTTTTGTTGGCAAGCATGTGGATATCCTGAGCATGCGCGACCTAAGTCGTTGATCGCACAACGTTTGATCGCGCGGGTCACGACTGCGGCAAGGCGCGCCCGCGGCGCTCGCCACGCGCGCCGTGCCGCGCTGCTCAACCGAACGTGCGCGCGACGATGCGCGCGGCCGACGCGATCACGTCGTCCTTCGCCCGTGCATCGGCTTGCGCCTGCGTGTAGTACACGGCCAGCACGATCGGCGCGCGCGACGTCGGCCAGATGACGCCCGCATCGTTGGTCGTTCCGTAATCGCCGGTACCGGTCTTGTCGCCGACCGTCCATCCGGCGGGCACGCCCGCGCGAATTCGCTTGTCGCCGACCTTGTTGCCGCGCAGCCACGCGACGAGCTGCGCACGCTGCGCGGCCGGCAGGGCGTCGCCGAGCGTCAGCGCGCGCATGCTGGCGGCCATCGCGGCGGGCGTCGTCGTGTCGCGCGGGTCGCCCGGCAGCGCGGTATTCAGTTCGGTCTCCCATCGATCGAGACGGAACATGTCGTCGCCGATCGAGCGCGCGTAGGCCGTTACCGCCGACGGGCCGCCGATCAGCTTCATCAGCAGGTTCGCGGCCGAGTTGTCGCTGTACTGAATCGTGGCCTCGCACAGCGCGCCGACCGTCATGCCCGCGCCGACATGCTTCTCCGACACCGGCGAATAGTTGACGAGGTCGGCCTTGGTGTACGTCACGCGCTGTTGCAGCAAGCCCGGCCGCTCGACGCTCTGCGCGAGCACCGCCGCACTCAGCATCGCCTTGAACGTGCTGCAGAACGGGAAGCGCTCGCCCGCGCGATGCTCGATGACGCGGCCGCTCGCCGTGTCGATCGCGCACACGCCGAGACGGCCGCCCGCGTCGCGCTCGAGATCGGCGAGCGTCGTCGCCGCCGCGACGGGCGCAATGGCGTCCGCGGCAGCCGCCGCTGCCGCCGCGGCCGGGTCCGGCGCCGCGGCCTGCCGCGACGCGCACGCGGTGACGGTGAGAACGAGCGGCGCCGTCGCGGCGGCCAGCAACAGGGTTCGACGTTTCGTTGAGTAGGTCATGTCGGTTGTCTCGTGGTGGAATGGCGGCGAAACGGTATTGCGTGTTGGTGTTGCGTGCCGAAAACGGCCGGCCGCCGAGACAGCACTATCGAGACTTTACGGTTGCCCGACAAGCAACGATAATTGAGCGCTGACAAAAGAAATTCTTATGACCAAACTCCGCCCTCATCTTCCGCTCAATGCGTTGCGCGCATTCGAATCGTCGGCGCGCCACCTGAACTTCACGCGCGCCGGCCTCGAGCTGAGCGTGACCCAGGCCGCGGTCAGCCAGCAGGTGCGCTCGCTGGAGGAGCGGCTCGGCTGCACGTTGTTCACGCGATTGCCGCGCGGCCTCGGGCTGACCGACGAGGGGCGTGCATTGCTGCCGGTGCTGAGCGACGCGTTCAGCCGCATCGAGACCGTGCTCAAGCAGTTCGACGGCGGGCGCTTCCGCGAGGTGCTGACGCTCGGCGTCGTCGGCACCTTTGCCCTAGGCTGGCTAATGCCGCGGCTGAAGCAGTTCGGCGACACACACCCGTTCGTCGAGCTGCGGCTGCGGACCAACAACAACGTCGTCGACCTCGCCGCCGAGGGCCTCGATTTTGCGATCCGCTTCGGCGTCGGCAATTGGCCGACGACACGCAACGAGCAACTGCTCGATGCGCCGCTCACCGCGCTGTGCACGCCGGACATTGCGCGGCGTCTCGCGCAGCCGGCTGACCTCGCGAACGAAACGCTGCTGCGCTCGTACCGCACCGACGAATGGCTCGGCTGGTTCGACGCCGCGCAACTCGAACCGTGGGCCGTCAACGGGCCCGTATTCGATTCGTCCCGGCTGATGGTCGAGGCCGCGATACAAGGTGCGGGCGTCGCGCTCGCGCCCGCCTGCATGTTCGCGCGCGAACTGCAACTCGGCCAGCTCGCGCGGCCGTTCGACATCGACGTGCGCGCGGGCGGCTACTGGCTCACGTCGCTGAAGTCGAAACCGCTGACGCCCGCGATGACGCTCTTTCGCGACTGGATCGTGGCGGAAGCGGCCGGCGCGGCGCCCACCGAATAACGCGGCCGCGCTTGTCCACAGAAAGTGTTGGCAAGGATGTGGATATCCTGGGTATCCGGAGCCTAAGCCTTTGATCGCGCACACATTCGTGCGCCGATGCGCGGCGCGGGCAGCCTTTGCGCACGGGCTTCGCGCACCCGTCGCATTCCGGCCGGATCCTCAACGCCTGCGACGCAATCGATTGCGAGTTGTCCACAGATTTTGTTGGCAAGCCTGTGGATATCCGCCACATCGGGCGCGTAACATCTTGATACAGAAGGGGATTCAGTTCACGGACCTTGGCCGGTCAATGGTGTGGCACCGCAAAGATTGTCGAACCGCACGCCGCGCACGCGTGGCGCACCCGGCCGATGGCCGGGCGGTTCTCCACAGATTGTGTTGGCAAGCTTGTGGATATCCTGCGTATCGGGCACCTAACTGATTGAGCACACGGGGTTTTGTGCTGCGTCTGCCGAATCGGGCAGCACCTGCGCCGCCCGTGCGTCAATGGCGCTCGAGGCCGCCGCGCAATTCGCTCGCCTTGTCGCGTAACGCTTCGTAGCCCGAACGCGCATGCTCGGGCAGGTCGGGATCGCCGATCAGTGCGCCGAGCGTTTCGATCAGGCTGAACAGGATGCCCTTCGCCGCGCCGACCGCGATGCTCTGCGATTCGATCGACTTGTGCAGGTGGTCGACCGCCGCTTCCAGATTCTCGAGCTTGTGCTCGCCGTCGTCGGGCCGATTGTCGGTCGTCATCGTCTACCTCCGCCATCGTTCAAGGGTCATGTCACGATTCTATGCCGCTGCGCGCGAACGTGGCGCGACATCGCGCAACGTTCGCGCGGCACGCCGCTACAGCACCGCGACCACCTTCACACGGCCCGGCTGCTCCGCCGCCGCGATGACCTGGCCGTCGACGCGGCGGAACGTCAGCGACACGGTTTCGTCGCCGACGCGCAGCGCATCGATCCGCAGCCAGTCGACGCCTTCCGGCAATGCCGGACGCTCGACGCGCACCTCGTGGCGCGCCGCGTCGATGCTCACGCCGAGGCACGCCTGCAGCATCATGAACGGCGCGCCGGCCGCCCACGCCTGCGGCAGGCAGGCCACCGGATACGCGGTCGGCGGTTCGCCGCGTCGGCGCGGGAATCCGCAGAACAGCTCCGGCAAGCGCATCTCGAAGCTCACCGCCGCCTCGAACAGCGCGCGCAGCAGATTCACCGCGGCCGTCTTGTCGCCGTAGCGCGCCAGGCCGCGCGCGATGAGCGCATTGTCGTGCGGCCACACCGAGCCGTTGTGATAGGCCATCGGATTGAAACGCGGCTGGCCGGCCGCGAGCGTGCGGATGCCCCAGCCGGTCTGGAACAGCGCCGAGCCGAGCACGCCGGCGACCGCCGCGCCGCGCTCGGCGTCGGGCAGCCCGAAGGCAAGCAGATGGCCCGCGTTCGACGCGAACACACGGCACAGGTCGCCATGGCCGTCGAGTGCGATCCCGTAGAAATTGCCTTCCGGCATCCAGAACAGCGCGTCGACCTGCTCGCGCAGCGTCTTCGCGCGCAACGCGTAGCGCGTCGCGTCGGCCGCATGGCCGCGCCGGTGCGAGCACGCCGACATCGCGTCGAGTGCCGCGCATGCATAGGCCTGCACTTCGACGAGCGCGATCGGCCCGTCCGGGAAACGTCCGTCCGCGTGGAACACCGAATCGTGGCTGTCCTTCCAGCCCTGGTTCGCGAGGCCGCGCTCCGACGTGCGCTGATAATCGAGCAGCCCGTACGGATTGCGGTCGCACTTGTCGATCACCCATTGCGCGGCACGCTCGAGCGCGGGCCACAGCTCGTCGATCAGCGCATCGTCGCCGGTGCGCTCGACATAGGCGCCCGCGAGCACGATGAACAGCGGAGTCGTATCGACGCCGCCGTAGTACAGCGCGAACGGCACCTCGCCCGTCGCGGCCATCTCGCTGCGGCGGAACTCGTGCATGATCTTGCCGGGCTCCGCGTCGCGGAACGCGGAGGTCTCGCGCGCCTGATGCTCGGCGAGAAACCGCAGCACGCCGCGCGCGAGCGACGGCTGCAGCCACAGCATCTGCAGCGACGTGATGATCGCGTCGCGGCCGAACGGCGTCGAGAACCACGGGATGCCCGCATACGGGTACGGCCCCGTGTCGAGCTGCGTCGTGAGCAACCCGAGATCCGCGAGCGAGCGATCGAGCCATGCGTCGAACAGCGGATTGCCGGTGTTCACGCGCGCCATCGACTCGCGCCGCGCCCGCATCTCGCGATGCACGCCGACGAGCGCCGTACGCAGCGCGACGCGGCCGCATCCGGGCCCTTCGCCCTGCGCGGGCCCGAGCGTCGCATCGACGGTCAGGTAGATCGACACGCACGCCTGCGCGGCGATCGTCAGCGTGTAGTCGGCGCGATCGACCGACAGCGCGTCGGGCGCCGGCGAGAAATGCACGGTCACGTTGCGCTCCACGCCGTCGAGGCCGTCATAGCGCAGCCGCACCGCGCCCGCGTCGACGCGCGGCGCCCCCACCGTGCCGCGCTTCGGCCGCTGCGTGCCGCGCACTTCGAACATGTCCTTGAAATCGGCCGCGAACGACAGCGACAGCGGCACTTCGGCTTCGCTCGCGCCGTAGTTCGTCAGCGTCAGCGCTTCGTACAGCACGTCGCCCGCGAGCACGCGCATCCGCTCGATGTGGATCACGCCCTCGGGTGTCTCGTGGCCGCCGAGCGGCGGCAGCGGGCGATTCGTCAGGTGCGCGGTGAACGACGCGTTGTCGGCGCTCGTCGCGCCCGACAGCAACGACGGCGCACGGCCGCCGAACGTCAGGCGCCAGGTCGACAGCACGCGCATGTCGTCGACGAACAGGCCGTCGTCATGCCCGCCGATGTCGCCGAGCGCGTCGCTGACCACGAACGCGTCACCGGATTTCAGCACGTACTGATTGTTGCGCGCGATCGCCTGCGGATCGGCTTCGGGCGCGATGAAAGCGGGACCCGACGCGGTGGTCGGGGCAATCGGCGCGACTTGCGGCGCCTGCGTCGTCGTGGCTTCGGCGTGATTCGGCATCGATGCTCCTGTGTCGAGGCGCAACGCGCGGCGCGCGTCGCGTGTTTCGCACAGGATAGGCCAGAACGGGGGGCGCGCGCAGCGCCGAAACGGCCGCGACGCGATGCGAAGTCGCGTCGTCGCACCGTGTCGCGTGCGGGTACATCGGTTGCCGGTCGGAATTTCCGCAGGATGTTGCCGAGGATCCCGTTGTTGCGCACGCCAGTGTCATACCGGCCGCTGTAACGTGAGGCCGAGCGTCAGGCGCTTCGTGACGTTCGCGTCGATGCCGGCTTCGAGCACCGCGCTGTCGCGAGCAATCGGCACGCCCGACACCTGGAACGACGTGCGCCGTTCGCGAACGCGAACGCCGGCGACGGCCGCACGTTGCCGAACGCATGCCGCCAGCCGACCGTGCCGCGCGCGGTGAACGTGCCGCTCGCGATCGAACCGGGCGGCGACGCCGCGCGCAGGCCGAGCGTCGAGAAGCCGCTGTGGGTCGTCTCGCCGCCGGCGCGCAGTGCCCGCGCCCGTCCATGCAGTGGACGATGCCGGCCGGGCCGACAACAGCGAGATCGAAAGAATGTGAAGCCTGCACCGCGGCGCCCGGCCGGCACCGCCCCGGCTCAATCGGCCGGGCACATCGCGAGCCGCCCCATCGCCTCACCGGCGCCGCGCACCGCACAGGTGGCAGGCTCGTCGGCGATCCGCGCAACCAGCCCGGTCTCGTCGTACAGCAGGCGTTCGAGCCCGGCGAGCAGCGCGCCGCCGCCGGTGAGCACCACGCCGCGATTCGCGATATCGGTCACGAGTTCGGCCGGCGCGTTTTCCAGCACCGACTTGACCGCGCCGATCACCTGCTTGAGCGGCGCGGCCAGCGCGTCCGCGACGTCGTGATTGGACAGCTCGACCGAACGCGGCAGGCCGTCGCCGATGCCGCGGCCGACGGCGCGGGTCGACGTGCGCGGCACCGCGCTGGTGGCCGAGCCGATCGTCTTCTTCACGTGCTCCGCCGTCTGCTCGCCGAGCAGCACGCCGTACAGGTTGCGGACATGGTTGACGATCGCCGCGTCGAACTGGTTGCCACCGACGCGAATCGCCTCGCGGTACACGATGCCGCCGAGCGCGATGACGGCGACTTCGGTCGTCCCGCCGCCGATGTCGATGACCATCGAGCCGACCGCCTCGGTCACCGGCAAACCCGCGCCGAGCCCGGCCGCGAGCGATTCCTCGATCAGTTCGACCTCCGATACGCCGGCCGCGAACGCGGCCTCGCGGATCGCGCGGCGCTCGACGGCCGTCGCGTCGGACGGCACGCACAACGTGACCTCGACGCGGCGGCCGAAGCGCGAGCGGGTGCGCGACATGTCGATGAAGCTGCGGATCATCTGCTCGGCCGCGTGCGCGTCGGCGATCACGCCGTGCTGCATGGGCCGCACGGATTCGAGATGCCCCGGTTCGCGGCCGAGCAACGCCTTCGCGAGCTCGCCGACGGCCTCGAGCGTCGGCCGCGCGTCGCTTGCGCCGCCCTTGCGGAAGCAGACGACCGACGGCTGGTTCAGCACCACGCCGCGTTCGTGCGTATAGATCCGCGTGCTTGCCGTTCCCAGGTCGATCGCAACGGGTTGCGCAAACAACTTTCCGAACAGCGGTGTCGACATATTTAAAACCTTTGTGAGGGAACGGGCCGGGACAGCCGCGCCGCACGTTTTGCCACGCGTCCATGCCGTCCCATCACGAGCTTAGCGGCAAATCGTTCCGATACTTTAGGCAATTCCCATGATTTTTTCGCGACGAAATTGCCGAATGTGGCGTTTCGGGCACGTCCGGCTACGCAACGGCCTCTCGCGTCGGGCCTGTAAAACACGGTAATCTCTCGGTCTTGCCTGCTCCCGGCAGGCCTCAGACGCACGATCACGCCAGGTATGTTCGCCATGACAGCGACCGTTTTCTTCCGCTGGGCGCCGGTGCGCCCGCTCTGCACGACGCTCGTTGCCTTCTGGTGCTGCACGGTCGCCGCGCAACCGCTGCCGGCCACCGAAGCCGCTGCTGCCCAACCCGTTGCCGCCGCCGACGCGCCGGCTGCCGCCGCGCCCGCCGCGTCGGCGCACACCTGCACGGCCGACGGCGGCCCGGCCGGCCGGCCGTCGATCGGCCTCGTGCTGTCCGGTGGCGGCGCGCGCGGCTACGCACACCTCGGTGTCCTGAAAGTGCTGGAGGACAACCGGATTCCGATCGACTGCATCGCGGGCACCAGCATGGGCGCCGTGGTCGGCGGCCTGTACGCGAGCGGGATGGCGGCCGACGAGATGCAGAAGCGGCTGTCGGAGGTCAATCTGGCGGATATTGCGTTCGACGTGACCGACCGCGCGGACCTGCCTCAAACCAGCCGGGAAGACGAACGCCTGTACATCAACGGGCTGACGCTCGGCTTCGGCAAGAAAGGCGTCAAGGCGCCGGTCGGCCTCGTACAGGGCAACCGGCTGCAGGCGCTGCTCGCGAACTGGACGGCCGCCGTGCCGACCAACCAGCCGTTCGACCACCTGCCGATCCCGTACCGCGCGGTCGCGACCGACCTGCAGACGGGCCAGATGGTCGTGCTCGACCACGGCTCGCTGCCGCTCGCGATTCGCGCGAGCATGGCGATGCCGGGCCTGTTCGCGCCGGCCGAGATCAACGGACGCGCGCTGGTGGACGGCGGGCTCGTCAGCAACCTGCCCGTCGACACCGCGCGGCAGATGGGCGCGAACATCGTGATCGCCGTCGACATCGGCTCGCAACTGCGCCCGCTCGACGCGCTCGCGTCGCCTGCCGACGTGATGCAGCAGATGGTCGGCATCCTGATCCGCCAGAACGTGACCGCGCAGCGCAAGCAGCTCGACGCGCACGACGTGCTGCTCACGCCGAACCTCGGCTCGCTCGCGTTCACCGATTTCCAGAACGCGAAGCAGGCGATTGCCGCCGGCGAGGCCGCCGCGACCGCGGCGCTGCCGAAACTGCGGCGTTTCGCGCTCACGCCGGAACAGTACGCGGCCTACCGGTCCGCGCACGCGCAGCCGCTGCCGCCGCCGATCCGGATCACGCGCATCGACATCAAGACCAGCGGCGGCGTGCCGAAGCGCGTCGTCAGCAACGCGCTGCATGTGAAACCCGGCGACATCTACGATCCGAAGACCGTCAGCCAGGATCTGCTCGGACTCACGACCGGCGGCAACTTCGAGAGCGTCACGCAGCAGATCGTGAGCCACGGCGACGACAACGTGCTCGAGATCAATGCGCGCGAGAAGTACTGGGGGCCGAACTTCCTGCTGTTCGGGCTCGGCATGTCGAGCAGTTCGACCGACGAAGGCGGCTTCCGCCTGCACGTCGGCTACCGGCGGCCGTGGCTCACCGAATCGGGGCTAGAATTCCGCGCGGACACGACGATCGGCAGCGACCTGCAGTCGGCACGCGTCGAATTGCGCCAGCCGCTGTCGACCGCGTACGGCGTGTACCTGTCGCCGTACGCCGAATACCAGCGTCGCTATGCGAACCTGTACAACAACTCCGGCGACGTGAAGGTCACGCAGTACCTGATGCAGACGGCACGCGCGGGAATCGATCTGGGCCTGCCGATCGCGCGGCTCGGCGATTTCCGGATCGGCGTCGGTTACATGACCGGGCACGGCTCGCCGACCTACAACGTACCGTTCGACGACGGCAGCGGCCAGACGCTGCTGTGGCCGAGCTTCACGTCCCAGGCGTTGGTCGCGCGGGCGCGGCTCGTGATCGATCAGCTAGACGATCCGATGTTCCCGCGCAAGGGTTATTTCGGCGAACTGCGGATCGACCGTTCGCTCGTGTCGCGTAACGGCGGCTCGGCGCAGGAATTCGACGACGGGATCAACAACTCGCCCTATACCGAGATCTACGGCAAGGCGATGATTGCGCAGCAGTTCGGCCGACACAGCGTCAGCGCGACGATCGAAGGCGGCAAGAGCATCGGCGGCACCAACCTGATCAACGCGTTCAACTTCACGCTCGGCGGCTTCCAGCATCTGTCCGCCTATGCGGCCGATCAGCTGAACGGCAACGAGCTGGCGTACGGGCAGATCACGTACATGAACCAGTTGATGACGTTCAATGCATCGCCGATCAAGGCGCTGTCGGTGGGCGCCAGTGCGGAAGTCGGCAACGTCTGGTCCAGCGGCCAGCAGATCGGCGGCGGCTCGCTCAAGCAGAGCTACACGTTCTTCACGAGCCTGTCGACCGCGTTCGGGCCCGTCTACATCGGCGTGGCGCTCGCGCCCAGCGGCCGACGCAACTTCTACCTGCAGCTCGGCCGCACCTACTGAGCATGCGCGGATGCCGCTTCGGCGGCATCCGTGGCGCGCGTGCGCCCGCCGGCGGCCTGCGTCTTCGCGATTGCCGTCGATCGGCCCGCGCGCAGCGTGGCGCTAGACCGGCCAGCTGATCTCGAACCGCGCGCCGCCGAGCTCGACCGGATCGACGACAGCGATCCGGCCGTTGTGCGCGTGGAGCACCTGCCGCGTGATCGACAGGCCGAGCCCGTAGCCGCCGGTGCGACGGTCGAGGCGCACGAACGCGTCGAAGATCCGTTCGCGCTCGTTCTCGGGCACACCGGGACCGTCGTCCTCGACGAAGATCCCGATGTTGCCGTGCAAGAGCGAAATCCCGACGACGATCCGCGATTTCGCGTACTTGCTCGCGTTGCGCAACAAGTTGCGCATCGCATACGACATCAGCCGCCGATCCATCTTCACGCGCAGATCCGGCCCGATCGCGATGCGCGACTCGATCGTGCGGTCCGGATACAGCAGTTGCGCGTCGTTCACCTGGTGCTCGAACCACGCGACCGGCGCGGTCATCTCGAGGTTCGACTGCAGCGAGCTGTATTCGAGCCGGGCATACGTGAGGCTCATGTCGATCAGCTCCTCGAGCTCGGTCACGTCCTGCGCGATGCTCTCGAGCGCGCCCTGGTATTCGGCCGCCGAACCCGGTTCGCGCAGCATTTCGAGCGCGAAGCGCACGCGCGCGAGCGGCGTGCGCAGTTCATGCGAGATCCCGTTCGTCAGATCGCGCTGCGCGGCGATCAGCCGCTCCATGCGCATCGCGAGCGCATTCAGCGTGCGCGCGAGCGGGCCGATGATCACGCTGTGCGATTCGCGCGCGCGCGTGTTGAAGCGGCCGCCGGTGAAATCGATCGCGCGCTCGCGCACCATCACCAGATCCGACCACACCGGCCGCATCCACCGGTACGCGGCGAGCGCGGGCGCCGTGAACACGAACGCCAGCACGATCCAGATGTCGCCCGGCAGCGAGTCGAACGCATGCCACACGACCTGCGGCGACAATTCGACGGACAGCGCGAGCGCGGGCACCAGCGCGGTCAGCAAGACGAGGCCGAGCAGATGCACGTAGGTGCGCACATACAGGCGCGACCAGCTCGGAATGCGATCGGCGCGCGTGTCGGTCCACGCGCGTCGGAAATGCAGCCAGCGCCATTTGACGTAGCGCAGCGGCGGCAGCGGCGGCGCATCGGGGTGCGAACGGGTTCGTCGGATCATCGCGGCTCCCGGCCCGCGGGCGGAATGCCCGCGCGGAACGTGACGGCGTCGCGCGACGGCGGCGTCATTCCCACGCGTGCTTGCTGAATTGATAACCCTTGCTGCGGATCGTCTTGATCCGCTGCGGGTTGCTCGCGTCGTCGCGCAGCTTGCGGCGCAGCTTCGAGATACGCCCGTCGATCGTGCGATCGAGACCGTCGAATTCGACGCCGCGCAGCTGCAGCATCAGATCGTCACGGCTGACGACTTCGCCCGCATGACACACGAGCGCCCACAGCAGGTCGAATTCGGCCGACGTCAGGTCGGGTGTGCTGCCGTCGGGCAGCACGACGGTGCGGTCGGTGCGGTCGATCGAGAACTTGCCGAACGCGTAGCGCTCCGGCTGCGGCGCGGCGCTCTCGGCCGCGCGCACGGGCGCGCGGCGCAGTTGCGCTTTGATCCGCGCGAGCAGGATGCGCGGCTCGACCGGCTTGTGCACGTAGTCGTCCGCGCCGAATTCGAGGCCGAGGAGCTCGTCGAACGGCTCGTCGCGCGCCGTCACCATGATGATCACGCCGTCGTACTGCTTGCGCGCTTCGCGGCAGATCTCGAAGCCGTCCTTGCCCGGCAGGTTCACGTCGAGGATGACGAGATCGGGACGAATGGACAGAATCGCCGGCACCGCGGCGTCACCATGCAGCACGGTGTCGACTTCATAGTCGTTCTTGCGCAGGTAGCCGGCGATCAGCGTGGACAAGCGGGTGTCGTCTTCGACGAGCAGAATGCGAAAAGACATGGGCAGCGGTCGGATCATCGGAGAAGCCGCGGCGGCGCCGGCCGGTGCCGGACGCCGGCCATCGGCCGAAACGTACCGCATGATACTGCGCCCGCCGCTCGCCTGTTTGCCGGTCTTGAAAATAAGGGCGCGATTTCGGCCGCGCTTGACGAATCGGCGCCGGGACGGTTCCATACGGGCTCGCCGGAATCCGGCCTGCCTCTACCCTGCCTGACGCGATGAATTACCCGACGATCCTCGAACGCATCCACACCGAACTCGCCCCCTGGATTGGCCAGGGACGGGTGGCCGACTACATTCCCGAACTCGCGAAAGTGCCCGCCGACAAGTTCGGGATGGCCGTCGTGACGCTCGACGGAAACGTTTACACCGTCGGCGATGCGCACGAGCGCTTCTCGATCCAGAGCATCTCGAAGCTGTTCGCGTGCACGCTCGCATTCCAGTTGCTGGGCGACGCGCTGTGGGAACGGGTCGGCCGCGAGCCGTCCGGCACCGCGTTCAATTCGCTGGTCCAGCTCGAAAGCGAGCGCGGCAAGCCGCGCAATCCGTTCATCAACGCGGGCGCACTGGTCGTCACCGACGTGCTGTGCCGCCGCTTCGTGAAGGCCGAGACGGCGCTCGTCGAATTCGTGCGGCGGCTGATCGGCGCGAACGACATCGACTACGACTCGCGCGTCGCAACATCGGAGTTGCAGCACGCGGAGCGTAACCGCGCGATGGCGCACTTCATGGCAAGCTTCGGCAACATGCAGATGCCGCCCGACACGGTGATCGACGCGTATTGCCGGCAGTGCGCGATCACGATGAACTGCGTCGAGCTCGCCAGCGCCGCGCTGTTTCTGGCGAACGGCGGCGTCGCGCCGGCGACCGGCGAGCGGATCGTCGATTCGAGTTCCGCGAAGCGGCTGTCGGCGCTGATGCTGACCTGCGGGACATACGATGCGGCCGGCGATTTCGTGTACCGGGTCGGGCTGCCGGCGAAGAGCGGCGTCGGCGGCGGGATCGTCGCGGTGCTGCCCGGGGAGATGGCGGTGTGCGTGTGGGCGCCGGGGCTGGATGCGAACGGGAATTCGTTGGCCGGCACGCTGGCGCTGGAGTGGTTGACGACTTATACGGGGCGGTCGATTTTTTGAAGGGGCGATGCCGGGCTGCATCGTCGGCACCACCGATTTTCCGACATTCCGAAGCGATTACTGGAGAACACCACGCATGAATCCGGACAACGCATCAGAAATTGCAACCTCCGCCCGCGCGCACGCCGGCAGCCGTTCCTCCTCGCCGATCCCGCCCATCGTGCCATCAAAAACCGCGCTGCTCGTCATGCATTACCAGACCGATATTCTCGGGCTCTTCCCGTCGGTCGCGCCCGAGCTGCTCGCCAACACGCGCCGTCTCTGCGACGCGGCGCGAGCCGCCGGCATCGGCGTCTGGTTCGCGAATCTGCGCTTTAGCCCCGGCTATCCGGAAGTCAGCCCGCGCAACAAGAATGGCCAGGGCATCAAGCAGCTCGGCCTCTTCATCGACGACGCCCCGTGTCCCGAACTGGCCAGGCAGCCCGACGAACCGCTGATCGTCGCCCACCGCGCGAGCGTATTCTTCGGCACCGATCTGCAGGCGCGGCTCGTCGCGCAGGGCGTCGATTCGCTGATCATGGTCGGCATCGCGTCGACCGGCGTGATGCTGTCGTCGATCGCCCACGCGAGCGACGCCGATTTCGGCCTCTACACGGTCAAGGATTGCTGCTACGACCCGGACCCGATCGTCCACGAGCATCTGTTCGCCACCGCGTTCGAATCGCGCACGACGGTGTTGTCGCTCGCGGATGCGCTGCGGCTGCTGGCGTGACGACGGACTCGTCGCACCGCCGTTCGAAATCATGCATCCGATGGCGGGCTTACCGAGCCGCCACGCCGATGCCCGCCAGAATGAGATCGATGCCGGCCAGGAACTGCGCGCGCTCGTCGTGCGCGGCCAGTTGTTCGGCCACCTTCCGCACGAACGGATACTGCGCCGGTTCGAGCTGCGCCCACCGCTCGGCCACGGCCGCGACGATCTCGTGCTGCCCCGCCTCGCGCGGATGCAGCCGCGCACCGGCCGCGTATTGGCCGGCCAGCCCGAAGATGTAATGCATCAGCGCCGACGCCGCATTGAATTGCGCGGACTCGGGCACACCCAGCGCCTGAAGCTGCCCGCCGATGCGCTCCAGGATCCTCGGCACCGCGTCCTGCCACGGCTCCCGGAACAACTGCGCCCCCACCCACGGATGCGCGCCGAACGCGTCGAACAGGCGCAGCGCGACGCGCCGGATCGCTTCCGCCGCATCGCCGTCGCGCTCCGTCGGCACGTCCGTCAGCGCAGCCTCGATCACTTGATCCGCAGCCGCCGCGAGCAGGTCCTGCTTGTCGGCGACATGCCAGTAGATCGCGCCGCTTCCGGTCGCCAGGTGCGCGGCGAGCGTGCGAAACGTCAGCGCGCCCTCGCCTGAATGGTCGAGTATCCCGATCGCGGCCTCGACGATCCGCTCTTTCGACAGCGCGTCCGCGCGCCGCTCGGTCCGGTTGCTGGTTTTCATGGGTGCTAGCTTGACACATCTGGAACATCGTTCCAATATCTCGCCAATGGAACGACATTCCATTACTTTCCCGAAGCGAGCGCAATGCCGGTGCGTACCGCCCTCTCGATCACACCGGGGCCGCCTTGGCCCGAAACCGAGCCACCGATGAACGAGCCCGTGACCCATGATGTCGCGATCGCCGGAGCCGGCCCTGTCGGCCTGTTTCTCGCGTGCGAATTACGCCTCGCCGGCGCCTCCGTGCTGGTGGTCGAACAGGCGGACGATCCGGAATCCCCGCTGAAGCATCTCCCGTTCGGCATGCGCGGCCTGTCCGCGCCGACCATCGACGCGTTCTATCGTCGCGGCTTGCTCGACGGCATCGCGCTACCGTCCCGTGCAAAGGACACCGCGCATTGGATGCAGCAATCGCGTCGGCCGGCCGGCCATTTCGCCGGCATCCAGTTCTTCCACGACGACGTCGATACGTCGCAGTGGCCATATCACCTGCCCGGCCCGGCCAGCACGCACATGGCGACGGACATGGCGCGGGTCGAATCCGTGCTGAGCGCCCGCGCGCGCGCAACGGGCGTCGAGATCCGGCGCGGCGTCGCCGTCGAAGGCTTCGATCAGTCGGACGATGGTGTCACGCTGCACGCCGGCGGCGAAACATTCCACGCACGCTGGCTCGTCGGCTGCGACGGCGGGCGCAGCGCGGTCCGCAAGGCCGGCGGCTTCGCGTTCGCCGGCACCAACGCCGAGTTCACCGGCTACTCGATCGAAGCCGAGTTCGCCGATCCGGGCGCGCTGCTGCCGGGCCGTCACCACACGGCGGCCGGGATGTACACCTACACGCCGCCCAGAACCGTCGCGCTGGTCGAATTCGACGGCGGCGCATTCCACCGGGGCGGGCCGGTGACGCTCGAGCATGCGCAGGCCGTGCTGCGCCGCGTGTCCGGCACCGGCGTCACGTTGACCGCGCTTCGGCTCGCCGCCACGTGGACCGATCGCGCGTACCAGGCATCGACGTACCGCAACGGCCACGTGCTGCTCGCGGGCGATGCCGCGCACATCCATTCGCCGCTCGGCGGCCAGGGGCTCAATCTCGGGCTCGGCGATGCGATGAATCTCGGCTGGAAGCTGGCCGCGACGATCCGCGGCGACGCGCCGGACGGGCTGCTCGACAGCTATACGAACGAACGGCATCCGGTGGGCGCACGCGTGCTCGACTGGTCGCGTGCGCAGGTCGCGCTGATGCGACCGTCTCCGAGTTCGCGCGCGCTCGCCGCGATCATTCGCGATCTCGTCGACACGCGCGACGGCGCGACGTACTTCGCCGAGCGCCTGTGGGGCGTGTCGCTCGCGTACGATCTCGGCGGCGGCCATCCACTCGTGGGCCACGGCGTTCCCGACTTCGAACTGGCCGACGGCACGCGGCTCGGCGAACACGTCAGGCACGGCAAGGGCATGCTGCTGGACTTCGATGCGAACCCGTCGCTTCGGGCACTGGCAAGCCGTTGGCACGACCGGATCGCGTATCTCGCGAGCGACGCGAAGGACCGGCTCGGATTGCGCGCGGTGCTGGTGCGCCCCGACGGCTTCATCGCATGGGCCTGCAATGACGATGCGGACGTGGACGCAGTCGCGCATGCGGCCATGCGGTGGTTCGGCGTGCCGTCCGCGACGCGTTGAGCGCAGCCGACGGACAAACCCGCATGCGCTCCGTCAACGGCACGCCCGACATGCTGGAATGCCCATGCCACCCGTCATGCCGCAACCCTGACCGTTCGCGACGTGCGCGATATCGCGCACGTCAGCCGCGCCCCGTCACTTCGCGATGAACACACCCGACGTCGGGCACGTGCCCTGCGTATTGCCGTCCGTCACGAGCGACGCCGCGCTCGGAAACTGCGCGGTCGCATTCGTCTTCACCGCGATCCACGCTTCGGTGAAGTAGCTCACGCCGTTCGTCTTCGTGCACTTCAGCGACACCGCGCTGCGCGTGTTGCTGCCGAACGCGCCTTCGAATGCCGACAGCAACTGGTTACGCGTGACCGTCTTGCCCGCGTTCGCTTGCAGGAACGCGTTGAACGACGTGTTGCCCAACCGGCTGATCATGCCCGACGCCTGATTCCAGTAAGCATCGGGCGTCGCCGAATTCGAACACGTGCCATGCTTGAACCACTCGTGCTTGTCGAGACACGATGCGACGCCCGGCATGTACGTCGACAGCGTGTTGCGGGTCGCGCTGCTGATCGGGTATGCGTCCATGCTGCACCACTGGTGAGCGTTGTCGAGGTCGATGTCGCTCTGCGGCACGCCGCAATAGAACGGCTGATTGCCGTCGTAGCGGTTCGGCCACAGCCCGTGCAGCGACAGGCTCGTCGCCGCATACGAGCCGGCGAGGTTCGTGCATTCCGGCGTGTCGTGCGACGCGCAGAAGCCCGGCTCCCACGATGCGGCGAGCAACAGGTAGTCGTAGCTGGTCTGCGCGGCGGCGTGCAGTGAAACGGAAGCGACGGCGAGTGCGGCAGCGGCGCGGGCGAGCGTCTTGAGCATGGCGTGTTTCCTCGGAAAGGGCTTGCGGTCGCGGGATGCGCCGCAAGGTTGTCGAATGTCTGCCCGCGATTGTTGCTGACGCAACATGGCACGAATGTGAAGGTGGACGAAAGAATGCGCGATCGCTCAGGTGCCGAGCTGCGTGCACGCGCGCGCCGACGCTTCGGGGCCCTCGAGCGCGAGAATCTGCCACACGCCGATGCTGACGCGCCGGCGCGCCGCCGTCGACGCATCGGCCAGCAACGCCTCGACACGGGGAGCGACATCGGGCGCCTTCTGCTGCAGCGCCGCGTGGTGCCGCGCACGCGACGCCGGTTCGGGCTCGTACACGTCGCAGAGGCGCACCATGCCGGCGAGGCCGGCCAGAACGTCGTCCTTGTCGATCGCGGCCGGCTCGACGGGCGCGAGCCCGTTACGCTCCGCCGGCGGCAGCTTGTTGCGCGCGCCTTCGTCGATCGCCGTGGCGGACGCCGGCGGCAGGCCGCCCAGCGCCGCGACGATCCGGCTGCCCGCGGCGATCATGTCGCCCTGGCACGCGACCTTCTCGGCGGCCGCGACGTTCGAGCAGAACGACACCGACATCCGGTAAACGTCGTTGCTCATGCGCGGCACTTCGTCCGTGTCCGCCTGCGCGAGGCCGGCGCTCGCCAGCGTCAGCGCGGCCGGAATCAGGATGCGGAACGCTCTCGTGTTATTCATCGTCGTCGTCCGTGGGGGGCTGATGGCAGGCAATATCGCGGCGCCGCGCGAAGGCGCCCCTCGTGACGTCGGGCCCGCGTCCGGCGCCACGCGTTCACTTCATCGACGCCGCCTCCGACCCGCCGGGCGACAGCGCCGCGCTGTCCTGCTCGCGCCACGCGCGGCGCGACGCCATGATCGCGCTCACGGCCGAGCGCGCAACCTTCCACCACGCGAACGGACGCGGATCGGCGAGCATGCTGAGCGCGCGCGCATAGTCGAGCGTGAGCCCGGGCGTCCACGCCATCGTCACCGCACGCTTGCGGATCTGCGCGGCCACCCACAGCTCGGGCGTGAGCAGCAGCCGCACGAACGCGCCCCACCCGGCCCGCGCGCCCTTCAGCCGCCACACCGCGCCGTCGAGCGCGGCTTCGAGCGCATTCGACACGGAGCTCGAGCAGTTGCGGTGCGTGAGGTTGTACGTCGTGTTCTGCCGGTACGACGACCAGAACGCATCGAGCTTGGCCGGATCGTAGTTGCGGATGCGCACGCGCACCGTCGACGGACACCACGCTTTCGACTCGGTCGCATAGTCGGGCTGGAACAGGCCCGGCACGTCGTTCTCGCGCGTCGCACGCAGGATGCGCGTGAATTCGTCCGGAGAACGATCGATTTCGACGCCCGGATACAGGCTGATGTAGATACCCTCCGGCGACTCCAGCGCCGCATGGCCGGTCGAGATCACGCCGTTGACGTCCACCGCCGCGATGTAGCGGTCGATCACCGGATAACGCTGCGCTTCGGCCTTCGACGTGCCGGTCGGCGTCCACACGTGCACGGTGAGCGCCCGCTCGCCGTCGGCCGGCGGGCCGTCCCATTCGGATTGCGCGAACTGCGGCAGGTTCGGCGCATCGTCGAGATCCGGCGCCAGCGCCGGCGCGGGCGACGTCGCGAACGCCGGGTTGCGTGTCAGCCGCCGCACGCGTGCGGCAAGGCTCAGCATGTGCATCCCGCCGAACGTCAGCAACAGGCCGAGGCAGTACGGCACGGTGCCCACGTAGTGCGTCGGGTACGGCTGAAAGAAGAAGATCGCCAGCAGGATCTCGACGACGCCCCACGCGAACGCGACGTGCCAGCGGCGATAGCGCACCATCCATGCGGACGTGCATTGCAACAGCCCGTCGACGAGAAACAGCGTGCCGAAGATCATCGACAGCAGGAAGTGGCCGTGATGATGGCCGGCAAACACGAGCCCCGCAGCCACCACGACCGCGATGCCCTTCACGTAGCGCAGGATGCGCTGCCCGCCGACCCCGCTGCCAGCCACCGCGAGCGTCGCGAGCCCCTCGATCAGGAACAGCCATGCGAACAGTTCGATCGGAAAATGCAGCGCGCCGTCGAGCGCATCGACGAAAATGCCGACGCCCGCGACGACCCACAGCCAGCCGAGCACGGTCAACCCGCGCCAGCGGGTTCGCAGATATTCGATGCCCAGCAGCAGCAACACCAGTCGTACCATTGCGCCCTCGTATCTTTTTTCGGGAAACGCGCGGCCTTGCGCTCCCTGTCGTTGCGACCGCGCGTCGGGCGACGCGCCGGCCGGAAGGCGGTCATCGTTGCCAGCGCGTCATGTCGCTCACATGATCGATGGCGGCCGGCACGCACCGCTCTGGCCGAATAATAAGATATGGTGAGACCGGTTGAAAGCCTCGCGAAAACAATTCCGACGGGGCGCGCACGGCAACGCTGCCACAGGAGCATCGTCATGAATGCCTCACCGCTTCATCCGTCCTCGCTCGGCCCGCAACTCAAGCGCTGGCGCGCGCTGCACCGCGTGAAGCAAAGCCATGCGGCCGAGCTGTTCGGCGTCGCGCAATCGACGATCTCGCGCTGGGAGGCCGGCCTCCAGCAGATGTCGCCCGACGAACGCGCGACGGCCGAACGGCTGCTCGCCGCGCGCCTCGATTCCGCGGGCGACCACGCACTCGCGCGGCTGATCGCCGGCAGTGCGGGCCGCATGCATCTCGTTTGCGATCTCACGCACCGTCTGCTTGCCAGCTCGCCGGCGCGCGCGGCCGAGTTCTCGCGGCCGCTTTCGACGCTGCTCGGCACGTCGCTGTGGCGCTACGCGACGCCGGAGATCGTCCGCATGGAAGCGGCGCTCGACCGGCTCGGCTGGCACGAACGCGCAGGGCCGCCGAGCGTCGAGTTCGACACCGGCGCGAATGCGTCGCGCGTCGTGCCGATTCGCGGCAGCCGGTGCCGGTGGACACGGATGACCTTGTCGGACGGCTCGGCCGTGCGGCTCGTGGAAACGCTCGACGTGCACTGACGGTCCACGCATATTTCATGCGTGGACGAAGCCCGGTTGGCCGGCATACGCTTGACGACTCATCGCAAGAACGCCGACCATGAATCCCGATACGATCCACGCGCGGCTTGCTTTCCTGCGCGAAGCCGAACGCCTGAAGGACGTGCTGCGCAGCGGCCATACGTCGGCCGGCCGCCCCGAAAGCACGGCCGAGCACAGTTGGCGGCTATGCCTGATGGCGCTCGTGTTCGCCGATGCACTGCCCGCCGTCGACACGCTGAAGCTGCTGAAACTGTGCGTCGTCCACGACCTCGGCGAGGCGCTGCACGGCGACATCCCCGCGATCGCGCAGGATGCATACCCCGATAAGCGCGCGCACGAACGCGACGACCTGCTGACGCTGACCGCGCCGCTCGACCGCGCGGTGCGCGACGAGATCGTCGCGCTGTGGGATGAATACGAGGCAGCCGCCTCGCCGGAAGCCCGCGCGGCGAAGGCGCTCGACAAGCTCGAAACGATCCTGCAGCACAACCAGGGCAGCAATCCGCCCGATTTCGACTATGCGTTCAATCTCGGCTACGGGCGTCGCTACACCGACGCCGCGCCGCTGTTCAGCGCGATCCGCGAGATCGTCGATGCCGATACGCAGCGCAGGATCGACGCGGGCGGACACCGCGCGTGAGCTCGCGAGATCGCGCGGGCTACCCCGCTCGCCCCGCTCGTACGAACGCGAATGCACGCTCGTAAGCCTGCCGATCGGCAGCGGCTTCACGGTCACGCACCTCGACGAATGGGGGCCGGCGCTCGAGCAAGTCGACGCGCTGCCCCGCTCGACGAAAAACGCGACCGGCCGATGATGGCGATTGTCGTCGCGCGGCGGATCGTCGCCTTTTCACGGATCGAAACAATTGCACTGTTCGGCCCGCGCGTCGGTCCGGCATCCACACAATTCAGCACAATTTCCACACGATTTGGCGCGAATTCCTCGCTTACCATGAGCGCCTGATTCGATTCGGCACACCCGCGCGATGCGTACGCGGAACCCGTCGCGGACAACGCGTCCGGCATGCGACACCGACCGGATCGTTCCGTTCGGCCGCACGCATTGCCGGCGCCTGCTTCATCCTCGCTGCATTCTCATGATCCAGAAGACCCATCGCCGCCGGCGCATCGTGCTGGCCACCCTTGCCATCGTCGCGATCGCCGCCGGCGTCACGCTGAAGGCCTGCGCGCCCGACAAGCATCCGCAGTACCTGTCCGCACCGGTCACGCGCGGCGATCTCGAGAATGCGGTGCTCGCGACCGGCGCGCTGCAGGCGTTCAAGCAAGTGGACGTCGGCGCGCAGGTGTCGGGGCAGTTGAAGACGCTGAAGGTCAAGCTCGGCGACAAGGTCACGAAGGGCCAGTGGCTCGCCGAGATCGATCCCGTGATCTCGGAAAACGCGCTGCGCCAGGCGCGCGCCAGCGAAGAAAGCCTGCGCGCGCAGCAGCAATCGACCGCCGCGCAACTGACACAGGCCGAACTCGCGTTCCGCCGCCAGCAGGCGATGCTGCCCGACGATGCGACGTCGCGCGAATCGTTCGAGGCCGCGCGCGCGGCGCTCGACGTGCAGCGCGCCACCCTCGCGTCGCTCGCCGCGCAGATCCGTTCGGCCCGCATCCAGATCGAGACCGCACAGGCCAACCTCGGCTACACGCGCATCGTCGCGCCGATCGACGGCGAGGTCGTCGCGATCGTCACGCAGGAAGGCCAGACCGTGATCGCTCAGCAGCAGGCGCCGGTGATCCTGAAGCTCGCGAATCTCGACACGATGACCGTGAAGGCGCAGGTATCGGAAGCCGACGTGATCCGCGTGAGCGCCGGCCAGAGCGCCTATTTCACGATCCTCGGCGAACCGGACAAGCGTCATTACGGCAAGCTGCGCGCGATCGAACCGGCACCGCAGAACTACGCCGACGCGCAAAGCACGCTCGGCGGCGCAGGCGGCAGCGCGAAGCCCAACAGCGCGGTGTTCTACAACGCACTGTTCGACGTGCCGAATCCCGAGCACCGGCTGCGCATCGCGATGACCGCGCAGGTCAACATCGTGCTCGGCAACGCGCGCAACGCGCTGATCATTCCGGCCGCCGCGCTCGGCGTGAAGCGCAAGGACGGCACCGTCGCGGTACGCGTGCTGCGCGCCGACGGCAGCACGGAAACGCGTCACATCCGCATCGGCATCAACAACAACGTGCGCGTCGAAGTGCTGGCCGGCCTGAAGGACGGCGAGCGCGTCGTGATCGGCGAAGCGTCGGCGGACGAGCGCGCGCCATTGTCGGACGTGGTGTAACGATGAGCCAGCCTCTGCTGAAACTCGCCGCCGTCACGCGACGCTTTCCGGCCGGCGACAAGGACGTCGTCGTCCTGAACAACGTCAGCCTGTCGATCGACGCGGGCGAGATCGTCGCGATCGTCGGCGCGTCGGGGTCCGGCAAGTCGACGCTGATGAACATCCTCGGCTGCCTCGATCATCCGAGCGAAGGCACGTACACGGTCGGCGGACGCGACACGCAGATGCTCGACAGCGACGAGCTCGCGCAGTTGCGCCGCGAGCACTTCGGCTTCGTGTTCCAGCGCTATCACCTGCTGCCGCACGTCGACGCGGTCGCGAACCTCGAAATGCCGGCGATCTACGCAGGCACCCCGCGCGCCGAGCGGCACGCCCGCGCCCGCGCGTTGCTCGCGCGCCTCGGGCTCGCCGATCGCGCGCATCACCGGCCCGGGCAACTGTCCGGCGGCCAGCAGCAGCGCGTGAGCATTGCACGCGCGCTGATGAACGGCGGCCAGGTGATCCTCGCGGACGAACCGACCGGCGCGCTCGACACGAAAAGCGGCCAGGACGTGATCCGCATCCTGCACGAACTGAACGCGCTCGGCCATACGATCGTGATCGTCACGCACGACAAGGCGGTGGCGCGCCATGCGCGGCGCATCATCGAAATCAGCGACGGCGAGATCGTCGCCGACCGGCCGAACCGCCACTACGCGGAAGCGCTCGCGGAATCCGGCGTCGGGCCAGCGGCAACGGCCGAAACGGCACCCGACGGGCGGTCCGCACCGGCTTCCGGGGATGCCCCGCCGGCCGGCGACGCCGACGCCGACGCCGACACCGACACCGCTCCCGCCCCGCGCGCCCGACGCTTCGCCGCCGGCACCGGCCGCTTCGGCGAGGCGTGCCGGATGGCCTGGATCGCGCTCGTGTCGCACCGGCTGCGCACGCTGCTGACGATGCTCGGCATCATCATCGGCATCACGTCGGTCGTGTCGATCGTCGCGGTCGGCGAAGGCGCGAAGCGTTACATGCTCGACGAGATCGGCAGCATCGGCACCAATACGATCAGCCTCTATCCGGGCACCGACTGGGGCGACAGCCGCGCGGACACGATCCAGACGCTCGTGCCCGACGACGTCGC
Source organism: Burkholderia sp. ABCPW 11 (assembly GCF_001523445.1). Taxonomy (NCBI): domain Bacteria; kingdom Pseudomonadati; phylum Pseudomonadota; class Betaproteobacteria; order Burkholderiales; family Burkholderiaceae; genus Burkholderia; species Burkholderia sp. ABCPW 11. The sequence continues at coordinate 233,536 of NZ_LOVM01000046.1, read as the reverse complement.
CGCGCTCGCGGAGCAGCCGTACGTCGACAGCGCGACACCCGAGACGTCGCGCACGCTGCTGCTGCGTTATCGCAACATCAACGTGAATGCGCTCGTCAGCGGCGTCGGCGACCGCTACTTCCAGGCGCGCGGGATGCGTTTCGCGCTCGGCGTCGCGTTCGACGACGACGCGGTGCGCCGCCAGGCGCAGGTGGTCGTGATCGACCAGAACACGCGCCGCAAGCTGTTCGGCGCGACGCGCAATCCGGTCGGCGAAGCGATCCTCGTCGACAACGTGCCGTGCGTCGTGATCGGCGTGACCGCCGACAAGAAAAGCGCATTCGGCAGCGTGAAGAGCCTGAACGTGTGGGTGCCGTACACGACCGCGAGCGGGCGCCTGTTCGGCCAGCGCTATCTCGACAGCATCACCGTGCGCGTGCGCGACGGGCAGCCGAGCGCCGCCGCCGAGAAAAGCCTCGAGAAACTGATGATCCAGCGCCACGGCCGCAAGGACTTCTTCACGTACAACATGGACAGCGTGGTCAAGACCGTCGAGAAGACCGGCCAGTCGCTGACGCTGCTGCTCTCGCTGATCGCGGTGATCTCGCTCGTGGTCGGCGGGATCGGCGTGATGAACATCATGCTGGTGTCGGTTACCGAGCGTACGCGCGAGATCGGCATCCGGATGGCGGTCGGCGCGCGCCAGTCCGACATCCTGCAGCAGTTCCTGGTCGAGGCCGTGCTCGTGTGCCTGCTCGGCGGCACGATCGGCATCGCGCTGTCGTTCGGGCTCGGCGCGCTGTTCTCGATGTTCGTCGCGCAGTGGAAGATGGTGTTCTCGGCCGGCGCGATCGCGACCGCGTTCGTGTGCTCGACGCTCACCGGTGTGATTTTCGGGTTCATGCCTGCGCGCAACGCGTCGCGGCTCGATCCGATCGATGCGCTCGCGCGCGACTGACGAAACATGGCCATCACGCAATCCTCCCCGCTTCACCGCCTCGGCGCATTCGCGTGCGCGGCCGCGCTGCTCGCCGGCTGCGCGGGCGTGCGCCACGATCCGCTGCCGGCCGTCGCGATGCCCGCGAACTGGGCCGCGCCGGTCGCGGCCGACGCGCCTGCCGCCGCGCGCGACTGGTGGCGCAGCTTCGGCGATCCGCAACTCGATGCGCTGATCGACGGCGCGCTACGCGCCAACGGCGATCTCGCGATCGCGGCGATCCGCGTGTATCGCGCGCAATTGCAGGCGGGACTCGTCGACACGAACCTGACGCCCAACGTGACGCTGGGCGCGAACGGCGCCGTGTCGCGCACGCTCGATACCCACCGAACGAGCCGAGCGAGCAGCCTCACCGGTTCGCTCAGCTACGAAATCGACCTGTGGGGCCGGCTGGCCGCGCTGCGCGATGCCGCGCACTGGGAAGCCGACGCGACGGCCGCCGATCTCGAAGCCGCGCGGCTGTCGCTGATCGGCACGACCGCGGCGCTGTACTGGCAGATCGGCTATCTGAACCGGCAGATCGCGCTCGGCGAAGCGAACATCGCGTATGCGGTGCGCACGCTCGCGCTCGTCCGGTCGCGGCACACGGCCGGCGCCGTGTCGGGGCTCGATGTCGCGCAGGCCGAACAGAGCCTCGCCGCGCAACGCGCGGCGCAAACGCAACTGATCCAGCAGCGCACCGAGAACCGGCACGCGCTCGCGATCCTGTTCGACCGGCCGCCGCAGCAGTTCGCGGCCGAGCCGGCGGCACTGCCCGACGCTGCGCCGCCCGACGTAGCGGCCGGCCTGCCCGCGAGCCTGCTCGGCCGGCGTCCCGACCTGCGTGCGGCGGAATTCCGGCTGCGCGAGTCGCTCGCTCAGGTCGACGCGACGCGCACGAGCTTCTACCCGACTTTCACGCTGACCGGCAGCGCCGGCACGACGAGCACGAGCCTCGAGCGTGTGCTGACGAACCCGATCGGCACGCTCGGGCTCGGCCTCGCGCTGCCGTTCATCCAGTGGAACACGATGCAGCTGCAGATCAAGGTGTCGAAGTCGCAGTACGAGGAAGCGGTGGTCGGGTTCCGCCAGCGGCTCCATACGGCGCTCGCGGAAGTCGAGAACGCGCTGTCCGCACGCGTGCAGCTCGAACGCGAGGCCGAACAGCGCGCGCTGTCGCTCGCCCAGGCGCAGCGCGCCGAGCGGCTGGCCGCCGCGCGCTTCGCGGCCGGCGCGACCGCCGTGCAGCCGTGGCTCGACCAGCAGCAGGTCCTGAGGAGCGCGCAGAGCGCCGACGAACTGACGCGCCTGAACCGGCTCAACAACCAGATGAAGCTCTACCGCGCACTTGGCGGCGGGACGTCCTGACCGGCCGCCATATGCCGCACGCCGGCTGCGTCACTCGCACACGGCCGCCCCGCGCCGCGCCGGCGCGAACGCCACCATGCTCGCGGTCGCGAGCACGGCCACGCCCGCCGCTCCGTACACCATCACCCAGCCGAACCCATGCACCAGCGCCGCGTGCAGCGCCGCGCCGGTCGGGTCGGCCTGCGCGAGCGCCGGCGCGACGGCCTGCAGCCCGTCGGTGCGACCCGACGCGATTTCCTGCGCGAGCCGGCGCAGCGCCGCGTCGCCGATCGCACCGGCCGGCCCGCGCTTCAGGCTCGCGACGATCCCCGCCACCAGCACGAAGCCCATTGCCGCGATGTTCAGCGCGAGCGAGATCATCCGCGCGCTCATGTCGATGCCCGACGCCATCCCGGCGCGCGCGCTCGGCACCGCACCCGTCGTCGTGTTGGTGACGGGCGTGTTGGTCAGCCCGAGCCCGATGCCGGCGATCACGCAGCCCGGCAGCATCGTCAGCCAGCTCGCATGATCGGCCGCGCTGCCCAACCGCATCAGCACGAAACCGGCCGCGATCGTGAACAGGCCGCCCGGAATCACGACACCCGGCCCGTAGCGCAGGGCGAGCCGTTCGCCGAACGGCGGCGCGATCAGCGTCGGCAGCGTATACGCGAGCAACGCGAGGCCGGCCGTCACGCTGTCGTAGCCGAGCGCGACCTGGAACCAGATCGGCAGGTAGATCATGAACGGCCAGAAGCTGAAGTTCATCCCCATCGAGCCGAAGATCGCGCCGGTGAACGCGCGAATCCGGAACACCGAGAAGTCGAACATCGGCCGCGCGCTGCGGCGCTCCGCGGCAACGAAGCCCACCAGCGCGAGCACGGTCGCGCCGAGCACGCCGAGGCCGGCTCTGCTCGTCAATCCGAGTTCCGCGCTTTGGGTGATGTAGAACGCGAGACCGAGCACCGCGAGCGACAACGTGACGATGCCCGCGACGTCGAGCGAGCCTGCATGCGGATCGCGCGATTCCTGCACCGCGCCGCCGATCAGCACGAGCGCGACGGCCGCGAGCGGCGCATGAACGAGGAATACCCACGGCCAGCTCGCCAGCGCGACGATCGCGCCGCCGACGATCGGCCCGAACCCGAGGCCGATGCCGAACACGATCCCCCAGATCCCGAATGCGCGGCCGCGCTCGCGCCCTTCGCGAAACTGGTGTGACAGCACGGCGATCTGGCAGATCAGCATCGCGCCGCCGCTCGCGCCTTGCAGCAGCCGGCCCGCCACGAGCACCGGCACGTTCGGCGCGAGCCCGCAGAGCAGCGACGTCGCGCCGAACAGCACGGTGCCGATCACGTACACGCGCTTGCGGCCAAACCGGTCCGCGAGCGTACCGGCCGCCATCAGCACCGTCGTACATGCGATCGTGTACGCGTTCATGATCCACTGCATGCCGTTGAAATCGCCATGCAGCACGTGTTCGAGCGTCGGCAGGATCACCGGCACGCTCGAGATTTCGAGGCCGAACATCAGCGACGTGAGACAGACGGCCGCGAGTGCGACCGCATTCCTGCGAGAGTCGGATAGCGTCATGCGTATTGCGCGGCGGCTCGACGACAGGCCGCGCGCCTCCAGGTTGAGTAGGATTCGCCGCGTGCGGCCGGCGACGCACGCTGAGCGGGAATCGGTACTATAGTGAGAATTCACCTCCCCATTGGCGTACGCATTTCCATGCACTGGGGAATCTCAGGACTCAATCGACGCAATCTCGCCATGACCGACAGACTCGACGGCGTAACGACCTTCGTCCAGGTCGTGGAATCGGGCAGCTTTGCGCTGGCCGCGCAGCGGCTCGACATGACGCGTTCCGCGGTCGGCAAGGCGATCGCGCGGCTCGAGAAGCGGCTCGGCGCACGGCTGCTGCAACGCACGACGCGCAGCCAGAGCCTGACCGACGACGGCCAGGCGTACTACGACCGCTGCGTGCGCGCGCTGGCGGAACTCGAAGCGGCGGAAGCCGATCTCGACTGCGGCCGCCACGAGGCGCGCGGCAAGCTGCGGCTGAGCGTGCCGCTCGCATTCGGGCACCACTGCGTGACGCCGATCGTGCTCGACCTCGCGCGCAATTACCCTGACCTGCGGATCGACGTGTCGATCACCGACCGCTTCGTCGATCTCGTCGAGGAAGGGATCGACCTCGCGGTGCGGATCGGCACGCTCGCGGACAGCACGAGCCTCGCGGTGCGGCGGCTCGGCACGCAATACGGCAGCCTCGGCGCGGCGCCGTCGTATCTCGCGCGTTACGGGACACCGAAGACGCTCGACGACCTGAAGCACCACCGGACGATCGCCTATTCGCGTTCGGGCGTGGTGCAGCCGTGGGACTTGCGCGCGCCGGACGGCTCGACGGTACGGATCGACATGCCGCATCAACTGAGTTTCGACGACGTGCAGGCGATCGCCGCGGCCGGTGCGTCGGGGTTCGGGATCGCGTGGCTGCCGAGCTGGCTGCTCGACCATTACGTGAAGCGCGGGGAGATGGCGGTCGTGCTGGATCGCTGCTTCGTCTGCGAAGGCGACATTCACGCGATCTGGCCGAAGACGCGCTACTTGCCGCGCAAGACGCGCTGCGTGATCGATGCGCTCGCGCAGGCGGTTCCGCCGATGATCGAGCGAGCGGACGAAGCGCGATGAGACGCGTGAAAGCCGACGCGCCGCACGGCGCGTCGGCGCATCACGCCGCGCCGAGATCGGCGAGCGGATGTGCGAACAGCTTCCACGGCGACGTCAGGAAATGCCGCACGCGCTCGGGGCGCAGCTCGACGAGCGACGCAGGGGCCCAGCGCGGCTTGCGATCCTTGTCGACGAGATGCGCGCGCACGCCTTCGCAGAAATCGCCTTCCTCGATCGCGCGCGCCACGATGCCGAGCTCCATCCGGAACGATTCCGCGAGCGTCATCTGCCGGCCGCGCAGCAGCGCTTCGCGCGTCACCGCGAGCATCGTCGGCGAATGGCTCGCGAGCGCATCGAGCGTCGCCTGCAACCATTGACGGTGCTCGCGCGCCAGCTCGTCGCGCGCCAGGTCCTGCGTGAGCGTGGCGACGATCCGCTCGACGGTCGAGCGCTTGTCGAAGTGGCGGACGATCCACGGCATCTGGCCATCGAGCGCCGCGTGCGGCACCACGTTGCACGGCGGCTCGAACACCTTGCGCAGCAACGGCAGCGCATCGCCGTCCCACTTCACGCTTTCGATGCGCGTCTCGAACGTGTCGAGCCACGCGGACGGCACGCACAGGTCCGCGAGTTTCGCGCTCAGTGCGTCGGCGCCCGACAGCATCGCGCCGGTCAGCCCCACGTACAGTTCGAGTTCGGCCGGCATGCGCGACAGGAAATGCGTCGCCCCCACGTCGGGCACGAGGCCGATGCGCGTTTCCGGCATCGCGATCTTGCTGCGCTCGGTCGCGACGCGCAGCGCCGCCCCCTGCGCGAGCCCCATGCCGCCGCCCATCGTCACGCCGTCCATCAGCGCGACCACCGGCTTCGGGAACGTGTGGATCGCGTAGTCGAGCCGGTATTCGTCGACGAAGAACGGCAGCCAGGTCTCGCGCTGCGCGACCATCCTGTACAGCGCACGCACGTCGCCGCCCGCGCAGAAGCCCTTCTCGCCCGCGCCGCGCAGTACGACCGCGACGATCCGGTCGTCGTGGCGGCAGCGCTCGAACAGCGCGGTCAGCTCGCCGATCATCGCGTACGACAGCGCGTTGAGTGCGGCCGGCCGGTTCAGCGTGATCAGCGCCACGCGGTTCACCACGCGATACAGCACCTCGGGCGCATGCTCCGCGGATGCGTCGTGATTCGTCACCGGCGTGCTCATCGTTGCGACTCCTCATCGGTGCGCCACTGCGGTGCGCGCTTGCCAAGGAACGCCGCCACGCCTTCGCGCGGATCGGCCGTGTCGAACAGGTCGACGAAGCGTTCGCGCTCGACCGCGAGCGCCGCGCCGCGCGGCACGCCGCGACGGGCGAGGCCGATCAGCTCCTTGCTGTAGGCGAGCGCGTGCGGGCTTTGCCGCACGACGTCGCGCGCCAGCGCGAGCGCCGCATCGCGCGCGGCGCCGCTTTCCACCACGTCCTCGACGAGGCCGATCCGCAGCGCAGTGGCCGCATCGACGCGCGCGCCGGTCAGGATGATCTTCTTCGCCCAGCCTTCGCCGACGAGCCAGGGCAGCGTCTGCGTGCCGAGCCCGCACGGCAGCAGGCCGACCGACGGTTCGGGCAGCGCCATCTGCGCATGCGCCTCCGCGATCCGCAGGTCGCACGCGAGCGCGCATTCGAGGCCGCCGCCCATCGCATAGCCGTTGATCGCCGCGATCGTCACGACGCGCGCATCGTGCAGCGCCTCGAACGCCGCGCCGAAGCGCGACGCCATCGCGCGTGCGACCGCACGATCGCCGTCGGCGAACGTGTTGAGGTCGGCGCCCGCGCTGAAGAACTTCGGGCCGTCGCCGGTGATCACCAGCGCGCGCACGCGCGGGTTCGCATTCAGTTCGGCGACGCTCGCCTGCAGTTGCCGCAGCCCGTCGGCGGTAAAGGCGTTCGCGGGCGGACGCTTGAGCGTCGCGCACGCGATCGCGCCGTCGTCGACGTAGTCGAGTTCGATCATGAGGCGTCCTTCTTCGTGGCCGGTTGGTACAGGCGGATCACCGCCGAGAAATCGAGCTGGCCGTCGCCGCGGCTGCTCATCGTCTGGTACAACTGCTGCGCGAGCGCGCCGAGATAGACGGGCTGGCGCGCCTGCTTCGCCGCATCGTTCGCGAGGCCGAGATCCTTCAGCATCAGGTCGGTGCCGAAGCCGCCCGTGTAGCCGCGCGACGATGGCGCGGTCTCGATCACGCCCGGATACGGGTTGTAGGTGTCCGAACTCCAGCAGCGGCCCGTCGACGTGTTGACGATGCCGGCCAGCACCTTCGGGTCGATGCCGAGCGCGACGCCGAGCGACATCGCCTCCGACACCGCCGCCATCGAGATGCCGAGCACGAGGTTGTTGCAGACCTTTGCGACCTGCCCCATGCCCGTCGCGCCGCAGTGGACGATGTTTTTGCCCATGCCGGCGAGCACGGGCTTCACGCGCTCGAAATCCGCATCGCTGCCACCGACCATGAAGGTCAGCGTGCCGGCCGCCGCGCCGCCGGTGCCGCCCGACACCGGCGCATCGACGAACGCGCCGCCGTGCTCGCGCACCAGCGCGCCGAACGCCTGCGCGCTCGCCGGGTCGATCGTGCTCGAATCGATCACCGTCGCGCCCGCGCCGAGGCCGGCCAGCACGCCGTTCTCGCCGGACAGCACCGAGCGCACGTGCGGCGCGGCCGGCAGCATCGTGATCACGAACGTCGCGCCCGACGCCGCATCGCGCGGCGACGCGGCCGCCTGCGCGCCGGCGTCCTGCAGCGCGCGCAACGCGTCGGCGCTCAGGTCGAACGCATGCACGTCATGGCCGGCTTTCAGCAGGTTCAGCGCCATCGGCGCGCCCATGTGGCCGAGGCCGATGAATCCGATTTTCATGTTCGTTTCCTCCACCGCTCAATGCAGCCGGATCGTCGTATTCACCGGGCCGGCCGTCGTGTCGTCGTCGAACCAGCGCGCGGTGACCGTCTTGGTCTGCGTGTAGAACTGCACGACCTGCTTGCCGTACGGGCCGAGATCGCCCAGCTTCGAGCCGCGCGAACCGGTGAAGCTGAAGAACGGCACCGGCACCGGAATCGGAATGTTGATGCCGACCTGGCCGACGTCGATCTCGCTCTGGAACTTGCGCGCCGCCGCGCCGCTCTGCGTGAAGATGCCCACGCCATTACCCATCGGGTTCGCGTTGACGAGCGCGATCGCGTCGTCGAGCGTGTCGACCTCCATCACGACCAGCACCGGCCCGAAGATTTCATGCGTGTAGATCGACATGTCGGTCGTCACGCCTGAGAAGATCGTCGGGCCGATGAAGTTGCCGTCCTCGTAGCCGGGCACCTTCACGTCGCGACCGTCGAGTTCGAGCTTCGCGCCTTCCTTGATGCCCGCGTCGATCAGCGTCAGGATCCGCGCCTTCGCGCCGCGCGACACGACCGGGCCGACGTCGGTGCCCGCTTCGGCTCCCGCGTTGACCTTCAGCGCCTTCGCCTTCGCGACGATGTCGGGCAGCCACTCGCGCGCCTTGCCCACCAGCACCGCGACCGAGGTCGCCATGCAGCGCTGGCCGGCCGCGCCGAAGCCCGCGCCGACGAGCGCGTTGATCGCCTGCTCGCGGTTCGCGTCGGGCAGCACGATCGCGTGGTTCTTCGCACCCATCATCGACTGCACGCGCTTGCCATGCTGGCCGCCCAGGTTGTACACGTGCGTGCCGACCGCCGTCGAACCCACGAACGAGATCGCCTTCACGAGCGGATGCGTGCAGATCGCGTCGACGACTTCCTTGCCGCCATGCACGACGTTCAGCACGCCTTTCGGTATGCCGGCCTCGAGCGCGAGCTCGACGAGTTCCATCGTCGACATCGGGTCCTGCTCCGACGGCTTCAGCACGAACGTGTTGCCGCACACGATCGCCATCGGGAACATCCACAGCGGGATCATCGCGGGGAAATTGAACGGCGTGATGCCCGCGCACACGCCGAGCGGCTGGCGCAGCGTGTAGGTGTCGACGCCGCCCGCGACGTTCTCCGCGAATTCGCCCAGTTGCAGCGTGCCGATCGAGCATGCGTGCTCGACCACTTCGAGGCCGCGGAAGATGTCGCCTTCGGCGTCGGGAATCGTCTTGCCCTGCTCGGCCGTCAGCGTCTTCGCGATGCGCTGCTGGTTCGCGCGCACCAGATCCTGGAACTTCAGCATGATGCGCATGCGCGCGGCGATCGGCGTGTTCTTCCACGTCGCATAGGCGGCGTGCGCGGCCTGCACGGCCGCGTCGACTTCCGCGACGGTCGCGAACGGCACGCGCGCGAGCACCTGCTGCGTCGCCGGGTTGACGACGTCGCGCCACTCGTCGGTGGCGGACTCGACGAAAGCGCCGTCGATCAGCAGCTTGACCGTCGGCACGTCTTGCCCCGTACGGGGCGTCGGATTCGCGTTCATCAGCGTTTTCTCCTTAGTGGGTCGCGGCGTGGCGGCATGCCGCCGCGCGACCGGTTCGATTCGGCTGCGGGCGGCGGCCGCGGCATGCGGCGCGCGCCGCCCGCGGCCGGTCATTTCAGTTCGGCGGCGAAATCCTCTTCCCAGTATTCGCCGGGCATGCGCGCGGTCGCGTCGTCGCCGCGCTCGATCTCGCGGCGGCGCAGCTCGACGCGGCGGATCTTCCCCGAGATCGTCTTCGGCAGCTCCGCGAATTGCAGGCGGCGAATGCGCTTGTACGGCGCGAGCTTCTCGCGCGAAAAACGGAAGATCTCCAGCGCGAGCGCGGGGCTTTCCTCGTAGCCCTGGCGCAGTGTGATGAAAGTCTTCGGCACCGACAGCCGTACCGGGTCCGGGCTCGGCACGACGGCCGCCTCGGCGATCGCCGGATGCTCGATCAGCACACTCTCGAGTTCGAACGGGCTCAGCCGGTAGTCGGACGACTTGAACACGTCGTCCGCGCGGCCGACGTACACGTAGTAGCCGTCGTCGCGACGCATCGCGATATCCGACGTGCGGTAGTGGCCGTCGCGCATCGCATGGGCCGTCGCGTCGGGATTGTTCGCATAGCCGTTCATCAGCCCGACCGGGCGCGCGGCGCCATCGCCGAGTGGCAGCGCGACCTCGCCTTCGCTGACGGGCGCGCCGTCCGGATCGAGCAGCGCGATCCGGTAGCCGGGCAGCGGCCGGCCCATCGACCCCGCGACCACCGGCTGGCCCGGTGAGTTGCCGATCAGGCAGGTCGTCTCGGTCTGGCCGTAGCCGTCGCGGATCGAGATGTTCCACGCCTTCTTCACGCGCTCGATGATCTCGGGATTCAACGGCTCGCCCGCGCCGACGATCTCGCGCAGCTTCACGTCGAACGACGCGAGCGGCTGCTGCACGAGCATGCGCCACACGGTCGGCGGCGCGCACAGCGTGGTCACCCGGTATTTGACGAGCGCATCGAGCACGACCTTCGGCTCGAAGCGCGCATAGTTGAACGCAAACACGCACGCCTGCGCATTCCACGGCGCGAAGAAGCAGCTCCACGCATGCTTCGCCCAGCCGGGCGAGCTGATGTTCCAGTGGATGTCACCCGGCTGCAGGCCGACCCAGTACATCGTCGACAGATGGCCGACCGGATAGGTGCGATGCGTATGCTCGACGAGCTTCGGCTTGGACGTCGTGCCCGACGTGAAGTACAGCAGCATCGGATCGTTCGCGTGCGTGACGGCGTCCGGCTCGAACGCGGCGCTCGCCGCATAGCCGTCGTTCATCGCGAGCCAGCCCGCGCGCGGCGCGCCGGCGACGATCTTTTGCGCGAGGCCGAGATCGGGTTGCTCGAACTTCGCGGTTTCGTTCTCGTCGACGATCGCGTATTTCGCGCCGCCGATCCGCACGCGGTCGCGCACGTCGTCGGGCGACAGTTGCGTGGTGGCGGGCAACACGATCGCGCCGAGCTTCATCGCGGCCAGCATCGCGTCCCACAGCTCGACACGGTTCGGCAGCATCAGCAGAATGCGGTCGCCACGTACGACGCCGATCGAGCGCAGCCAGTTCGCGATCCGCGACGAACGCTCGGACATCTGCGCGAACGAATACGGATCGCCCGTGCCGGTCGCCGCATCGACGATCCACAGCGCGGGCTGGTCGTTGCCGCGCGCCATCGGGTCGAAGTAGTCGAGCGCCCAGTTGAACGCATCGAGCACCGGCCATTCGAACTCGCGGTACGCGGTGTCGTAGTCGGTGCGATGGCGCAGCAGGAAGTCGCGTGCATCCAGGAATGCCTGTACCGTCATGTGTCGTCTCCGTCCAGTCTCCATGCCCAGCGGTCAACCGGCGCATGTGCCGCAGCACATGCCCGGCTCCGTGTTGCACGGCGCACGGTCACGTCGTTGCGTGCCGCGTTCGCCGCGCTGCCCTCGTGCCCTGCGTGATGCCGTCGTCGGCGCGACCGTCGCGACTCAAAGCTGTCTCGCGATCACCATCCGCTGCACTTCGCTCGTGCCTTCGTAAATCTGCGTGATGCGCGCGTCGCGATAGTGACGCTCGACTTCGTAATCGACCAGATAGCCGTAGCCGCCGTGAATCTGGATCGCGTCCGAGCACACGCGTTCGGCCATCTCGGACGCGAACAGCTTCGCCTGCGACGCTTCCGACAGGCACGGCAACCCGGCCGTGCGCAGCTTCGCCGCGTGATGCACGAGCAGGCGCGCGGCGTTGATCTGCACGGCCATGTCGGCGAGCTTCTGTTGGATCGCCTGATGCTCGGCGATCGGCTTGCCGAACTGCACGCGCTCGCCCGCATAGCGGCGCGCCTTGTCGAACGCGGCGCGCGCGATGCCGAGCGCCTGCGCGGCGATGCCGATGCGCCCGCCTTCGAGGTTCGACAACGCGATCTTCAGCCCTTCGCCGCGATTGCCGAGCAGGTTTTCTTCGGGAATCGCGCAGTTCTCGAACGTGATCGGGCAGGTGTCGGACGCGCGGATGCCCATTTTCTTCTCGGGCTTGCCGACGATGAAGCCCGGCGTGTCGGTCGGCACCAGGAACGCGGAAATGCCGCGCTTGCCGGCTTCGGGGTCGGTCATGGCAAAAACGATCGCGACGCCCGCGCGCTGGCCGTTGGTCACGAACTGCTTCGCACCGTTCAGCACCCATTTGCCGTCGCGCAATTCGGCCCGCGTGCGCAGGTTGTTCGCCTCGGAACCGGCATGCGGCTCGGTCAGGCAGAATGCGCCGATCACGCGGCCGGCCGCCATGTCGGCCAGCCAGCGATCCTTCTGCGCGGGCGTGCCGAAGCCGAGGATCGGCCCACAGCCGACCGAGTTGTGCACGCTCATCATCGTCGCGCACGCGGCGTCGCCGGCCGCCACTTCCTCCATCGCCAGCGCGTAGGCCACGTAATCCGTATACGAGCCGCCCAGTTCCTGCGGCACGATCATCCCGAGCAGGCCCAGTTCGCCGAGCTGCGCGACGATCGCGTCGGGCAGGTTGGCGTCGCGGTCCCACTGCGCGGCGTTCGGCGCCAGCATCTCCGTGGCAAAAGCGCGCGCCGCATCGCGGATCATCCGCTGGTCTTCGGTGTAAAGCTCGTCCATGTGCTGCAGTCTCCCGCGGCCGCCGGGCGCGACCGTCCTTGCGTTTCGATGCAACAAGTGTAGGCAAGCACGCGCGACTGTTCGATGCTCGCGTCGCTCATTTACACTGAGCGTTTTTGCCATACCGGCGACACCGATGAAGCAGGAAGACAAGGGAACCGTCGCGATCGGCCTCGTCGCGTACAGCGTCGCGCTGGCCACGCGGCGCGGCGTCGCGGCCGAGCCGCTGCTCGCGCAGGCCGGCATCGCGCCCGCGCTGCTCGGGCAGCCGCGCGCACGCGTGTCCGCACAGCAATATGGCGCGTTGTGGAACGCCATCGCGCGCACGCTCGACGACGAATTTTTCGGGCAGGATCGCCACCCGATGCGCAGCGGCAGCTTCATCGCGATGAGCCAGGCCGCGCTGTCCGCCCGCGACGGGCTTCACGCGATGGCGCGCGCGGTGAATTTCATGCACTGCGTGCTCGACGACCTGCACGCCGAACTCGACGCGAACCCGCAGCGCGTGCGGCTGCGTTTCGTGCACCGCAACGGCGCGACGCCCGCGATGTTCACGTACGCGACCTATTTCATCATCGTCTACGGCCTCACGTGCTGGCTGATCGGCCGGCGCATTCCGCTGTTGCACGCGAGCTTCCGTTGCGACACGCCGCCCGCCGATCACGAATATCCGTCGATGTTCTGCGACGACATGCGTTTCAACGAGCCCGATTCGTATGTCGATTTCGATCCCGAATTCGCGACGCTGCCGGTCGTGCAGAACGCGAAGACGCTGAAAACGTTTCTGCGCAACGCGCCGGCCAGCTTCATCGTCAAGTACCGCAACCCGAACGCGCTCGCGCAGCGCGTGCGCGCAGTGCTGCGCGGGATGCCGCCCGCCGCGTGGCCGGGCGCGGGCGGGATGGCCGCGCGGCTGCACGTGGCCGAGGCCACGCTGCGACGCAAGCTGCACCAGGAAGGCCACGCGTACCAGTCGATCAAGGACACGCTGCGGCGCGATCTCGCGTTCGAGGCGCTGGCAGACCCCACACGCACGATCGCCGACGTCGCGGCCGCGACCGGATTCGCGGAGCCGAGCGCGTTCTACCGCGCGTTCCGCAAATGGAGCGGGCGCAGCCCGGCCGACTATCGCGACGAAGTGCTCGCGCGCGGTGGCGGCGCCAGCTGAATCCGGCCGGCGCGGCCGCACCTTCGCGCTTTGCCCCGAAACCGCCTAATCTTCAAGTATCGGGCCCACGCCCTTTCCGCAAGCCGGACGGCACGCGGCCGTGCGCCGCCCGGACGTCCCGATGCGCTTTCACCGTCATGAGCCGCCGCCGGCGCCTGCCGCGCCCGCCGGCCGCCCCCGTCACCCGCTGTCCGCGCGGGTCGCGCGCGCCGCGCTGTTCGCGGCGCTGCTCGTCGTATGCGCCGCGCTCGCCGCGCCGCCATCGGCCGACGCGCCGGCCGCGCGTCCGGTCGTCGTGATCCCCGTCAACGGCGCGATCGGCCCGGCCAGCGCCGATTTCATCGTGCGTTCGCTCGACCGCGCGGCCCGCGAGCACGCGCCGCTCGCGATCGTGCAGCTCGACACCCCCGGCGGCCTCGATACGTCGATGCGGCAGATCATCAAGGCCATCCTCGGCTCGCCGGTGCCGGTCGCCGCGTTCGTCGCGCCGGGCGGCGCGCGGGCGGCGAGCGCGGGCACCTACATCGTCTATGCGAGCCACTTCGCGGCAATGGCGCCCGGCACCAATCTCGGCGCGGCGTCGCCCGTGCAGTTCGGCATCGGCGGCGCCGCTCCGCCGGGCGCGCCCACCGGTGCATCGGGTGCATCCGCCCCGGCCGCCGCGCTGCCGACCGACACGCAATCGACCGAGATCCGCAAGGCGATACAGGACGCTTCCGCGTACATCCGCGGCCTCGCTCAATTGCGCGGGCGCAATGCGGAATGGGCCGAGCGCGCGGTGCGCGAGGCCGTGAGCCTGCCGGCGAACGAGGCGCGCATGCAGCACGTCGTCGACCTGATCGCGCAGGATCCGGCCGATCTCGCGCGCCAGCTCGACGGCCGCGCCGCGACGACCACCGCCGGCACGCTGCATCTCGCGACCGCGCACGCGCCGCTAATCGTGCTCGCGCCCGACTGGCGCAGCCGCTTCCTGGCGATCATCGCCGATCCGAACGTCGCGCTGATCCTGCTGACCATCGGCATCTACGGCCTCTTCTTCGAATTCGCGAACCCCGGTTTCGTGCTGCCGGGCGTCGCCGGCACGATCTGCCTGCTGATCGGGCTGTTCGCGATGCAGTTGCTGCCGGTCAGCTATGCGGGCCTCGGCCTCGTGCTGCTCGGGCTCGGCTGCCTCGTCGCCGAGGCATTCCTGCCGACCTTCGGCGTGCTCGGGTTCGGCGGAATCGTCGCGTTCACGATCGGCGCGCTGATGCTGATCGACACCGACGTGCCCGGCTACGGGATTCCGTGGCCCGTGATCGCGAGCCTCGCGCTCGGCGGCGGGCTGCTCGTCGCGGGCGTGTCGAGCGTCGCGCTGCGCGCGCGGCGCCGCCCGGTCGTGACGGGCGCCGAGGCGATGCTCGGCAGCATCGGCGAAGTCCTCGACGACGGCCTGCATCCGGACCAGCCGAACGACGCGGCCGGCGCGCCGCCGTCGGCCGCCGGCTGGGCGCGCGTGCACGGCGAGCGCTGGCGCGTGGCGAGCAGCACGCCGCTGGCCGCCGGCTGCCGCGTGCGCGTCACCGGCCGCCACGGGCTGACGCTGACGGTCGCGCCGCTCTACGACGTGCCCGCCCCCGCCCATCCCCAGGGAGAACCTCCATGATCGGTTACACGTTCGGCTTCAGCAGCGTCCTGGTCGTCTTCGTCGTGGTGCTCGTCGCGTCGTCGATCCGCATCTTTCGCGAATACGAGCGTGGTGTCGTGTTCATGCTCGGCCGGTTCTGGAAAGTGAAGGGGCCGGGGCTGGTGCTGATCATCCCGATCGTCCAGCAGGTCGTGCGGATCGACCTGCGCACCGTCGTGTTCGACGTGCCGCCGCAGGACGTGATCACGCGCGACAACGTGTCGGTGAAGGTCAACGCGGTCGTGTATTTCCGTGTCGTCGATCCGGAGAAGGCCGTGATCCAGGTCGCGCACTTTTTCGACGCGACGAGCCAGCTCTCGCAGACGACGTTGCGTTCGGTACTCGGCAAGCACGACCTCGACGCACTGCTGGCCGAGCGCGAGCAACTGAACGCGGACATCCAGAAGACGCTCGACGCGCAGACGGACGCGTGGGGGATCAAGGTGTCGACGGTCGAGATCAAGCACGTCGACCTGAACGAGACGATGATCCGCGCGATCGCCCGGCAGGCCGAAGCCGAGCGCGAGCGGCGCGCGAAAGTGATTCATGCGGAAGGCGAATTGCAGGCGTCGGAGAAGCTGCTGCAGGCCGCGCAGCGGCTCGCGCAGCAGCCGCAGGCGATGCAGTTGCGCTACCTGCAGACGTTGACGACGATCGCCGCGGACAAGAATTCGACGATCGTGTTCCCGCTGCCGATCGATCTGCTGGGGGCGTTGCTGGAGCGGTTGGGGGGGAAGCGGGAGGATTAGCGGTGCTGATGTGCGTATGGACGATACCCGGCCATCGTGCAACGGAGCGTGACACGATGGCGGCAGGCGTGGCCCGGTCGCTCAATACCCGGCTTCCCGTTGATGCCTGATCGTCAGGATCGCGACGCCATCATCATCGACCCTGTACATCACCACGTATCCGCTGTCGCCGAAATCGATCAGCCATTCGCGAAAAACCGTATCGAGTTCGTCGACGGGACGGCCGAGCCGGGGCTGTCGAACCAGAACGTCGACGCCAGTACGAATCGCCTTGATCGCACGACGCGCGGCCAGCGGATCCTGGTCGGCGAGAAAACGATGAAGGCGAACAATCGCTTGCTGGGCAGTTCGCGTCCAGATCAGTCGTGACACTCGGGCGGCTCCGCTGCTTCACCGGCCTCGAGCTTCTCGAGATACGCGTCCATCTCCTCGTGCGTCACGTGCAGCCCCGTCGACTGATAGTCTGCCCATGCCTGCATCGCTTCCTGCTTGAACGACTCGCGCTTTTCCTCGCGCGCCACATATTGCGCGATCGCCTCGCGCATGATCCAGTGCGGCGTGCGCCGACGCTGTTCGGCCAGATGACGCACCCGCTCCTGAAGGGCCGGATCGAGTTTGATCGAGGTTGCCACGATAAAAAGTATCCAGAGGTATTACCTTTGAATATTGTAGGTCTGGCCTCGCTCGAAAAGCAATATTGGATCGACACCGAAAAGTACCCCGGCCATCAGTGCGCTAGAGCCTTCCTTCCATTTCGCCTCTCCATTAGGACAAATCCTCACCCCACGGGGCTAGCGCGTTTTCCGGAACCGTCTATTATCGTTACATCGCGCAATGACACATTAAATGCTGACTGAATAGCTCGTGGTGATGAACACTGGCGGGCGCGTTCCGGATCAGCACCCTCGACGGAGACGCATCATGACCGCCCACCACCCGCTGCCGGAAGTCCATCTCGACGAGTTGCCGCAATTCCGCGCGGTCCAGCAGCTCGCGTACCGCTGCGTCGAAACCGTCGGCGCGATGCTGTACCCCGGCATCACCGAGAAGGAAGCCGCGCGCCTCTTGACCGAATGGCTGCAGGACAACGGCGTGCACGACTGGCTGCACAAGCCGTTCGCATGGTTCGGCGATCGCACCGCGTTCGAGGGCTTCTCCGGCCTCAAGCACATGGGCGGCTTCAATCTCGCGTTCTTCCCGAGCAACCGCCAGCTCGAAACCGACATGCCGGTGATCCTCGACGTCGCGCCGGTGCTCGACGGCATCGTCGCCGATGTCGGCTACGCGCACTGCCTCGGCCGCAACCCGATCCTCGAGCAGTTGCAGGACGACCTGATGGACCATCGCGACATGATCGTGCGGCTCGTGAAGGCGCGCCGGCCGATGGCGGAAGTCGCGCAGGAAGTCGACGCGCTGTGCCGCCGCCAGGGCGTCGAGCCGCGCCACAAGGCCTACCCGTTCAAGGTGCTCGCGCATCGTGTCGCGAAGATCCACAAGCTGTCGAAGCCGCGCTTCGTCGCCCGCTTCGGGCTGAACGCGACGCGCAACCTGCTGCTCGACCAGGGCCGCGCGGCGAAGCAGCAAGGCTGGTCGCCGCTGTGGTCGATCGACCGCCGCTCCGAGCATGCGCCCGTGCCGGGCCTGTGGGCCGTCGAGCCGCATCTCGGCTTCGCGGGCGTCGGCGCGAAATTCGAGGAACTGCTGGTGATCACCGACGACGACGCGTACTGGCTCGACGACGATCTGCCGCACGTGCGCCGCTGGCGCCGCCGCCAGGCCGAACGCGCGCACGCCGCGGCGAACGTGCCGGCCGCTGCCTGACGCACCCGCTCCCGCCTCCCGACTCTCTGAACGACGGACTCACGATGCAGTCTCTTTCCGACGAAGCGCCGCTGGCCCTGTTCGAATCGGTTCACGCCGAAACGGCGGTCGCCTCCGGCGACCTGACGCTCGCGGTCAGGACCTGGGGCGATCCGGCCCGCTCGCCGGTCGTGCTCGTGCACGGCTATCCCGACGACAGCAGCGTCTGGCAGCACGTCGCGCCACTGCTCGCACGCCGGCACTACGTGATCGCGTACGACGTGCGCGGCGCGGGCCTGTCCGGCGTGCCGAAGCGCACGGCCGACTACCATCTCGCGAAGCTGACCGACGATTTCGTCGCGGTGATCGATGCGCTCTGCCCGGGCCGCGCCGTGCACCTCGTCGCACACGACTGGGGCTCGATCCAGGGCTGGGAATTCGTCACCGACCCGCGCCTCGCCGGCCGCATCGCGTCGTACACGTCGTGCTCGGGGCCATGCCTCGACCACGTCGGCTTCTGGCTGCGCGAGCGCGTGCTGCGCCCGACGCCCGCGTCGCTGGCCACGCTCGGCGGCCAGCTCGTGCGCTCGTGGTACGTGTATCTGTTCCACCTGCCGCTCATCCCCGAGCTCGGCTGGCGGCTGTGGCTCGGCCGCGCGTGGCCGGGCCTGCTGCGCCGGCTCGAGAAAACGCCCGCCGCGCAGCGGCCGACCCAGGCCGACGACGGCGCGCGCGGCGTACGCCTCTATCGCGCGAACTTCATCCGCTGCCTGTTCGCGCCGCGCGAACGCTATGCGCACGCACCGGTGCAGACGATCGTGCCGCTCGGCGACAAATACGTGAGCCCCGCGCTGTCCGAGAACCTGTCGCGCTGGGTGCCGCAGTACTACCGCCGCGAAGTCGCTGCCGGCCACTGGCTGCCGCTCGCCGATCCCGCGCGCTTCGCGGATCTCGCCGGGCAATTGATCGACGCGGTCGAATCCGGCAACGAACCGCCTGCGCTCGCTAACGCGCGCCGCCGCGCAACCAGCGGGCGCTTCGGCGGCAAGGTCGCGGTCGTCACCGGCGCGGGCAGCGGAATCGGCCGCTGCGCGGCGCTGGCCTTCGCTCGCGAAGGCGCGACGGTCGTCGCATGCGACATCGATCTCGCGAGCGCCGAGCGCACCGCGCTGCTCATCGGGCTGACCGGCGCGCACGCGCATGCGAAACGTGTCGACGTCGGGTCCGCGGACGAAATGGAAGCGCTCGCGACCTGGGTCGGCGGCGAACTCGGCGGCGCGGACATCGTGATCAACAACGCGGGCATCGGCATGGCCGGCGGCATCCTCGACACGGGCACGCGGGACTGGGAGCGCATCCTGCACGTGAACCTGTGGGGCGTGATCCATGGCTCGCGGCTGTTCGCTCGGCAGATGGCCGCGCGCGGCACCGGCGGGCACATCGTCAACACCGCGTCGGCCGCCGCGTTCGGCCCGTCGCGCGACCTGCCCGCGTATGCGACGACGAAGGCCGCGGTGCTGATGCTCAGCGAATGCATGCGCGCGGAACTGGCGGAGAAAGGCATCGGCGTGACGGCCGTGTGCCCCGGTTTCGCGGAGACCGGAATCATGGCGTCGACGCACTACGCGGGCGCCAGCGCACAGGACGAAGCGCGGCTGCGCAAGCGCGCGACCAGGCTGTACCAGATGCGCGGCCTGAAACCCGAAACCGTCGCGCGGGCGATGGTCGACGGCGTGCTGCGCAACCGCCCCGTCGTGGCGGTCGGCGGCGAAGCGCACGCGATGCGTTTCGTCGGCCGCTTCATGCCGTGGCTGGGCCGGATGCTCGCGCGCATCAGCATGGCATCGCATTGACGGCGCTCGACGCTGCACAGGGACAAGGAGACGACATGACCGATACCGCCGACTACCACAAGATCAAGGCCCGGCACGTGAAGTTCGACTTCAGCGATACGCCGATCACCTGGGTACCGAACGATCCGGGCAGCACGCACATCATCAACACGCTGAACCTGCTGTTCCCGGAAGGCGAGCTGTGGTTCTGCCGCGTGTACAACAAGGCGCTGCCGCTGATCACCGATGCACGCCTGCGCGACGAAGCCGAAGGCTTCCTGCGGCAGGAGGCCGTGCATTCGCGTTCGCACGGCGGCGTGCTCAAGCACTACTACGAGCGCCACGGCATCGACACGAAGCCGTTCACGCAGAAGCTCAACCGGTTGTTCACGCGCGTGCTCGGCGAGCAGCCGCTGGGGCTGAAG
This sequence comes from Burkholderia sp. ABCPW 11, assembly GCF_001523445.1. Lineage (NCBI taxonomy): Bacteria > Pseudomonadati > Pseudomonadota > Betaproteobacteria > Burkholderiales > Burkholderiaceae > Burkholderia > Burkholderia sp. ABCPW 11. The sequence continues at coordinate 213,372 of NZ_LOVM01000046.1, read as the reverse complement.
ATCGGCCATACGCGTTTCTGGCTGCGGCAGCAACTGGCCGTGATCGCGTCGCTCGAGCATTTCTTCGGCTATCTCGGCAACTGGGTGCTCAACGCGCACGGCCTCGACGAAGGCCGCGCCGACCCGACGATGGTCGACCTGCTGCGCTGGCACGGCGCCGAGGAAGTCGAGCACCGCACCGTCGCGTTCGACATCTACCGGCACATGGGCGGCACCTATCCGGAGCGCTGCGTGCATATGGCGTTCGTGATCGTGCTGCTGCTCTACTACATCACAACCGGCGCGAAATTCATGTACCGGCGCGACCCGGACGCCGGCCGTTACCCCGGCTTCGCGCGCGCGTGGCGGCAGGGTTCGCGGCGCGGGCACCTGCCGTCGTTCTGGAAGGTGATCGGCGCGGCGCTGCGCTATTTCAAGCCGGGCTATACGCCGCACCACGAGGGCTCGACCGAGCAGGCACTCGCCTACCTCGCGCGCTCGCCGGCCGCGCAGGCGGCTGCGCACGGCGGCAACTGGGGCACGACGAAAGGCGCGTGAGCGGATGAGCGGGCGGCGTCGCAAGCGGGGTTGCGACGGCGCCGCCGGGCGGCGTCCGCCGAAATGCGTACAATCGCGGCTTCAATTCCCGGAGGTGCCGCGATGGCCATGAAGAAAACCGATCTCGAAAAGAACAAGGCGCTCAAGCTGACGCACGCGATGAAGCAGTCGAGCTCCGCGCGTTTCGGCAAGGGCGCCGAGGAGGCGGCGAAGCTGGATCGCCGCGCGCAACGCAAGCTCGACCAGGAACAGGGCCTCGTGCCGTTCGCGTGCAAGCTCAACGCCGAGTTGGTCGAACAGTTGAAGGCGCGCGCCGCCGACCATCCGAACGGAATGACGGGCCTGCTGTCCGAACTGCTCGTGAACGGGCTCGCGCAACGCGACGCGTGATCGCCGTCCATCTCGAAAATAGTCGTTGACAACGCCGCACGCCGACAACAAAATCGTTCGCATGCCTACGTTCAAGCTCATCGCCATCGCGAATCATTGCCCGGTGAACATTCGAAAGAATGGATCACGGGAGGCGCTTGTGCGTTAGCAATCGAGCAGTACCGCATGTCACACAAGGCCTCGCCGGAAACGGATGAGGCCTTTTTGTTCTGGTGCACGTCATCCGTCCGGCTCACTGAATGGAGAAGACGATGGACCAGGCAAGCCCGCTGTTCGAACGCCGCGATCGGCGCCACGCCGGCACGATCGCGTTACCGACCGTCGTGATCCGCTTCGCGGTCGCGCCGCGCACGACACTGACCTGGCGCGCGCCCAGCGATGCGGAAATTCGTGCGCACGGCGCGCCGCTGTGGATCACGCGCCCACCGAGCATCGACGACTACTGGGTACGCCCCGGCGACGTGCTGCGCATCGCACGCGGCGATCGCATCTGGCTCGGCACCGACGATGACGCGGCGGCCGAAGCGTCGATCACGACGGCATACGTGCGGCGCGGCGAGCGGCTAAGACGCGCGCTCGCGCCACTACGGCGTTTGCTCGTTGGACAATGGCGAAGAAGGGATTGACGCGGTGAGTTCGCACGCACGACGGCAAACCGTGGCGTGCGGAATCACGGTATCCGGAAACGGACGCACCCGCGGCGCAACGCGCCGCAGGTGCGCATCGAAGGACGCGGCACACCCGTGCGTGCCGAAAGCGATCGCGCGCCGTGCGCAGCGAGGGGATGCAGCAGGTGCATCAGGTGCTGGCGGCGAGACGCGGGCCCGTGCTTCGGGGCGTGGAATCGACGTCGGGACGTTGCGCGGCCTGCGAGGTCACCCACGGATCGATGCCCTGCTTCTGCACCTCTTCGAGGAATGACACACGTGTGCGCCAGTAGTCCGCCTGTAATTTCGCATCGATGACGCGCTGTTCGGCTGCGAACAGTTCCATGCGCGCCGTCACGAGCATCGACGCAGCGGTTTTTTCCGGCGTGGGGGCGTGTCGCATCGCCCAGCGGCTGATCCAGTTCAACATGCTGACCTCCGTGATTACGGACGAACCCGCATCGGGCAATCGCAATCGGCCGTTCCTAACTGGCCGTGCCTGACCGGCCGTGCCTGCCCAAACGCGCAATGGCCTTGACCGCCATTCACCGCCTGGCCTGCACGGACTGCGACTCCCCGCGTCGGCAATGACCGGCCGGCGTGTGCATGCGCGGTGTATCTATCCTAGAAAGAGTTGCCGGTTTACGCGATGGGGTCTTGCAATCTTTTACACAGAAACCACAGTCGCCCCCGCATCGCGAAATGACAGTTGCGGACGGGACGGCTTCGGCGCACGATTGCCCGATACCCGCCACCGCCTGGACTGACGAATGACCGCTGCACGCCGCCGCGCGCACGTGCCGGCCGCGCACGTGCATTCGCGTGCACGCGCCGCCTGCACCGCGTTCGTGCAGCATGCGGTCGCCCCGTTTCAGTCGCATGTCATTGCGCACCGGCCGCGTGCGACGCTGCCGCCGTGCCGTTGCGCATGCATCGGCTGGCGTCGTGCGCCGGCCCCGCGCCCCTTCCGCTCGTTTCCCCCGTTTCAGCCATTTCTGCCGGCCCGTGCCCCGCGAACCGGTAAAATGCGCGCCTTCGTCGCGCGGGCGGGCTGCCCGACCGTTCGCGCGCAGGCAATCGATCGTGCCCTCCAACTATATCGTCCGAGCTATCCGCGCTATTACAATCCGCCGATAGCCGGGCAATAGTGGCTGGTTACAGTTAGCCGGCCGCGCTGCCTTTACAACAAATCGGCACAACAATCAACACGACAACCCGACCGGAGAAACGCCTTCATGGAATCCATCAAGCGGTATTTCGGCTTCGCTGAAGCCGGCACCGACTTCCGCACCGAAATACTCGCGGGCGTCACCACGTTCCTGACGATGGCCTACATCATCTTCGTCAACCCCGCGATCCTCGGCGACGCCGGCATGCCGAAGGAATCCGTGTTCGTCGCGACCTGCCTCGTCGCGGCGCTGGCGTCGATCATCATGGGGCTGTACGCGAACTACCCGATCGCCTGCGCGCCCGGCATGGGCCTGAACGCGTATTTCGCGTACACGGTCGTCAAGGGGATGGGCTTCACGTGGCAGGCCGCGCTCGGCGCCGTGTTCATTTCCGGCTGCCTGTTCCTGCTCGTCACGCTGTTCCGCGTGCGCGAGGCGATCGTCAACGGCATTCCGAAATCGCTGCGGATTTCCATTACCGCCGGCATCGGCCTGTTCCTCGGCATCATCTCGCTGAAGACGTCGGGCGTGATCGTCGGCAACCCGGCCACGCTCGTCACGCTCGGCGATCTGCACAAGCCCACGACGATCCTCGCGATCGTCGGCTTCTTCACGATCGTCACGCTCGACCACCTGCGCGTGCGCGGCGCGATCCTGATCGGCATCATCGGCGTGACGATCCTGTCGTTCTTCTTCGGCGACAACCAGTTCCACGGCGTGTTCTCCGCGCCGCCGTCGATCGATGCGACGCTGTTCAAGCTCGACATCCGCGCCGCGCTGTCGACCGGCATCATCAACGTGATCCTCGTGTTCTTCCTCGTCGAGCTGTTCGACGCGACGGGCACGCTGATGGGCGTCGCGAATCGCGCGGGCCTGCTCGTCGAAGGCAAGATGCACCGCCTGAACAAGGCGCTGCTCGCCGACAGCACGGCGATCGTCGCGGGCTCGGTGCTCGGCACGTCGTCGACCACCGCGTATATCGAAAGCGCGTCGGGCGTGCAGGCCGGCGGCCGCACCGGCGTGACGGCCATCACCGTCGCGGCGCTGTTCCTCGCGTGCCTGTTCATCGCGCCGCTTGCCGGCGTCGTGCCGGCCTACGCGACCGCGCCCGCGCTGCTGTACGTGTCGTGCCTGATGCTGCGCGAGATGGTCGAGGTGCCGTGGGACGACGCGACGGAAGCCGTGCCGGCTGCACTGACCGCGCTGCTGATGCCGTTCACGTACTCGATCGCGAACGGCGTCGCGTTCGGCTTCATCGCGTACGGCGGCCTCAAGCTGCTGACGGGCCAGGGCCGCACGGTCAAGCCGATCGTGTGGATCATCGCGGCCGTGTTCCTGTTCCGCTTCTTCTATCTCGGCAGCGAGTAAGCGAAGCGCATCGCTGCACCGCGCGGTGAAATGAAAAAACGCCACCTTCGGGTGGCGTTTTTCGTTTTCGCACGATTCGTCTGCGATCCTGACGAACCCGCGCGCACGCTCCTATCGACGCTCGATCGTCCCGCACGGCCCGCATACGAAAATGCCGCCCGGCCCCGCCGAACGGCATTGCGTGAAGGCAACGTCTTCGCGTGCGCCGCCCGGAGGCGCGCGCCGCCGGACGTGCGTCGTCGTGTCAGCGCCAGTTGGCCTCGTAGAAACGCACGTAGCCGCTGCGCAGCGTCACGCATTGCGCGCGCGTTTCCGACAGCAGGCGCCGCGCGGCCGCCTCGATGCGCTCGCGGTGCTGGTCGAATGCGCCGACCATGTCCTCGAAGCGGGGCGATGCCGCGCCGAAGTGGTCTTCCAGCGCCTCCGCGGTGATCTGGCATTGGACGCGCTCGCCATTGACCAGAGCCGTGAACGCCAGCATCAGGTCACGCCCCGAATACTCAGGCTTCTCGTTCGTGAAATGGATCTGCATGGAAGCCGCCTCGACCGGTAGAAAACGAATGACCGCGTCCGTCGTCCGCCACCGGCCGGACGAAATGGATGCGGGCTCGCCGGCGGAGGCCCCGACCGCGGGGTGTCGCGCAGTCGAGGCATGCCGGTTGAATTCCACTTTAGACGGTTTCGCGCGGGAGACAAAAATTTCGGTGTGCGTCGTTCCGACGCGCATTTCGTCTGATCTGCGCGGCATCCGGCACCGTTTCGCAAACGGAGTCAGTGCGGATCGGTCGGCCAGACGTTGAGCGCGATCGCGGCGGTCGTGACGCCCACCGCAATCGCGGCCGCTCCGTATCTCACCGCGTCGGTCAAATCGAACAGCAATCCGTGGATCGCCACGGCAATGCCGCCCAGCATGATGAAGGTGGCGATGGCCGCCAGCACGACTCTCAGTTCCGCCCGAACCATGATGCGTCTCCCGAACGGATGCATGTCGCGTCGCATGCTTGTTGCAGTGCGGAACACGGCGCGTGCGTGCTCCATTTCCATCATTGCAGGCGGGCGCTTAAAAGCAAGGGGATTTTGTTCGCGGTCGCACATCGCACGTGGCGCTTGTATGATGATGCGTACCCGGACGGACGACTGTCGCGCCGAATGGTGCACCGCGAGCGGAGCCGCACTCCGCCGCCGATTCCGATCCGATCGGCCCCGACGGCCCCGGGAACAGGAGACAAACCATGCCGCAACCCTTCGTGCTGCCCGCCGCCGCGGGGCGTACCGACCTGCTCGCGCAGGCGCATGCGCGTTCGACCGCGGTCGGCCTGCGCGCGCACGAACGCCCAGATTTCTCGCCGCTGTCGCGCGTCGCGCTGCGCGAACTGCTCGACACGAACCACACACTGTTCTCACATGCCCGCCCGGTGATGGAGGATCTTCACGCGCAGATCGCCGAGACGCAAAGCCTGGTGCTGCTGACCGACGCCGACGGCGTGATCCTGCACAGCATCGGCGACGCGGACTTCATCGAGAAAGCCAACCGCGTCGCGCTGTGCAACGGCGTGTCGTGGGCCGAAGGCGCGCGCGGCACCAACGCGATCGGCACCGCGCTCGCGTCGGGCCAGGCCGTCGTCGTGCACGGGTCCGAACATTTCCTGCGCGCCAACCACATCCTCACCTGCGCGTGCGCGCCGATCGCCGATCCGTTCGGCCGCACGCTCGGCACGCTCGACGTGAGCGGCGACCCGCGCGGCGCCAGCCCGCATACGCTCGCGCTCGTGCGGATGTCCGCGCAACTGATCGAGAACCACCTGTTCGCGAACCAGTGCGGCGAAGCGCTGCGGCTGCGCTTTCACGCACACGAGGATTGCGTCGATTCGCTGTTCGCGGGGCTCGTCGCCTTCGGCCCCGATGGCGGGCTGATCGCCGCGAACCGCAGCGCCCAGTTCCAGCTCGGCGCGTCGTTCGACGCACTGCAGCACCAGGCCAGCGACGCGTTGTTCGGCATGCGCTTCGGCCAGCTCGCGCAGCAGGCCGCGCGCGCACCGGGCGCCACGTTCCGCCTCACGCTGTCGACCGGCGTGCGCGTGCTCGCGCGCTGCGAGTTCCCGGAAGCGCAGAAAACGACCGTCGCCGTCAGGCCGGCCGCGCCGGCTGCGCGCGTGCGTGCGCCGGACCCCGACGCGATCACGTTCGCGACGCTCGACACCGGCGACGCGCGCATGGCCGCCGTGCTCGAACGCGTCGCGAAGATCCGCGGGCGCGACCTGCCGCTGCTGATCCTCGGCCAGACCGGCACCGGCAAGGAATGGCTCGCCCGCGCGCTGCACCAGGCGTCGCCGCGCGCGGACGGCCCGTTCGTCGCGGTGAACTGCGCGGCGCTGCCCGATTCGCTGATCGAGGCCGAGCTGTTCGGCTATGAAGACGGCGCGTTCACGGGCGCGCGCAAGCGCGGCAGCCCCGGCAAGATCGCGCAGGCCGACGGCGGCACGCTGTTTCTCGACGAAATCGGCGACATGCCGCTCGCGCAGCAGGTGCGGCTGATGCGCGTGCTGCAGGAGCGCGCGGTGATGCCGCTCGGCGGCGCACGCGCGGTGCCGGTCGACGTGCGCGTGGTCTGCGCGACGCACCGCGACCTGCGCGCGATGATCGCCGACGGCACGTTCCGAGAAGACCTGTTCTACCGGATCAACGGGCTCGCGGTCACGCTGCCGGCGCTCGCCACGCGCACCGACCTGCCGGCGCTCGTCGAGCGGATCCTCGCGCGGCTCGCGCGCAGCGAGCCGATGCCGCGCCGCCTCGCGGCCGACGTGCTCGACGCGTTCGCGCGCCACCGCTGGCCCGGCAACCTGCGGCAGATGACCAACGTGCTGCGTACGGCCGGCATGCTCGCCGAGGACGAAGACGAGATCACGCTCGCGCATTTGCCCGACGATTTCTGGCTCGACTGCGACGACACCGCGGCTGCGCCGGAAGCAGCTACGCCGGCCGGCAAGCGCGAAGGCACGACGCTGCAAAGCCACCAGGCCGCGATGATCGATGCGGTGCTCGCGCGGCATGGCGGCAACGTATCGGCGGCCGCGCGCGAACTCGGTCTCGCCCGCAATACCGTGTACCGGTATCTGCGACGGCACTGACGCCCGCGGCTGGCGGCCGCCGGCCGCCGGCGGGTTCGGGTATGCTTGGCGCGTCGCCGCCGAACCGCTGCCCGCTTCAGTCATGACCGATCCAGAACACCCGTCCCTCGTGCGCATCGAGCCGCTCGGCGCAACCTTCGACGCACCCGATTCGCTGACGGTGCTCGAAGCCGCCGCGTTCGCCCGCGTGTCGCTGCCGCGCTCCTGCCGCAACGGCACGTGCCGAAGCTGCCTTTGCCGGATCGTCAGCGGCAGCGTACGCTACACGATCGAATGGCCGGGGCTGAGCCGCGAGGAAAAGGCCGACGGCTATACGCTGCCGTGCGTGGCCGTCGCAACGTCGGACCTCGTGCTCGACGTGCCCGACGCGGCCATGCTCGACTAGACGCGGCGCGCGAGCGCGCGCGTCGTCCTGCAACGCTCGATCCTGCATGGAGAACATGATGATCCAGCAAACCGATCGCATCGAAAAACAGGCGCTGCTCGGCGCAGCGCCCGACCGCGTCTGGGCAGCCGTCAGCAATTCCGGGGAATTCGGCCAGTGGTTCGGCGTCTCGTTCGACGGCCCGTTCGAGGCCGGCCAGCCGCTGTTCGGCCGCATCACGCCCACCCGCGTCGACGACGATGTCGCGAAGGCGCAGGAGCCCTATGCGGGCACCGTGTTCGAAATCGTCGTCGATCGCATCGAGCCGCAACGACTGTTCTCGTTCCGCTGGCATCCGTTCGCGATCGATCCGCACGTCGATTACGCGTCCGAGCCGATGACGCTCGTCACGTTCACGCTCGCGGCGCAGGCCGGCGGCACGTCGCTCACGGTCACCGAAACGGGTTTCGACCAGTTGATCGAAGCGCGTCGCGCGACGGCGCGCGCAATGAACGACCAGGGTTGGGCCGCGCAGATGACGCTGATCGCGAAATATCTGGCGCTGCACGCGTAGCGCGCCGCTACGCCGCACGTTCGTGCCGGCCGACGCATCGACGTGCGTGGCATAATCGGCGGCATCGTCGTCCACCCGCCGCCGTGCATCGCATGCTGAATCGTCGCCTCCGGAAGATCGGCAGTCTGCTCGGGATGCTCGCCATCCTGATGACGGCGCTCGCGCCGACGATCTCGCAGGCGCTGACCACGCAAGGCCGCGTCGACGCGCTGCTGGCCGGCTACTGTTCGTCCGCGCCAGCCGCCGGCGATCGCTCCGCCGATACGTCGACGAAAAGCCTGCAGGCGCATCTCCACGCATGCGGCTACTGCAGCCTGCTTGCTCATACTCCCGCGCTGCCTGCCCCCGAACTGACGTTCGCGGCCCACGTGCACGCGATCGAGCATCGCGCGGCGACCCGCTTCGAAAGCCTGCGCCGCGCGCTGCCGCTCACGGCCGCGCAACCGCGCGCCCCGCCGCTCGCGTCCTGATCCGTCGTCATTGCGCGTGATGCCGTCGTGCATCGCGCAGCCTGCGCACGCCGTCCGCGTGCGCGACGTGTCACGTTTCGAAGGACGATCATGTCTCACCATGCTGCGCGCGGCGCCGTGCCGTGCGCGCGGTTGGCCGCCGCCGGTTCGAATGACCGCGCCTGCATTCGCCCGCATGCGAATGGCCGACCGCGCACGGCCGCGCCAATCGCCGCCGACATCGATGCCGCTCGCGCAGCCGTCCGTCGAATCCGTCTTTTCCATCCGATTCGTCACTCGCTCATCCAGCCATGAAAACCACCCCTTTCGTTCGCGGCGCACTCGCCGCACTCGGCTTCGTCGTCATCCAGGCCGCCCATGCGCACGCGCTCCCGAAAACGCAGGACCCGGCCCCCGACGCCACGCTGTCGAGCGCGCCGCACGCAGTCACGATCGACTTCGGCGAGGCGCTCGAGCCGGCGTTCAGCTCGATCGCCGTGACCGATAGCCACGGGCAGTCGGTCGTCGACGGGAAGTCGGCCGTCGACACCGGCAACCGGAAGCGGATGCGCGTCGCACTGGCCGATCTGAAGGCCGGCACGTACACGGTCGCGTGGATCGCGGTGGCCAGAGACGGCCATCGCACGCACGGGCGCTACGCATTCACGCTGAAGTAACGCACGCGATGCGCATCGGCGCGCCGTGCCGATCGCATTCGCATCGATGCCCCCGGCATCGCACTCGATCAGGAGAACACACGATGAAACGCCCGATTTCGACCGGCCTGCTCATGGCGCTGGCGCTGCACGTGTCCGCCACGTTCGCCGCGCCGGCCCTACAGGCCGATGCGTGCTGGATCCGCACGATGCCGGCGACGGTGCCGTCCTCCGGCTACTTCACGCTGCAGAACGACGGCGACGCACCCGCGACGCTCGTCGGTATCGACACGCCCGCCTACGGGATGGCGATGATGCATGAAACGCAGACGAGCGGCAGCACCGCGAAGATGGTCCACATCGACTCGGTCGTCGTGCCGGCGCACGGCACGGTCGCCTTCAAGCCGAAGGGCTATCACGCGATGCTGGAAGCGCCGCGCCAGGCCGTCGCGCCCGGCGCGAAGGTGCCGCTCCGGCTGCATTTCGCGGACGGCTCGACCGTGTCCGTGACCTGCGACGCGAAGGCGCCGGCCTACGCCGGCCAGTAACGCCGCCTGCCCCTCGACCGAAGGAGACGCTCATGAAAGACCGCCTGCCGCTCGCCGAGCTGATCGTCCGCTACCGGACGCCGCTGAATGTCGCGATACTGATCGTCTGCGGCTTATGGGCCGCGTGGATCGCATGGATGACGCGGCCTGCCGCCATCGATACACCGCCGTCGATTCCCGCGTACTGCATGCGCGACGCGCGCTGACGCGCGACGACGGCACGGTTGCGGCGGCGGCCCGTGCCATTATTGGCGTGGCATCATCGCTTCATCCCGACCGCCGCAACCGCCTTTCGGAGCGCCGCATGTCCATTCAGACCTGGATGCTGTTCGCCGCAGCCTATCTCGCCACGACGCTGTCGCCGGGGCCCAACGTGCTGCTCGTGATCCGCAACACGGTGCGCTACGGCACGCACGGCACCGTCGCGACGATCGCGGGCAACCTCGTCGCGCAGGGCGTGGTCGTGCTGCTGGTCGCGCTCGGTGTCGGCGCGGTGCTGGCGGCGATGCCGCCGCTGTTCGTCGCGATGAAGGTGATCGGCGCCGCGTATCTGATGTACCTGGGTGTCCGGCAGTTGCGCGGCGATAGCAAGACCGCCGCATCGAGCGGCGCGGCCGAGATCGTCGCGCCCGATCGCCGGAAACTGTTCCGCGAAGCGCTGTTCGTGTCGGGCAGCAATCCGAAGACGATGATCTTCCTGTCCGCGTTCATGCCGCAGTTCATCGTGCACGATCGCCCGCTCGCGCTGCAGTTCGTCGTGATGTACGCGACGATCGCCTGCACGGTCGTGATCGTTCACAGTGTCTATTCGGCCGGCGTGCGCCGCCTGCATCGCGGTTTCGGCATGAGCCGCGCGGTGCGCGCGCTCAAGCGCGCGAGCGGGCTGCTGTTCGTCGGGCTCGGCATCAAGCTGCTGACCGCGCGGCAGGCGTAGGCCGGCCCGCTCCCGTCAGTGCATGCGCGCGGCCAGTGCGGCCGCGATCTCGTCGAACGACGGCCGCGCATCGACATCCTCGTTCACGCACGCCGCCGCAAGCGCATCGAGCGCGCCGGCATGCGATTCGCATCGCTCGAGCAATTCGCCGAGCAGATAGCCGAACGCGCGCACTTCGAGCCGCTCGAACCGGGCGCCGCGGGTGCGCTCGTTCACGTCGTACGGCGACGCCGCCCCGAAATCCCCGAGCAACGCGCCGCCTGCGCCGTCGTGCAGGATGTTGTGCGCGTACAGATCGCCGTGCATGATGCCGCGCGCGTGCAGATGGCCGGCCGCCGATGCGATGCCGTGCGCGATCCGCAGCGCCTGCGCCGGATCGAATCTCGCATCGGCGGCATAGACGTCGCGCGTGCAGGACGCGAAGCTCGGCGGCCCGGCGAGATTCGTCAGCGCGGGATCGACCAGTTCCATCACGAGGCCGTGCGTGCCGTCCGGATGCCCGCGCACCTTGCCGATCACCGGGATCAGATGCGGATGGCGGCCGGCATGCAGGCATGCGGCCATTTCGCAATCGGGCAGGCCGTCGCTCGTGACCGCGCCCTTGAACAGCTTGACCGCGACCGTGCGCGGCGGATGGCCGTTCGCCCGCCATTGCGCGCGATAAATGACACCCGACGCGCCCTCGCCCAGTTTCCGTTCACACGAAAGCGCCGCCCAGTCGATCTCCGCGACGTCCGGCCCGGCAGACGCCGCGGCCTCCGGCGCCGCGCCGAACGGATTGCCGGCCACGGCGAGCCATGCGAGACGCGGCAGGCGCAGCAGCCAGTCGGGCAACGCATCCAGCCGGTTCGCCGACAGGCGCACCAGCTCCAGCGCGCGGCAGGCGGCCATTTCGGCGGGTAGCGTCCGCAACCGGTTGCCGGCAAGCATGAGCTTCTGCAACCGCGCACAATCGCCGATGTCGGCCGGCAGTTCGTCGATGGCGTTGTCGGTCAGGATCAGCCAGCGCAGCGCACGCGGCAGCGCGCCGCGCGGCACGGTGCGGATCCGGTTCGCCTTGAAGCCGATCATGTCGAGCCGATCGCATGCGCCGAGCACGTCGGGAAAGGCGGTGAAGCGGTTGCCCGACGCGAACAGGATGCGCAGACGATGCAGCCGCGGCAGATCGTCCGGCAGCGCGGACAACGCATTGCCGGTCAGGTCGAGCACTTCGAGCGTGTCGGCCAGATCGAAGATCTCGCGCGGAAATTCGGTCAGCCCGCACGCGAGCTTGAGTTGCCGCGCGCCCGACAGTTGTCCGGCCTGCAGCTGTTCGAGGGTGTGTATCACGGGGAGAAAACGGGTGGCGGTTGCGGTGATCGTCGGGTCGATCGGACGAATTCTACCGGGATCGATCGCGTGCACGCACACGACCTTGTCACACCCCCTTCACAAACGCGCGATGTGACGTTAGAATTGCGCCCCTTGCAGTGCCGACGTGGTGAAATTGGTAGACACGCTATCTTGAGGGGGTAGTGGCGAAAGCTGTGCGAGTTCGAGTCTCGCCGTCGGCACCAGATGCGCTTCCAGCGCATTCCGAGCATGATCTGAAACCCGCGACAGCATATGGCTTCGCGGGTTTTTTGTTGCCGGCTACGCGAGCAACAGAAAATTGCGCACCACCGCCGACGGCTCGTCGCAGCGCGACGCGATGGCGAGCCTGGCGCGAAACCGGTTACCGGCGAACGGCCGGTACACGACCCCGGGCACCTGCACCTGCGTAATCGCTTTCGGCACGACCGACACGCCGAGCCCGGCCGCCACCAGCGTCACCGCGGACGCGATCTGCGGCGCCGGTTGCCCCATGCGCGGCTCGAACCCGGCGGCCTGACACGCGGCGACGATGTCGTCGAACAGCGCGGCGCCGGCCGCGCGCGGCACCTGCACGAACGACTCGTCGGCCAGCTCGGCAAGATCGATGCGCCGGCGCGGCGCCAGCCGATGCGCGACGGGCAGCGCGACGAACATCGGCTCCTCGTCCCAGTCGGATACCCGCAGCGCCGCGGCGACGCGACGCTCGGGCCGCACGATCGCGACGTCGAGACGCCCGGCCTCCAGCGCCTCCAGCAGCACGCCCGACGTCGCTTCCTGCAACGTCAGCTCCGCATCCGGATACGCCTCGCGAAAACGGCGAATCAGATCGGACACTTTCGGATTGAACGCGGCCGTGCCGGTGAAGCCCACTCGCAAATGGCCGGTTTCCCCGCGTGCGGCGCGCCTGGCCGCCCGCGCCGCGCGCTCGGCATCTTCCAGCACGCGGCGCGCCTCTTCCGCGAAGACCTCGCCCGCCAGCGTCAGCTCGGCGCCGCGCGCGGTGCGTTTGAACAGCTCCACGCCGAGTTCGCTCTCGAGCGCCTTGATCTGCTGGCTCAACGGCGGCTGGCCGATGCCGAGCGTTTCGGCGGCCTTCGTGAAATTCGACGCGGCCGCGACGGCCAGAAAGTAGCGCAGATGCCGGAGTTCCATGCGTGACGTGACCTCGCGGTGAGTCGGGCTGGCCTGTCAGCCAGTGTTAAAACATATTGCTGCGGTTCATTTCATATATTGGACATATACATGACCGTGCGCAAGAATTCGTGTATTCCGTCGCACATCGACTGCCCCCATGTCCTCCGCTTCGATTTCCCGATCCATGCCCGGCACGCAACCATCCGCACCCGATGCGCTGCCGGCCGGCGTGTCCCCGCGCTCGGCCGCGTACAAGCGCATCGCGCTCGCGCTTTTCCTCGCCGGCTTTGCCACTTTCTCGCTGCTGTACTGCGTGCAGCCGCTGCTTCCCGCGTTCGCACGCGAGTTCGACGTCGGCGCGGCGTCGAGTTCGCTCTCGCTGTCGCTGTCGACCGGGATGCTCGCAGTGTCGATCCTGTGTGCCGGCGCGCTGTCCGAACGGGTCGGGCGGCGCGGGCTGATGTTCGTGTCGATGACGCTGGCCGCGGTGTTCAACCTGCTCGCCGCGCTGTCGCCAAACTGGCACCTGCTGCTCGTCTGGCGTGCGCTCGAAGGCTTCGCGCTGGGCGGCGTGCCGGCGGTGGCGATGGCCTATCTCGCGGAAGAAATCGCCGCCGACGGGCTCGGCTTCTCGATGGGGCTCTACGTCGGCGGCACCGCGTTCGGCGGCATGATCGGACGGATCGGGATGAGCGCGCTCGAGGAGCACTTCTCGTGGCGAACGGCGATGCTGTCGATCGGCGTCGTCGACCTGCTCGCGGCGCTCGCGTTCGTGATGCTGCTGCCGGCCTCGCGACGCTTCGTGAAGCGCACCGACCTGACGCTGCGTCACCACCTGCGGCTGTGGCACGCGCAACTGCGTCATGCACGCCTGCCGTTCGTGTTCGCGATCGGCTTCCTGATGATGGGCGCGTTCGTGACGATCTACAACTACGCCGGATTCCGGCTCATGGCGGCGCCGTTCAACCTGAGCCCGACCGCATGCGGGCTGATCTTCGGCGCGTACCTGTTCGGGATGGTGTCGTCATCGAGCGCCGGCGCGCTTGCCGATCGTCTCGGGCGGGGGCCGGTCCTGGTCAGCGGCATCGTCGTCTTCGCGGTGGGCCTCGCACTGACGCTGTCGCACTCGCTCGCCGCGATCGTCGTCGGCATCGTGCTCGTGACGATCGGCTTCTTCGTCGCCCATTCGGTCGCGAGCGGCTGGGTCGGCGCGCTCGCAGGCGCCGCGAAAGGGCATGCGGCCTCGCTGTATCTGCTCGCCTACTATGTCGGGTCGAGCGTGCTCGGCTCGGTCGGCGGCGCGTTCTGGCAACGCGGCGCATGGACGAGCGTCGCCGCTCATGTCGCGGTGCTGCTCGTCATCGCAGTGCTGGCGGCGCGGCGCTCGAGCCGCGCGTGATGCGACGCCCGACGACAATCGCGGCATCGTCGGCGGGCCCGAACCGGCCGGTGAATATCAGGAAGCCGAACTGAAGCTGCCGGCCATGCAGGCGGCGATCCGCGTACGCGATGCGACGGCGGAGATGCCCGGCTCCAGGCAGGTGTCGGCCTCATCGATGGTCGACTGATTCGCGTCGCCCGTCACAGCAACGGCAGCGTTTGCCGGATATGGTCGGCGAATGCTGCCGTCAGGTGCGACGGCCGCTTCCGGTCGAACCTCAGCGTGATGCCCACGGCCGGCAACGGCGGCAAATGCGGATCGCCGTTGACGATCGCGAGGTCGGCCGGCACCGCCGTCTGCGTCATCACCGCGAACGCCTGCCCCGAGCGCACGAGCGCGATCAGCCCGGCGAGGCTGCTGCTCGCGTACGCGACGCGATAGTCGCGGCCGGCGCGGCTCAACGCGTCGCAGGCCGCGAGATGATCGAGCGTGTCGCGGTCGGACAGCGCGAGCGGCAGCGGATCGAAATGCGCGGGTTCGAGCCCCGGATAGCCGATCCAGACCAGTTGCTCGCGGCGAACGATGTCGTCGGTCGCGCCGTCGTCCGGCACGGAAATCATCGCCAGATCGACCGCACGCTTCTCCAGGTGTTCGACGAGCCGCGGCGTGGGCGCGCAGACGACTTCGACGATCGCCTGCGGATGCTGGCTCGAAAACTGCCGCAGCAGCGACGGCAGCCACACCTCGGCGTAATCGTCCGGGCAGCCGAACCGGATGGTCCCAGACAACCCCGTGCCGCACAGGTCGGCCATCGCCTCGTCGTGCAGCCGCAGGATGCGCTGCGCGTGCACGAGCAGCCGCTCGCCCGGATGCGTCAGCACCACGCCGCGGCCGGTACGCTGGAACAGCGGCTGATCGACGGCCGCTTCGAGCCGCTTCATCTGCTGGCTGAGCGCGGATTGCGTGCGGCCGACCCGCGCGGCCGCGCGGCTCAACGCGCGCACCTCGGCGATCGCGACGAACGAGCGCAGCAGGTCGATTTCGAGCGAAAGCGCCAAGGTATTAGCTCCCTTTCTAGCTTGCATTAGAACTATTCGTTTCCATCAAACCAGACGTGCGCCTAGACTGCAAGCGATCCCCGCCTTTTTGCCCGGAGCCGCCCGATGTCCCTGAACGACGACGCAACCTTCTGGCGCAACGCCAGGCAGCACCTGGTCCGCTACGGCGGCACGTTCGAGCCGATGATCGTCGAGCGCGCGAAAGGCAGCTTCGTCTACGACGCCGACGGCCGCGCGATCCTCGATTTCACGTCGGGCCAGATGAGCGCGGTGCTCGGCCACAGCCATCCGGAGATCGTGTCCGTGATCGGCGAATACGCGGGCAAGCTCGACCACCTGTTCAGCGGCATGCTGTCGCGGCCGGTCGTCGATCTCGCGACCCGTCTGGCCGACATCACGCCCGCCGGGCTCGACCGCGCGCTGCTGCTCAGCACCGGCGCGGAATCGAACGAGGCGGCGATCCGGATGGCGAAGCTCGTCACCGGCAAGTACGAGATCGTCGGGTTCGCGCAGTCGTGGCACGGGATGACGGGCGCCGCCGCATCGGCCACGTACAGCGCCGGCCGCAAGGGCGTCGGCCCGGCATCGGTCGGCTCGTTCGCGATTCCGGCGCCGTTCGCGTACCGGCCGCGCTTCGAGCGCAACGGCGCCTACGACCCGCTCGCCGAACTCGACTACGCGTTCGACCTGATCGATCGCCAGTCGAGCGGCAACCTCGCCGCGTTCATCGCGGAGCCGATCCTCAGTTCGGGCGGAATCATCGAATTGCCGGAAGGCTATATGGCTGCGCTCAAGCGCAAGTGCGAGGAACGCGGCATGCTGCTGATCCTCGACGAAGCGCAAACGGGCGTCGGTCGCACCGGCACGATGTTCGCGTGCCAGCGCGACGGCGTGACGCCCGACATCCTGACGCTATCGAAGACGCTCGGCGCGGGGCTGCCGCTCGCAGCCCTCGTGACGTCCGCGGCCATCGAGGAACGCGCGCACGAACTCGGCTATCTGTTCTATACGACGCACGTGTCCGACCCGCTGCCGGCAGCCGTCGGCCTGCGCGTGCTCGACGTCGTGCAGCGCGACGGCCTCGTCGCGCGCGCGAACGTGATGGGCGAGCGGCTGCGGCGCGGCCTGCTCGACCTGATGGAACGCTTCGACTGCATCGGCGACGTGCGTGGGCGCGGGCTACTGCTCGGCGTCGAAATCGTCAAGGATCGCCGCACCAAGGAGCCGGCGGACGGGCTCGGCGCGAAGATCACGCGCGCGTGCATGAACCTCGGGCTCAGCATGAACATCGTGCAGTTGCCCGGCATGGGCGGCGTGTTCCGGATCGCGCCGCCGCTGACCGTCAGCGACGACGAGATCGATCTCGGCCTGTCGCTGCTGGAGCAGGCGATTACGCGCGCGCTGTAACGGCACGCGACAGCCCCGTTCCCGCGCGATCCGTCGCGCCGGTTCGACCGACCGGCACGACGCGCTCATGCTTCGCATTCCGTATCGATCAGCGGGCTTCGGCGGCCCAAGCTTCGGCATCGGCGCCGGCAGGGATACGCATCGGGCTCGACGGATCGGTCGCCGCGCGCCACACGGCTTCGGCAACGTCCTGCGCATGGGTGATCGGCCCCGATGCATCGAGCATCCGCGCCACGGCCTTGCCGACGAAGTCCGCGTACGCTTCGTGCTCGAAGCCATGCATGTTGGCCCGTGCGTTGTCGGCGAAACGCGTGCCGGGCGCGCGGCCCGGCAGCACGAGATGCGTGCGCACGCCGAACGGTGCGAGTTCGACCGCCATCGATTCGGTGAACGCATTCACGGCCGCCTTGCTTGCGCGATACGCGCTGACCAGCGGCAGCACCTTCAGCGTGACGCTCGACGTGACGTTCACGATCACGCCCGCGCCGCGCGTGCGAAATTGCGGCAGCACGGCCTGCGTCACCGCGATCGTGCCGATCGTGTTGGTGTCGAACAGCGCGCGCACCGTGTCGAGCGGCGTGAGTTCGGCCGGTGCGGCCGCGCCGAAGCCCGCGTTGTTGACGAGCACGTCGATCGGGCCGGCGGCATCGATCGCCGCGTGAATGCTGTCCGCGTTCGTCACGTCGAGCGGCAGCACGCGCAAGCGCTCCGACGGCGGCAGCACGTCCCCGCGCGGCGTGCGCATCGTCGCGACGACCTGCCAGTCGCGCGCCAGGAAATGGCGCGCGATTTCGAGGCCGAAGCCGGAAGAACAGCCGGTGATCAGTACGGTCTTCATGCGAACTCCTGGGATGTGTTGAGCACGTGTCCGTACGATAGATGGCCGCCGCCGTATTCGCTACAATCGAAAATCCGCTTTTCTTTTGCGAGAGTCCGGCGATGATCGACCCGCTGACCGAAGTCGTGACGCTGCTGCAACCGGCTGCGCGGTACTCCAAGTCCGTTCACGGTGCGAGCCCATGGCTCGTGCGTCGCACGGTCGCCGGCGAGCCGTTCTATTGCGTCGTTCTCGACGGCGGTTGCCGGATCGAGATCGACGGGCACGCGCCGATCGAATTGCGGGCCGGCGATTTCGTGCTGATTCCGGCGGCGTACGGCATCGCGACATCGAGCCTCGAACCGCCGCCGCCGGGCGTCGAATCCGCACCGCCGATGGCGCTCGACACCGGCGAATACCGGGTGGGCGATCCCGGCAACCCGGTCGACACGCGCATGATGCTGGGCAACTGCAGCTTCGGTTCGCCCGACGCGGCATTGCTGGTGTCACTCCTGCCGCGATTCGTGCACGTGCGCGGCGATCCGCGGCTGACCACGCTCGTGCAACTGGTGCGCGACGAATCGCGCGCGCAGCGGCCCGCGCGCGAGATCGTGCTGTCGCGGCTGATGGAAGTGCTGCTGATCGAGGCGTTGCGATTCACGGCCGGCACGCATGCATCGCCGGGCCTCGTGCGCGGGCTCGCCGACAGCCGCCTCGCGGCCGCCATCCGCGCCATGCATGCGCGCCCGTCGCATCCGTGGACGATCGTCGAGCTGGCGAAGGAAGCGGCGCTGTCGCGCTCGACCTTCTTCGAGCGTTTCAGCCGTGCGGTCGGCGTCGCGCCGATGGAATACCTGCTGACGTGGCGCATGGCGCTCGCGAAAGACCTGCTGCGCCGCAACGAAGGCCGCATCGCCGAGATCGCGGCGCGCGTCGGCTACAGTTCCGCGAGCACCTTCAGCGTCGCGTTCGCGCGGCACGTCGGCCGGCCGCCCGCGCAATACGCGCGCGACGAACAGGCCGAACAGGCGGCGAACGAACCATGAGCCGCACCCGCCTTCCCTGTCCCGCCGCCTGTCACCTCGTTTCGTCACGCCACGACGATGTGCGAGGCGCGCGATGACGACCGACGCAAAGACCGTCGGCACGACCGACCACTGGCTCGTCGCGCGCCGCGATGCGGAAACCGGCATCGAAAGCCTGCACGCCCATTTCAACGGCCATGCGTACGATGCGCACGATCACGACGACATGCTGGTCGGCTTCACCGAACAGGGCGTGCAACGCTTCCAGTGTCGCCGTTCGCTGCATACCAGCGTGCCGGGCCGCGCGATCCTGATCGAGCCGGGCGCGATGCACGACGGCCACGCGCCCGAAGCCGGCGGTTTCACGTACGGGATG
This sequence comes from Burkholderia sp. ABCPW 11, assembly GCF_001523445.1. NCBI lineage: Bacteria > Pseudomonadati > Pseudomonadota > Betaproteobacteria > Burkholderiales > Burkholderiaceae > Burkholderia > Burkholderia sp. ABCPW 11. Next base: position 194,057 of record NZ_LOVM01000046.1, on the reverse strand, counting down.
CTGTACCTGCCGCAGGCGTGGGTCGAGCGCGCCGCGCGCCGGCTGGACCTGCCGGGCCTCGGCAGCGTCGAAGCCACGTTCGGCCATACGCTCGTCGACGATCGCAGCCTCGTCGACGCGATCCGGAACGCCTTCTTCGCGATCCACGACAACGAAGGCCGGCTTGCGCGCGACCAGACGCTCGACCGCCTGCTGATGCGCCTCGGCAGCCAGCTGGCCAGCCCGCTCGTGCTGGAGAGCAGCGCCGTGCCGCCCGCGATCGCGCGCGTGCGCGACCTGCTGCACGAACGCATGGACGGCAACATCGGCCTCGACGAACTCGCGAGCGCCGCCGGCATCGACCGGTTCCGGCTCACGCGGATGTTCCAGCGCGCGTTCGGCACGTCGCCGCACGCGTACCTCGTGCGCTTGCGGCTGCGTGCCGCGCGCAAGCTGCTGGCGGCCGGCCGCACGCCCGCGCAGGCGGCCGCCGACGTCGGCTTCGCCGACCAGAGCCACCTCGGCCGCTGGTTCCGCCGCGCATACCGGATCACGCCGGCCGCGTACCGGCAACTCTGCACAAACGTTCCAGACTGATCGCGCACGACGTCCGATCATGGATGCTCCAACCGGGAGCAAGCATGTTCGATACCAAAGTAGCGCTGATCGTGCGCGACGATCTCGCCGCGTGGCAGAAACTCAACGTGGTCGCGTTTCTCGCGACGGGCGTCGCGGCCGGCGCGCCCGACGCACTGGGCGAGCCTTACGAGGATGCGGCCGGGCGCCGCTACGGCCGGATGCTCGGCCAGCCGATGCTGGTGTTCGCCGCCGATTTGAACGGATTGCAGGCCGCGCACCGTCAGGCGCTGTCGCGCGAGCTCACGATCGTGCCGTACGTGCGGGCGATGTTTTCGACAGGGCACGATGCGGCCAACCGCGCGGCGTTTCGCGCCGAGGACGCGGAGCATCCCGATCTCGTCGGCCTGGCGTTGCACGGGCCGAAGAAGGCCGTCGACAAGGCGGTGAAGGGGCTGGCGTTGCATGCGTGAACGCCGGCGTGCCCCGCCCGCCGTCGCCGCTCAGCGATGCGCGAGCACGTTGACGAGCTTGCCGAACGGGTCGCGCACGTAGAAGCGCCGCACACCCCACGGCTCGTCGGCCGGGCCGTATTCGACCGGAATGCCGGCAGCCTGAATGCGCGCGAGCGCTTCGTCGAGGTCATCGACCTCGATCGACAGATCGGGCGTCGGCGTGCCCGACCCGCCCTGCGACGCGAAGCTGATCTGCACGTCCATCTGCTCGGCATTGCCGTAGGTCGCGATCCAGCCGTGGTCCATCAGCAGGTCGAGGCCGAAAATGTGCTGATAGAAGCGCTTGGCGTCGTCGACGGATCGCGTGTCGACGTTGGCGACGATTCGTTTGACTTTCATCGGATTCCTTCACGATTCGGGCAGTCTCGCGAAGCTACACTGGAATCACGCGCGCGACCAGCACGTCGGCGGCTGGGCGTCTTCATGTCCGCGCAGCGCGGCCGCGCGCCGTGCTTGCCGGCCAGCCAGACGCCGAGCGCGACGGCGACGATACCGACATAGGTCGTCACCTCGATCCGGTCGCCGAACATCCACGCGGCCCACATCAGCGTCACCGGTGGTTCGAGATAGACGAGCGTCGCCACGCGCGTCGCCGGCATCCGCCTGAGCAGCGCCCACAACGACAGATAAGCGATGAACGTCGAGAACACCGTGAGCCACACGACCGACACCCACACGTTCGGCTGCGTCGGCACGTGCAGGTCGCCCGTGACGATCCCGCCCGCCGCGAACAGCACGAGGCTCACGCAGCCCTGCACGAACAACGGCAGGATCAACCCGTCCTCGTTACTGCGCACGTCGGTCAACGCGCGGCGGCGCTGATAGATCGTCGCGATCGACAACCCGAACGCGGACACCAGCGGCAGCAGGTACATCACGATCCCGACCGACCCGGCCGGCAGCGCGTATTGCCCGCCGATCACGATGCCCACGCCGACGAACCCGACCACGAGCCCGGCCCACTGGCGCGCCCCGCTGCGTTCGCTGCCGCCGAACGACGCCATCGCCGCCGTGATGAGCGGCTGCAACGCCGCGACGATCGCCGCGATGCCCGGTGGCAGCCCATGCTGGATCGCAACGTACACGCAGGCCAGATAGAGAAACTGCGACAGGAAGCCGATCACCGCGTGATAGCGGATTTTTTCGAGCGTCAGACGCCCGATCCGCCGATTGACGACGATCGCGACGCACAGCGTGACGAGCAGGAACCGCCAGAACAGCAGGTTGAACGCGCCGGCCGTCTCCGCGCCGAGCTTGGCGCCGATGAATCCGGAACTCCACGACAGGACGAAAACGAGTTGAAGCAGGAATAGCTGCATGGAGCGACGATTCTCGGAAGGTGGCAGGAGACCGGCGCGGGTCGCAGGTCCCCCGGGCGAATCGGCTCGAGCCGTTGACCCGAGAATATGGGTTGCTCAATAATTCCGTCAATCGACATTACCTGAATCAGCGATTCGGAAAAACCAAATCATGCCGCGTACCCTGGACGTCGACCTGCTGCGTACCTTCCACGCCGTCGCGAAGCTTGGCCGCTTCAAGGATGCGGCCGTTCATGTGAACCGCAGCCCGTCGTCCGTCACCGCGCAGATTCAGAAGCTGGAGGAGATGGTCGCGCAGCGGCTATTCACGCGGAACAACCAGGCGGTCGAACTTACGCAGTTCGGCCACAAGCTGCTGAGCGACACCACCGAGTTTCTGCTGAGCCACGACCGGCTCGTCGAATCGCTGTCGCCGCAGATGCTGACCGGCAAGCTGCGGCTCGGCATCCCCGATTCCTACGCGGCGCACTTCATGGCGGAATTCCTGCCGCGCTTCGCCGCCGACCGGCCGCTGCTCGAACTGACGGTCGAAGCGCGCTCCAGCGACGAGTTGCAGCAGCTGTTCGCGCGCGGCCAGCTCGACATCACGATCGCCGTGGTACCGAAAGCGCCGCCGCACGCCGAGCTGCTCGGCAAGACCCATCCGGTGTGGATCGCCGCGCGCACGTTCAAGTTCAATCCCGACGCACCGCTGCCGATCGCGGTGCAACTGCCGGGCTGCCCGTACCGCGACACCGCATTGCGTGCGCTGAAGAAGGCGAAGATCGCGCACCGGATGCTGCTCGAAAGCGCCAGTTCGCCGGCGGTGGAAGCGTGCATCGCGAACGGCCTCGCGGTCGGCCTGATCGAGCATGAGCGCGTGTCGGGCAACCTGACGAGCCACATCGCCGGAATCGCGCTGCCCGATCTGCCGCCGCACCTCGTCACGGTGCTGACGGACGACAGCAATCGCGCCGCGCTGCATCTGCGCGACGTGCTGAAAAGCACGTTCAGGATCGGATAGGGAAGACAAGGCCGGGAACCGGCCTTGCAAACGAACGCGAACAGTCCCGCAAAACTGCCGCCGGCCCGTTGCAGGCCGGCGGCTTTCTCTCGTCAACCGCCGAGATACGCCTGCTTGATCCGGTCGTTCGCGAGCAGGTTCGCGCCCGTGTCAGCCAGCACCACGCGCCCCGTTTCGAGCACGTAGCCGCGATCGGCCACGCCGAGCGCCTTATTCGCGTTCTGCTCGACCAGGAAGACCGTGACGCCTTCGTCGCGGATCGTCCGGATGATGTCGAAGATCTGCGCGATCACGAGCGGCGCGAGGCCAAGCGTCGGCTCGTCGAGCAGCAGCAAACGCGGCTTGCTCATCAGCGCGCGGCCGATCGCCAGCATCTGCTGCTCGCCGCCCGACATCGTGCCGGCCCGCTGCGCCGCGCGTTCCTTCAGGCGCGGAAACAGCTTGAACACGTGCTCGATGCCGTCGTCGATCTCGTGGCGACTCGCGAAGAAGCCGCCCATCTTCAGGTTCTCTAGCACCGTCAGGCTCGGGAACACGCGCCGCCCTTCCGGCGAGATCGCCATCCCCTGCCGCATGATCTGGTGCGTCGACATCGCGGTGATGTCGTTGCCTTCGAACAGCACGCGGCCCGACGATGCGCGCGGCGTGCCGCATACCGTCATCATCAGCGTCGTCTTGCCGGCGCCGTTGCTGCCGATCAGCGTGACGATCTCGCCCTTGTTCACCTCGATCGACACGCCCGCGAGCGCCTCGACCGCGCCGTAGTGCGTATGGACCTGTTCCAGCTTCAGCATCACTCTTCCCCCAGGTACGCCTTGATCACGCGCGGGTCGTTGCGGACCGCTTCCGGCGTGCCGATCACGATCGGCCGGCCGTGCTCCATCACGAGGATGCGGTCGGACACGCCCATCACGAGGCTCATGTCGTGTTCGATCAGCAGCACCGATACGCCGAACTCGCGGCGCAGCTTGTCGATCAGATGCTGCAGCTCGATCTTTTCCTGCGGGTTGAGGCCGGCCGCCGGCTCGTCGAGCATCAACAGGCGCGGCTCGGTGATCATGCAGCGCGCGATCTCCAGACGCCGCTGGTGCCCGTACGACAGCGTGCCCGCCGGCCGGTTGGCGACCGACGTCAGCCCCATCCGGTCGAGCCACACGGCCGCGCGTTCGAGCGCTTCCTTCTCGGCGTGACGATACGCGGGCGTCGCGAACAGGCCGTGCAGCAGCCCCGCCTTCACCTTGCGATGCTGCGCGACGAGCAGGTTCTCGACGACGGTCAGCGACTTGAACAGGCGGATGTTCTGGAACGTCCGCACGAGGCCCTTCAACGCAATCTTGTGGCTCGGCAGCCCGGCGATCGCGTGGCCGTCGAGCACGACGTCGCCGCCGGTCGGCTTGTAGAAGCCGCCGACGCAGTTGAACACCGTGGTCTTGCCCGCGCCGTTCGGCCCGATGATCGCGAACACCTCGTCGCGGCGCACGTCGAAATCGATGCCGTCCACCGCGAGCAACCCGCCGAAGCGCATCTGCAGCCCGGCGACCTTCAACAGTTCTGCATTCACGCTCATTGCGGCAGCTCCACGTGGGGACGGCTCGCGGGCAGCAGGCCCTGCGGACGCCACATCATCATCAACACCATCACCAGGCCGAAGATCAGCATCCGGTACTCGGCGAACCCGCGCGCGACTTCCGGCAGCACGGTCAGCAGGATCGCCGCGAGAATCACGCCGAGCTGCGAGCCCATCCCGCCGAGCACGACGATCGCGAGGATCAGCGCCGATTCGATGAAGGTGAACGATTCAGGATTCACGAGGCCCTGACGCGCCGCGAAGAACGCGCCGCCGATCCCCGCGAACGCCGCGCCGAGCGTGAACGCCGACAGCTTGATGCGCGTCGGGTTGAGACCCAGCGAACGGCATGCGATCTCGTCGTCGCGCAGCGCTTCCCACGCGCGCCCCATCGGCATGCGGATCAGGCGGCTCGTCACGAACAGCGTGAAGCCCACCAGCAGCAGCGCGATCAGGTACAGGAAGATCACCATGTGCTCGCCGCTGTATTCCAGCCCGATCAGTTCATGGAAGGTCTTCGCACCTTCGACGCTCGCCGAGCGCGCCATCTCGAAGCCGAACACCGTCGGCTTCGGAATGCTCGAGATGCCGTCCGGGCCGCCGGTGAGGCTCGTCAGGTTGTTCGCGAGCAGGCGAATGATTTCGCCGAAGCCGAGCGTGACGATCGCGAGATAGTCGCCGCGCAGGCGCAGCACCGGGAAGCCGAGCAGGAAGCCGAACGTCGCCGCGGCGATCGCCGCGATCGGCAGACACTCCCAGAACGACAGCCCGAAATACTGGTTCAGCATCGCGTACGTATAGCCGCCGACCGCATAGAACCCGACATAGCCGAGATCGAGCAGCCCCGCGAAACCGACCACGATGTTCAGCCCGAGGCCGAGGATCACGTAGATCAGCGCGAGCGTTGCGACGTCCACCGCACCGCGCGAGCCGAAGAACGGCCACACGAGCCCCACCGCGAGCAGCACCCAGATGATCGCGCGCTGCTGCCGCGCGCCCATCGCAGGCGCCGCCGGCAGCTTCACGGCCGCTTTCGCGCGCATCAGCCACGGCTTGAACAACTGGAACAGGAATACCGCCGCAACGGCGATCCACACCGGGCGCCAGTGCGGCGTCAGCACGACCTGGTAGCCGTCGAGCTTCAGTTGCAGCCCGAGCACCGGAATCGTGAGGATCGCCGTCAGGATCGCGGCAGCCACCGCATTCTTCAACGCCTGGCCGATCGAAGCATCGGCGGCCGGGCGGCGAACGGAAATGACTTGACTCATCTGCGTCTCCCTCAAACCTTTTCGATGTCCGACTTGCCGAGCAGGCCGGTCGGGCGGAAGAGCAGGATCAGCACGAGCAGGCCGAACGCGACCACGTCCTTGTACTCGGCCGGCATGTAGCCCGCGGCGAAGGTTTCGGCCAGGCCCAGCAGCACGCCGCCGAGCATCGCGCCGGGGATGCTGCCGATCCCGCCGAGCACCGCGGCGGTGAACGCCTTGATGCCCGCGACGAAGCCGATATACGGATTCAGCTTGCCGATCGTCAGCCCGATCAGCACGCCGCCGACGGCCGCCAGCATCGCGCCGAGCACGAACGTGAACGAGATCACGCGGTTCGTGTCGATGCCGAGCAGGTTCGCCATCTTCATGTCCTCGGCGCACGCGCGGCACGCACGGCCCATCCGCGAATGCGAGATGAACAGCGTGAGCGCGATCATCAGCACGAGCGTCACGCAGACGATCAACAGGCGCGCATACGGGATCGTCACGTCGTAGTCGCCGCCGAGATGGATGTCGAACGCGCCGGAGATCAGCACCGGCACGGACACGTCGCGCGCGCCCTGGCCGATCTGCACGTAGTTCTGCAGAAAGATCGACATGCCGATCGCCGAGATCAGCGGCACGAGCCGCGGGCCGCCGCGCAGCGGCCGATACGCGACGCGCTCGACCGCGAAGCCGTACAGGCCCGTGACGATCACCGACACGATCAGCGCGGCGCCGAGCACGAGCGGCAACGGATAGCCGGCGGAGATGCCGATGGCCGTCAGGGTCACGAGGCCCACGTACGCGCCGATCATGTAGATCTCGCCGTGGGCGAAGTTGATCATGCCGATGATGCCGTAGACCATCGAATAGCCGATGGCGATCAACGCATAGATCGCACCCAGCGTCAGGCCGTTGACCAGCTGCTGGGCGAATTGAGGAAAGAAGTCAGTCATGTGCGGGAAGCTCCCGTTGGCGCTGTGTCGCATGCCTGCGCCGGATCACGGCGGTCGGCCGCGCGCAACGCACGGTGTCGTCTCGGGCCGCCCGTTGGCCGCGGAACGGCCAAATGCGCACGCGCTCCGCCCGGGTGACGGGCAGAGCGCGTGTGCGGGGCGGGTACTCCGTATTACTTGGCGGCGGTCTTCGTCGCGTCCTTGTGCCACGTGTAGACGACGAACTTGAACGCCTTCAGGTCGCCCTGTGCGTCATACGCGACCTTGCCGATCGGCGTGTCGAACGTCGTCTTGTGCATGTACGCGGCGACCTTGGTCGGATCCGTCGTCTTCGCACCCGCGATCGCGTCGGCGATGATCTTCACCGCGGCGTACGACGGCATCTGGAACGGGCCGTTCGGATCGCGCTTCTTGTCCGCGAACGCCTTCACGAGCGCCGCGTTGGCCGGATCGGCCGAGAAGTCGGCCGGCAGCGTGACCAGCATGCCTTCCGAAGCCGGGCCGGCAATCGCCGTCACGTCCTTGTTGCCCACACCTTCAGGCCCCATGAACGTCGCCTTCACGCCCTGCTCGCGCGCCTGGCGCATCAACAGGCCCATTTCCGGGTGGTAGCCGCCGAAGTAGACGAAATCGACGCCTTGCGACTTCAGCTTCGTGATGATCGCCGAGTAGTCCGAATCGCCGGCGTTGATGCCTTCGAACAGCACGACCGGGATCTTCGCGGCTTCGAGGTCCTTCTTCACCGACGACGCGATGCCCTGGCCGTACGACTGCTTGTCGTGCAGGACCGCGACCTTCTTCGGCTTCACGTTGTTGATGATGTAGTGCGCGGCGGCCGGGCCTTGCTGGTCGTCGCGGCCGATCGTGCGGAAGATGAAGTGGCGCTTCTTGCCTTCGGTCAGCTGCGGCGCGGTGGCCGACGGCGTGACCATCACGATGCCTTCGTTCTCGTAGATGTCCGACGCGGGAATCGTCGAACCCGAGCACACGTGGCCGATCACGTACTTGATCTTCTGGCTGACGATCTTGTTGGCGACGGCGACGGCCTGCTTCGGTTCGCACGCGTCGTCCATCAGCACGACTTCGAACTTGTTGCCGCCCGCACCGCCTGCCGCGTTGATCTGTTCGATCGCGGTCAGCGCGCCGGCCTTCACCATGTCGCCGTATTGGGCGACCGAGCCGCTCATCGGACCAGCGATGGCGATCTTCACGGTTTCCGCTTGCGCGGCGGCGGCGCCCGCGGCGAACAGCACGGCGGCGACGGAAATGGACGTAAGACGGGACAGCGTCATCTGGGAGCTCCTCGATGTTGTTTAGTCATACGGGCAAAGGCGGCATGACTTGCGCAATCGAACAGCACCCGGGGCGAGGACATGGGACACGCCCGAGACACATAGAAGACGGAACTCCGGCGGAATGTTGCGTAGCGGGGCCCGGCTCTTGCAGTCCCCGAAGGGGACGTCTGGTTCGGAAAGACATCGTGATGCGTCTTGCATTGCGCAAGCGTTTCGCCTGCCCCGCTTGCCAAATCGCTGGTTCGGAGGGATGGTCCGACAGCTGTTGGCAAGGCAGCCGAAATTATATGGGCGTTTTTCAATCGTCTGTCAAAAATGCCTGTCGATTGAGGGAAAACACGTACGTTTTTGAGATGGGTGGGTGGCGATGGGGGCGCAACCTCGACGAGGCGGGAACGTTTGCTTCGAGTGCAATCGGGTTGCTATTGGGCAGAGGGATCGGGGCAGATTCCTTGCTGGGCGGGGTGTTCGGCGATGGGGAGGTCGCGCCGGCGCATTTTTCGAGCTACCGACGGCCCGGATGTTGGAAATCAATCGACTGATGATTGTGAGCATGCGCACCAGGACGGGGCGCTACGCGAGGCGGGAAAAATTTCCGTTAGCGGAAAAACTAAACATATTGAAAGCTTTTTGATATATCCGTGAAATAATGCGAACTCGCTTCCGCAATCCAGCCAGCCTTCGTGCAAGTCGCGCCCGCCGCGCGTCGCAATCGCCTCAGGGCCGCGTCGACACCCGCTCGTCGCCCCGCCGCCAGCCAGTGATCTGCCGTTTTGTTCAATGCACATCACCTGCTTCGGATCGCCATGAATTACTCCGTCCGCCTCTCTTCCGCCACCGCGATCGCGTGCGCGCTTTCTGTTTTTGCTGCCCACGCTTCGGGACGCGATGCGCTGACCGATCAGTCGGCCAGTGCCAATGTGTTTCGATCGGAGCGGCGTGCGACTGCTCGGGATGACGGACATGCTGCACGGATGAGCCGTCGACGCGTGCAGTTCGCCGCCCCCACCGAACGTAGCCCGTTCGATACGCCGGATACGCGGCCGTTGCAGGTGACAAGCGATGCGCTCGTGGCATCGCCGCCTTCTTTTAAACACGAACCCGATTTTCTCTCGGCTCCGAACCGCGTCGCGCTAGGCGCGGGCGGGAGCGACAGTTTGGGTCGCGCAGTGCCCGGGTATGAGCAGCGCGAGCAGCACTGGAACGAATACCTGCGCGCGAACGGCTCTCGGTCAGTTGGAAGTGCGGGTGCGCATGCGCCCCAGCGGCCGTACGATGCGCCTCGCGGTCCGCACGGCGCGCCGAATCCGTTCGATCCGTCGGTGCGGCAACCGGAGACGCGGACGTTCTACGACAACGGATCGGGGACGAAATGCACGGCTACCGGCGGTGCGGGGACGTCGCGGTCGTCTTGCGATATTGCTTGGTGATGTCGGGTTTTGGGTGACTGCCGCTTACGGCTGCTCTACCCTGTCCGGCGCGCTGCGCGACGTCGCGCAGCGCGGCCGCATCCTGCGGCGTTGCGCTTACAGCTACGTGATGATCAGCCTCCCTGGCTCAATATCGATCCTCGCCTTGCGGCGTGAGCTCTTTAGCCGGCCCATGCCCACTCAGCTTGCGAACGAGCCGCTCATACGCGTCGTACTCGAATCGCTTGTCCTCGAACATTTTGAGCCAGTTGTGCTCGACATAGCCGCCCGGGTGATCGCTCGCCACCAGGTTCGCCGCCGCATCCCAGCGAAACACTTCCGACGGCAGCCTCGGCCCTGCCGCCTGTTCGATGCGTCCTGTCGGGTCATACCGATAGCTCGTCGCGCCGTAGCGCTGATCGCGCTTCTGGATCACATCGCCCGCCGCATCGTATTGCCACTGCTTCGCAAGCAACTCGCCACCCGCCGTACCTCGCTGCGCAGTTTGCCGCGCACGGCGCCCCACCGCTTCATACCCTAAAAATACTCTTTCAAAACTTCACCATCGAACGACTTATTCCCCGACACCTTTTTACCCAGCAAATAATCAGTATCAAGCTCATTCAGGCCGATACCATTTTTCTTTGCAGCAAAAACAATGGTTAGAAATGGGTATGAATAGTAATTTGGATTTTCCATTACGTCCCGAACCAACCCAGAATTGACCTCCACCACATTGATTATTCTTGGCAAATAAATACTCGCTACCTTTTCACATATCCATCGACATGCCGACTCAATCTCCCCCTCATCACGCGGCAGATCAATTGCCCCACCGACATTCGGGGAAAATGATTTTACCGTTTCCATAGACGTATTCATTGCCATAACCAGACCAGTTGGTATCCTTGGTCTGTACGGAGGATTTCTGCTCACATAAAAATCCCGAAGGCCAGGAGAATCAGCTGCAGCAGAAAGAATATATCCGCTTGCATTTCTCAGAAATCTAAATCCGATGCGCCCATTACCCCCACCTTCTCGGTCAACAACAATCTCACCCCTCGATACCTTGACACCGCTTTCGCTGATATTTTCCTTTAAAAAATCTTGCAATCTTTTCTCAAATATCTTCTTCAACTCCGCGCTCATCAACACGCCTCAATATTTCAGCACATGAAATGTTGCATCATACGAAGTACCACGCTCACCAAGCACTTCCCCTATATCTCTATTTCCAGTTGCGATTTCGAACTGCCCCGTCTCTCCCGCTGATGGCGTAATTACCCCACCACCAATACCGTCAACGGTGTTCAATGAACTCGCCATGTCAAACACACCGGAAGCGCTTTGATTTTTGGTCAGACGCCCTGTCCCATGCTTCGCCTCGAAGACGTGATAGTTGCCGTGGTTGTCCGTTGCAACGAAGTCGGCCCGAATACGCTTGCCGTTCACCTTCATTGTCACCTCTTCAGCAACGACGTTGAAGCCGTTTCGCTCCAAGTCGTACATCGATTTTTCGCGACCGCGCTTTCCACTCCATTGACTCAGGCAAGTCAGGTCCCACGGGTCATTCCACGCCAGCGGATTCGGCCCATATCGATACTGATTCAACCCGCCTACCACCCCAATCGGATCCGGGCTGATGAATCGACCGATGTCCGGATCATAGAACCGGAACGTGTTGTAGTGCAGCCCAGTTTCACGATCTAGATACTGCCCTTGAAAACGCAAGTTCTGCGGTCGCGGTGCATGAGCGGGCACTGGCACAGCCGCTTGGACGTCTCCCCACACCGCTGTCGGTCGATCTGGCGCCCGCGCAATCCACTCCGCCTGCACCACATTGCCCCAAACCTTATAGCGCGCCTGCCAAACCAGCTCGCCCCCAGCGTCAGTCAGTTCCTCCGGCAGCCCCGAAACATCGTTGTGGAAGTAATAAACCGCGTCCCGGACATCCGCATCGTTAGCCGCCGCCTTCCCTTGATCGATCCGGGCAAGCGGCACATAACTATTCGGCTCGTACAAATACGTCAGCGCTTCCTCGCCCTGACGATCGTGATACGTCTCCTGCACCAACCGCATGCCGTCCCACAGGAAATCCGTACTGGCGTAACTGCCATTGAGCTTCCGGATCCGCCGACCGAACGCGTCGTACTCGAAATGCATCGTCGCGATGCCAAGCCGGTCCTTCGTCACGACGGTCTTCAACTGGTTCCAATCGTCGTATTCCAGAAGCAGTTCTTTAGCAGGCCCATGCCCACTCAGCTTGCGAATCAGCCGCCCATACGCGTCGTACTCGAAGCGCTTGTCCTCGAACATCTTGAGCCGGTTGTGCTCGACGTAGCCGCCCGGGTGATCGCTCGACACCAGGTTCGCCGCCGCATCCCAGCGAAACACTTCCGACGGCAATCCCGGTCCCATAGTGATGTTCATCCAGACTTATAAGCACCCTATGCGGCCCATCCAGACACACCCGGCAGAGTTGCCGCCCAGCCCCGCAGATTAATCCAAATTCGGATATATCTCCCTGAAATCGTCACCCCGATTAACTTGCGACCACACCCCTCGCGCCCACTTAACCCCACCACTTTTTAAAAGTGATTTAATTTTTCCCTCAAATTCCAAATTTGACATATTGCTCGAATTGACAAAAAAATCAATAACGTGATTATCGTCACTCAAAAAATCCCCAAGCCGATCAACCCTATCAATAACCTCAATGGAAAAATCGCCCCCCTCCCACTCCGCAACATAGCGCCCCTTCTTATCACTCACCAAGAGATTTACACCAAACGCATTTTCGATTTTTTTTACCAATTCCTCAAAATCAATATCTTCAAGAAGAACCACACTCAAGCACCGACCACGTTTATCATTCACCTTAAACACCCCCCAATTTTCACTTGCTTATCTCCCTTTCTTGCAAGATCACTCAACTCGTGGGTTTTAAAAATTCTAAACCCAAACGGATCCTCTCGCAGCCCAGGAAATGCCTTCCTCAAATCACTATCAATGGATTTTTCTATATCGGAAAACCCGGGTATTTTAGACGCATCTCGACGCCTATTCGTGAATATCGGATTATTTGCCAAATAATCAGATTGAATAAATCCGTCAACATCAAAATCGTTTATATTTATTGGCCGAGAGATCGCAGGATCATGTGCTTTACTGACACCACTCGCAGCACTCCCTCTATAACCGACTGTCGCATTGGGATCGATAGCTTGTATTGCAGGCAAATGACTTTCAAATATTGAATTTATTTGTTGCTGAATCGCATCCAGCGAACTCAACCCAAGCGGATCTGTCCAATTTATCGGATTCGGCGCATACTGATACAAATTCATCCCACCGGCCAGTCCAATGGGATCGTGGTTAATGAATCTCCCAATATCGGGATCGTAGTACCGAAACACGTTGTAATGCAGCCCCGTCTCGCGATCCAGATATTGCCCTTGGAAGCGCAGGTTCTGCGATCGCGGTACGTGAGTAGATATAGACGCCGTCTCCCACTTCTTCCCCCAAGCAGAGATCGCTCGCTGCGGCGCCCGCGCAACCCACTCCTCCTGCACCGCATTGCCCCAAACCTTATAGCGCGCCTGCCAAACCAGTTCGCCCCCAGCGTCAGTCAGTTCCTCCGGCAGCCCCGAAACATCGTTGTGGAAGTAATAAACCGCGTCCCGGACATCCGCATCGTTAGCCGCCGCCTTCCCTTGATCGATCCGGGCAAGCGGCACATAACTATTCGACTCGTACAAATACGTCAGCGCTTCCTCGCCATGACGATCGTGATACGTCTCCTGCACCAACCGCATGCCGTCCCACAGGAAATCCGTACTGGCGTAACTGCCATTGAGCTTCCGGATCCGCCGACCGAACGCGTCGTACTCGAAATGCGTCGTCGCGATGCCAAGCCGATCCTTCGTCACGACGGTCTTCAACTGGTTCCAATCGTCGTATTCAAGAACCAGTTCTTTAGCCGGCCCATGTCCACTCAGCTTGCGAACGAGCCGCCCATACGCGTCGTACTCGAAGCGCTTGTCCTCGAACATCTTGAGCCGGTTGTGCTCGACGTAGCCGCCCGGGTGATCGCTCGACACCAGGTTCGCCGCCGCATCCCAGCGAAACACTTCCGACGGCAATCCCGGCCCTGACGCTTGTTCGATGCGCCCTGTCGGGTCATACCGATAGCTCGTCGTGCCATAACGCTGATCGCGCTTCTGGATCACGTCACCTGCCGCATCGTATTGCCACTGCTTCGCAAGCAACTCGCCACCCGCCGCACCGCGCCGTGCAGTTTGCCGCGCACGGCGCCCCACCGCGTCATACCCGAAGTGACTCGTCAGCTTGCCCTGCGTCCGTAGCACCTCGCGATGCAGATCGTCCCGTTCGATGTCTGCAACTGCCGCGCCGTCGAAACGAATCTGGTGCACATGCCCTGAACCGTAATGCAGCCAATCGATCGTGCGCTCGCCGGAAATCGTCGTGCTGACACGATTGCCGAGCTCGTCGTAGGTGTGTGCGAGCCAGCCGGTCGGCGTGTATTCCTCGACGACTTCTCCACGCTTGTCGTACTTCAGGCTGACGCGATTCTTCAGCGATGGCCCGCGCGCGGCGAGCGTGTACAACTCGGCCGATGTGATCCGGCCCGCCTCGTCATACAGGTATTCGCAACGCTCGTGCGCGGCTTGCTTCGCCGTCAACCGCCCGATCGCATCGCGCTCGTATCGCGTCTCGATCTGTCCATCGCGTACGATCGTGCCTTGGCCGCACACGTCGTACTCGTACGTACGCTTGTGGCCATCGAGACCGATCTGTGCGGAAACGAGATCGCGACGGTCATACTGAAAGCGATATGTCTCATGGTTCTCGTTGGTCAGGCTCGCTAACCGGAACGCATCGTCGTAGCCGAACCGCACGACACGATCGGCCGCATCCGTGCGTGCCAGCAACAATCCACGCGAATTGAGTTCGTAGCGCGTGCTGCGCTGATTCGCATCAACGATCTCGACGAGGCGCCCCGCCGCATCGTACCGAAACGTCTGATGCGCACCATCGGCCGTCCCGATCCCCGTGACGCGCCCCATCGCGTCCGTTTCGTACACGGTAGCCTGCCCCGCCGCATCCGTCACCCGCGCGAGCGCACCGCGTGCGTCATACGCAAACCGCGTGACCTTGCCGGAACAATCGGTATACGCGGTCAACTGCGCCCGGCCATTCCATTCGAGAAACTTGTAGCCGCCACGCGCGTCGCGAATCGTATGCACGAGCCCACGATCGTCCCGGTAAAATTCGGTCGCGAAGCCCGCCGGATCGCGCGTCATCGTCAGGTTGCCGCACGCGTCGTAACGATAGATCCATCGCGCGTTGGTCGGATCGATTTCCGCAACCGGCAGATCGTAGTGCCCGTTCCATTCGGTCCGTTCGACGTGGCCGAGCGCGTCGATGCGCTGTGTCTGCCGCCCGCGCTCGTCATATTCGAAGCGCGTCGTATTCCCGGCCGGATCGGTCGTACCGATCAATTGCCGCATCGTGTTCCATTCGAGCCGCCACACGTTGCCTTCGGCGTCCGTGTGACTCGTCGGCTGCCGGTCCTCGTTCCACGTCCATTGCGTCACGCGCCCGATTTGATCGGTGATCATCACCGAACGCTGCGCAAGGTCCGCGTCGAACGTGTACGTTTCGCCGTCGTCGGTCCAGTGGCGCACGACGCGCGCGTCGCGGCCGACACCATTCCACGCGTAAAAGCACTGTAGTCCGCCGGGCAGCGTATGCCGGGTCATCAGGCCGTGCTCATAACCGAAATGCCGCCCGGTATGGCCGCTGCGATCGGTGACCGATGCGAGTTCGCCGGCGCTCGTATAGCCGTAACGAACCAGAATCTCGGGCAATTCGCCATCGACGCCGCGTACCAGTTCGATCGATGCGACGCGTCGCGGATGCCCCGAATCGTAATGCAGCGCCAGCACACGGCCGGCGCTATCGTGAAGCCGCACCGGCTGCCCCCGTTCGCCGACACTCGCACGCTCGACCTCGATCCAGTTGCCGTTTCGGTCCTCGAGCCGCCGAAGGTCCAGTGTTTCTGCATCCGACGCCGGTGCTCGGGCAGGGCCGAAATCGCGATACAAACCGTCGACCGTTTCGATCACATAGTGCCCGCCGGCGGTACAAATCAGGTAAATGCCTTCAGGCACGCTGAAATGACTCTCACCCGGAGGCACTGCGGGAAACTCGATCTCACGCCCCTGTTCGTCCCAGTACGTGATCGACGTGACGGCACCGTTCTCCCGCCCCAACCTCAACTCGACACTGATCGGAACGCTCCAGCCGGCCCCGAACAGGCCATCGGCGCGATCGTCGTGGCTGCTGTAAAAACGCCGCCAGACGATCGGCAGCGGGCCAGGCAACACGAAGTCGGTATCGTCGCTGCCGTCGAGAATCTTGCCGCCGGTGATCACGTTGACGGGATGGCCGGCCGACGGCTGCATCTTGCTGCCGAGCCATGTGCCGAATATGCCGGCCGCGAAGTTCATCGCGAGACACGGCAGCTTGCCCTTGACGAAATCGCCCCAGCTTCCCTTGCCTCGACCACATAGCGCAAGCGCAATACCGATCGCCGCACCGAGTCCAGCGACCCACGGTCGCGCCGCACTGATCTCGCGCACGGTCTTCGTGCCGCCGCCGAAGAAAACGTCCGGCGAGCCCTTCGAGATCGTGCCGTCACAGGTGGTCTTGTCGTCGACTCGCGCCGCGGGTAGATCGTTGATGAACACCACGTCGGAGCCTTGCGCAACGAATTGCGGACCCGGATGATCGCTGCACAGAACCGGATCCATGTCCGCGCCGTCGGCCGCGCGTGCAGCCGGCTTCCCGTTGACGAACACATCAGGCGAGCCGTTCTGGATCGTACCTTTCTCCTCGGGCGGAGAAATGGCATTGCCGAGCCCCTTCGCGGCCTCGTCGATCTCGTCGTTGAGGCCCGAGCCCTGCATATAGGCGGCCACGCCGACACCGATCGCCAGCACGATGGGCGTCGCCAACCCGCCGGTGCCGATTTCGAGCGCACCCAATGCACCGAACACGAGGCCTTCCGCTATCGTGGTCAGCGCCCATCCGATTCCCAAGCCGCCCAGCAGCGACCCGCCCATGCCGAGCAGGTCGCCCGCGAGCGTCGTGTGGGTAAAGGGATCGTCCTTACGAGCGGCCGGCTGGCTCATGGGCGGCCGGCATCCGAAACCAGCGTGGGCGCAACCGGGCGCGGCTGGAAGCTCTCCAGCATGCGCGCGGCGAGCGCACGTTGTTCGTCGTTGAGCGGCGCGGCATTGGTCAACGTCATCACGATGACCTGCCCGCCGGCATCGAGCCGAAATGCCGTCTGCATCTGATGAAAGGTGCGGCCGTCCTGTTCATGCGTCGATTCCGTTTGCACGCCGGGGCATTCCGCTCGCCCGACCGTCACCGGGCGTCGCGACTGCACGTTCAGATTCTGCGCGGTGCGCGACGCCTGCGCCCATTCGCGCTCGACGAACGCGTCGATCGACTCCTGCTCGCGCAGCCGGCCGCGGGACACGACGAGACTCAGCCCGCCCGAGCCGACGGGAAGAATCAGCATGTTGACGGTGCGATCAAGCGCCGCGTCCGGCAATTCGAATGTGCCTTCATGGATTGCGTAGTGCATGGCTGGTGTTCTTCGAGTTATTTGTTGAGATCGATGCGCTTGCCGTTGACCATCACGCCGTCGTCGGTCATCAGGATCACGGAGCCGTTGTGCTCCAGGCGGATGCCTTCCGGCGCGAGCGAGATCGAGCTGTTCTGCACCTTCAGCAGGATGCCGCGCTCGGCCATGTAGACCTGCGTGCCGCCGCCACCGTCCTTGGCCGGCGTCGTGACCTCGACGGTAGTCGCCGTGGTGCTGCGCTTCTCGGCGATCGTCTCGGTCAGGTTACCCTGCGGAATCTGCTTTTCTTCGCTGCCCGTCGCCACGAGGACGGTACGCATCGGCCCCAGCACCTTATGCGTCTCGTTGTTCTCGACGACGGTGTTCATGTCCTTCTGCGCGTGCATGAAGAATTCCTGCATGCCGTTCGTGTCGGTCATGCGGATCTCGTTCGACCCCTGCCCCTTGTGCGTCTGGCTCTTGATCCCCATCGTCTGGCCGGCCGCGCCATGATACGGGTTGCCCTGCTCGCCGTTGAACACGCGGCCGACGATCACCGGGTTATCCGGATCGCCCTGATTGAACGCCACCAGCACTTCCTGCTTGATCCGCGGAATCGCGGCCGCACCCCAGCCGTCGCCCGCCCACGGTTGCGACACGCGCACCCACATCGAATCGGAGCCGTCCTTCTTGCCGCGCCGGTCCCACGGGAAATGCACCTTCACCGCGCTGCCGTTCGTATAGATTTCCTCGCCCTTCGGCCCGACGACGATCGCCGACTGCGTGCCGTGAATCACCGGCTTCGGCGTCGCGCGCGGCGCGCGGTACGGGATCTTCTTCGGCAGCAGCGAGAAGCTGTTGCGGTACGGCAGCTTCGCACTGTGCTGCGTATAGTCGTTCACGGCCTCGTGACGCACGTGCAGGATCACGTACTCCTGGTTGTTTTCGAGGACGGGGTGGTTCGCGACGGTCACGGCGCCCGCCGTCGTCATGCGCCACGCATAGCCGCCGCCGGTATAGCGATGGGCTTGCGCCTCCTCGGCCTCCATCGCGTAACGCGCGTAGCGGTTGCCGTCGTCGCCGTGGTCGTACAGCGACTGGTGCTCGAACCGCTCGGTCGCATCGAGCCGCGCATGCTTGAGGTTTTGCGGCCCGGCCTCCACCAGCATCAGCGGCGATGACGGATTCTGGTAGTTGAAGTCGCGGAACGTGACCTTGCCGACGCCGAAGCGCCGGCCTTCGTGCAACTGGTCGATGCCGCTGCCCTCGCTGGCCTCCGTCGCGGCGAACGGCACGGTGGCGAGCCCTTCGATCGGGCGGAACAGCAGGTTCGTGTCGCCGATCACGAGAAAGTGCTTGTCCTTCTCGTAGCGGTGCGTCCACACGAGCCCCTCCTGCTCCATCAGCCGCGCGCAGAAGTTGTAGTAGCTCTCCTGGTACATCACGACGTACTCGAGCGGCTTCTGGCTCGTCCGGATGTCGAACGTGAAATCGGAAAAACCGTGTTCCTGGAAGATCTCGGTGAGGATGTCCTGCGCGGTCTTGTTCTGGAAGATCCGGCAGTCGGTCGAGCGTGTCAGGAACCAGAACCATGGCACGGCCGTCAGGTGGTATTGCGTGACGTTCCCGGGGTTGCCGGCGCGGTCGAACGACGCGACGTAGCCGTCGAAATAGCGGTCGTTGTCGCCGGTGCCCGACGCCACGACGCGTTCGAGCGTGGACAGGCGCGCCTGCTGGTCGAAGCGGATCTTGACCTGCTGGCCGATCAGGTCCTCGGGCCGCAGGTCGTGGCGATGCGACAGCAGGTCGAGGTGGATTTCCGGCAAGCGGTTCACGTGCTCGTCGACGACGGCCGCGCTGACCAGCAGCACATCCGGGCCGAGCGGCGTGTCGAGCGTCACATAGCGGTTGAGCTGGGTCAGGCGTGCCGGGTTGGCTGCGCCGTTGATCGCCTCTGCAATCGCGCCGGGCGTCTTGTCCATCAGCGAGAAGCCGGTCTGCGCGAGCTGCATCGCGCGCTGGACGGTGTCGACGTGCCCGGCCAGGCCGGCGAGCGGCCCCAGGCTGCCGGCCACACTCGACGCCACCGGGCCGGCGAGGCCCCCGAGCGCGCTCAACGAGCCGAGCGCACTACCGCCCAATCCACTGGGAATACCCCCGTTCGGAGCGAAACTCATTCTTGTTCCTTGCGTGTGATCTCAGGTTCCATGAGCCGGCTCGCCGGCCCGCAGCCCCGATAATGTAGGGTAAAACCCGACCGCTTGAAAGATGCCCGCAAACGTTTTCGTTCGGGCCCTGAAAATCCGAAAAAAAACCACCGGCCGGGTGCCCGGAGGCGGCACGCCGCGCCGAAGCAGCGCGACGGCCTGCAATGAAAACCGTGACACTGCATCCTCAGGCGTCTGCGTGACAATGGCAGGAAACAGTTAAAACGAACTGACCGCACCAAGGCATTCCGGGCGCAGTGTTTGAGCAACCATACTAGACAGCCTACTGGTCGGCAGGCGTGCAATCGATATCGCGGCGCACCTCCCTCACCGCGGCGAAACCACAATCGCCGCGCGCCGATTCTGCGCCCGCCCTGCCGGCGTCTTGTTGTCTCCTACCGGATCGCGCTTCCCTTTCCCGACGATCGCGATCCGCTTCGCATCGAGTCCGACGTCGACCAGTTCGACAGCAACGACCTCGGCCCGCCGTCTCGACAACTCCAAATCGTAAGCAGCCTCCCCCTCGTCGTCCGAGTACCCATAAACCCGCACCCCGTTGATTCCCGCCGACTGCAACGTCCGCCCGATCCGCTCGACGATCCGCCTGACATCCGGCTTGAGGTTGTACCGATCGAAATCGAACAGAATCGGCCCGGTCGAACCGAACTCGAATCCCTGCCCGGTCTCCTGGAACCCGGCCGACTTCAGCGCCGTGACCTGCGTCTGCGTCAGCCCGCGATGAAGCGGCGGCGTCTTGCAGCCCCCCAGCAGCATGCCCAGCAGCAGCGCACTCCCGACGCACATCCGCCCCATGCTCACAGGAAACGAGTGGTTCATTTCGCATCCCCTTCTATCGCGCCCGCTCTGCAAGCGCTTCTTTTAACCGCCGCTGCGGCCTCGCCCGCAGCGCGAGTCGATCAACGTCACACCGGCCCTGCAACGCTCTCCGCCAACCGCCACGATCCCGGCCGCGCGCGCTTGGCGCGGTACATCGCGATATCCGCCGCGCGCAGCAAGCCGCTCGCGTCCGACGCGTGATCGGGATACAGCGCAATGCCAGCACTCATCATGGTGGCCACCACGCGGCCGTCGGACAGCTCGATCGACAGCGCCATGCCGGACAAAATCTCGTCGGCGATCCGGCACACGCTGCCCGCTTCGGGCACCGTCGCCAGCATCACCGCAAACTCGTCGCCGCCCAGGCGCGCGACGAGATCGGCCTCGCGCACCCGCGTGCGCAGCCGCGACGCGATGCCGATCAGCACCGCGTCCCCGGCGTCGTGGCCGAGACAATCGTTGATCTCCTTGAAGCGGTCGCAGTCGAGATAAAGAACGGCGACGCGCTGCCCCGTCAACGTCGCATCGCAAAGCGCAAGCGCGAGGCGCGACTCGAACTGCACGCGGTTGGGCAACCCGGTGAGCGCATCGTGCGTCGCCTTGTGTTCGAGCGACGCGTTCTCGTCGCGCAGCGTGTTCTGCCAGTCTTCGAATTCGTCGAGCAGCGCGTTGAAGTCGTCGCCGAGCTGGTTCAGTTCGTCGATCGCCGCGGGCTCGACGCGGCGCCCGAACGCACGCTCGCGCCGCACCGCGTGCGCGACGCCCGCCAGCGCGCGCAGCGGCGAAACGATGTCGTGCAGCAGACGCTTGGAGCTGACATACGCACCGAACACGCTGAAGGCGAGACAGCCGAGAATGCCGCCGACGCCCCCGAGCAGGAAGCCGAAGAACTGATGTCCTCGGCCGCGTACGACGACGTGGCCGACGATGATGCCGTCATGCATCACCGGGGCGGTAACCGGCCCGGGTAGCGCCACGGCGGCGACGGCGCGCTCGAGCCGCGCGATCCCGTTTCCGGCCGGCAACTGCCACGTCGCGAAGAGTTGTCCCTTGCTGTCGGTGACGACTACCTGCGTGACGTCCTCGTCGCCGGCGATCATCCCGATCGCCTCGTTCGCCGCGATGCGATCGCCGAACACGAGCGCCGCCTCGACGGTATAACCGAGCGAGCGCGCCAGCAGGTTCAGGTTGTTGCCGGCATAGGCTCGCAACGCGATCACGGCGACGACGATCAACGACACCGCGGCCATCGCGACGGCGACGAACGCGAGGCGCAGGTGCGCACGACGCAACACGCTTTGCAGCGTCGGGCGCGGCAGGCGCGAAGCGGAAACGGGGGGTGCGGACCGTGTCATGGCGTCACCGGCCGTCGTGCGAGATTGAGCACGTTCGGGTGCACGCGCACGCCGCTGCGCGCCACGGCGTCGAGATTGATGTCGAACGACACGTGTTCGCCGTCGACGTTGAGACAGAACATGCCGCCTGCGGTGCAGGACGGATCGTGCTCCGAGATCGTCAGGACCGGATGGCCCGCCACTGCCGACCTCACCCGCGTTCTCTCGCCTTCGCTCAGGGTGCCGAGATAGACGACGTCGCAGACCATGCCGAGCGCGGGATCGTCGAAGCGCACGCGCTGCACGTCGAGCAGCGTCGAGCCTGCCTGCAGCGTGTCGGTCAGGCCGCGTGCATAGTCGGGCCGGCCCGTCACGCACAGATGCAGGCGAACCGGCGTCGTCGGCCAGCGCGTGAAGCTGATGATGCCGAGCACGACCTGACGCACGGCCGTGTCGTGTGAAGAAATGGCGAGATCGCGGGAATCGGCGGGGCTCGTGGCGGCGGCGATGCGTACGGTGTCGGGCGTATCGTCGGCATCGGCGGGAACCCCGGCGAGCACGGCGGGTGCCGCACTCAAAACGCAAACGATTGCGAGAAACGCGTGGCGCAGCGAAGCGGTTCGGCCAAGGCGGCCGGACGCCGTCCGCGCGGCCATTGCCGCCGCGCCCGTTGGCGCCGCTGCAGTCGCAAAACTGGCAGCGGACGCGCTCACTTTCGCATCCATGACGGGAACATCCGCTGGCGTCGGTCCCGACGCTGCCTACTGCCTCCCTCCATGCGCGTGCAGGTACCGAATTAACGCGCATGATTCCTTCATCTTAGGTAGAAAGTCGCGTGGACAACCAGTGGGATACACCCGGGAGAAATCGTGGGAAGTATGGGGAATTGAGGCTATTTCGATGATTTGGGCGAGTGTGGCATCCATCGTTGGTTCAGTGCCAACGCCTGCGAATTGATCGGCGGATTGGATGCGCGGCCGTCTCAAACTTCATATGGTCTTACGTGGGGATATCAACCACAACGATCCTCGGCTCGGTGTGGGCTATCGACTACCTCGATTGATCTTGCTCGTCGTCCGCTCGACTGCCGATAACCGTTGTCACAGCCCCATGCCCTGTCGGACGGGCGAACGCGATATCACCGCGCCACCCCACCGCCGACAAATCAAACGGCGTTCCTCAACCGCTTTCCCGTCTACCTGAACACCTCATGCGCGATCGTCGGCGTCACGGCCGGGCTCGCCCTCCGATTTCGACGACAATGGCCGCTTGATCGCGGCGCGTCGTTCCGTGCCGCTGGATCGGACACGGAGCGCCCAGCGTCATGAAAGTCGAAAACTCGGAACTCGAAGCATTCGTCGCCGTCGCAGAGCTCGGCACGTTCCATCGCGCGGCGGAAAAGCTGAACCTGACCCAGCCCGGGCTGTCGCGCCGCATCCAGAAGCTCGAACAAACGCTCGGCGTCGAGTTGTTTCAGCGCACCACGCGCAGCGTGACGTTGACGGGCGTCGGCCGCCAGTTCCTGCCGATGGCGCGCGAGCAGATCGCGCAGCTCGGGATGATGCTGTCGTCGATCCAGGACATTGCGCAAAAGCGTTACGGCAAGGTGCGGCTTGCGTCGATCCCGACCGTCGTCGCGCAGGCGCTGCCCGACGTGCTGCGTCGCTACGCCGCGAAGTATCCGCACGTCGCCGTGCAGATTCTCGACGGCAATCATGACTTCGTGCTGTCGCAGGTGCGCGCGGGCATCGCCGAATTCGGCGTGAGCCTGCATCCCGGCGACGACGCCGATCTCCTGTTCGAACCGCTCTTCACCGACCGTTACGTGCTCGCAGCCCACGACGACGATCCGCTGGCGCGTGCGGACGCCGTCACGCTCGGGGAGTTGCGCCATGCGAAGCTGATCATCGGCGGTCGGGACAGCGGTAATCGCCTGCTGCTCGAAATGCTGATGGGTCAGGAAGCGGTACGAACACGCTGGTTCTACGAGGTCGAGCACATCTCGTGCGTTGCCGCATTGGTAGCGGCCGGGGTCGGTTGCGCGATCCTGCCCGAGAGCGCGCTGCAGGCGTACGGCTCGCCAGCGGTGCGCGCGGTACCGATCGCGAGCCCGACCATCGAGCGCACGGTCGGCATCGTGCGGCACCGCGCCATCTCGATGTCCAGCTTCGCGAGCGACCTCCATGCGCTGGTAAAGGCGTCGTTCGCGTAACGCCGCGCGGCGGCACAGCGGCACAGCAACGCGCATTGATGCCGGTTTCGCATGAATCGCGAGCCGATCGGCATTGGACATCCGAAAAATGGCTGGGGACGATGGCGGCGAACATGAACGACGGAAACGGCTAGCGCGCCGGCTCCGGACGACTTCTGGAGGAGCCACCATGCATTTCGACGTGATCCTGCGTCGCGGCGAATTGATCGACGGCACCGGAGCCGCTCGCTTCGAGGCCGATCTCGGCGTGACCGGCGAGCGCATCGCCGCCATCGGCGATCTGGGCGAGGCGACGGCCACGCACACGCTCGATGCGAGCGGCCTCGTCGTCGCGCCGGGCTTCATCGACAGCCACACGCACGACGACGCATTCGTGCTGACCGACCCCGACGTCGAGCCGAAGGTCGCCCAGGGCGTCACGACGGTGATCGCCGGCAATTGCGGCATCAGTCTCGCGCCGTTGCTCGCCGAACGCGACGTGCCGCAACCGCTCGACCTGCTGGGCGCCTGGCAGTCGTTCCGCTTCCCGTCCTTTCGCGCGTATCTCGACGCGCTCGACGCAACGCCCGCCGCCGTCAATACCGCGGCGCTGATCGGCCACTCGACGCTGCGCGTGCGGCACGTGGCCGATCTCGACCGCGCCGCCCATGCGGCCGAAATCGCGGCGATGGCGGCCGACGTGCGCGAAGCGATGGCGGCCGGTGCGTTCGGCGTCTCGTCGGGCACCTTCTACCCACCCGCCGCCGCCGCGACGACGGACGAACTGATCGACGTGTGCGCGCCGCTGCGCGAGACGGGCGGCGTGTTCGCGACGCACCTGCGCGACGAAACCGACGCGATCATCGCGTCACTCGACGAAGCGTTCTCGATCGGGCGCGCGCTCGACGTGCGCGTCGTGCTCTCGCATCACAAGGTGGCCGGCAAGGCCAATCATGGCCGCTCGGTCGAAACGCTCGCGCATGTCGACGCGCAGCGCACGCGACAACCGCTGTGTCTAGACTGCCATCCGTATCCGGCCACGTCGACGATGCTGCGCGCGGATCGCATTCGCCAGTCGTCGCGCGTGATCCTCGCGTGGTCGAAGCCGCATCCCGAACTCGCGGGCCGCGACTTCCATGAACTGCTGCCGCTGTTCGGCGATTCCGTCGACGCCGCGATCGACGCGCTGCGCCCCGCCGGCGCGATCTACTTCGTGATGGACGAGGCGGATGTCGAGCGCATCATCCGTCACGAACTGACGATGGTCGGCTCCGATGGCCTGCCCAACGACATGCGCCCGCACCCGCGCTTGTGGGGCACGTTCCCGCGCGTGCTCGGCGAATTCTCCCGCGAGCGCGGCCTGTTCCCGCTCGAAACCGCCGTGCGCAAGATGACGGGTCTCACCGCCGAGCAGTTCGGCATCGCGGGGCGCGGACGGCTCGCAGTCGGCCATTACGCCGATCTCGTCGTGTTCGACCCCGCCCGCGTGATCGATCGCGCGACGTTCGCGAGCCCGAAACTACGCCCCGAAGGCATCGAGCACGTGTTCGTCAACGGGCGGCCCGTGCTCGAACATGGCCGGCACACCGGCACGCGTCCCGGCCGGGCGCTGCGCCGCGGCATCTAGAACCGGCCGATCGACGGCGCGCGGTCGCGGTGTCGCGGCAGCCGCCGCGGAGTTCAACTGCACGGAGTCACCATGACGAATCCCAACGGTGCCGCCACGCCGCGCGGCATGCAAGCCGGCCCGCCCGCGCTCGCGGAAGCCGCCGCTCCCAGCCTCGACGCGCTGTATGCGCGCTTGAGCCGACGCATCATTCCGCTGATCCTGGTCTGCTATTTCTTCGGCTATCTCGACCGCGTCAACGTCGGCTTCGCGAAGCTGCAGATGGTGACGGACCTGCACCTCACGGACGCGGCCTACGGCGTCGGCGCGGGCCTGTTCTTCGTCGGCTACCTGCTGCTGCAGGTGCCGGCCGGCTGGCTCGTGCGGCGGATCGGCGTGAAGCGCTGTCTCGCCGGCTCGATGCTGACGTGGGGCGCCGTGTCGGTCGCCACGCTCGCGACCCGCGACACCGCGAGCTTCTACGCGCTGCGCTTCCTGCTCGGCGTGACCGAAGCGAGCTTCTTTCCGGCCGTGATCGCATACTTCAGCGTGTGGTTTCCGTCGCACCGGCTCGCGAAGGTCATGGCCTTCCTGTTTCTCGCGATGCCGCTCGGCGTGATCGTCGGCGGGCCGCTGTCGGGCTGGATCATGGACGCCACGCACGGCGGCTTCGGGCTGCGCGGCTGGCAGTGGATGTTCGTGATCGAAGGCCTGCCGGCCATCGTGCTCGGCCTGTACCTGCTCGTGCGTGTGACGGACCGGATCGACGATGCAACCTGGCTGACCGATACGGAAAAGCGGATGATTCACGCGGAGATGGCGCGGGAAGCAGCCGGCAAGCGCACCCACCTCCGCGCCGCGCTGCGCGAGCCGACCCTGTGGCTGCTGTTCGCGACGTCGTTCCTCTACAACGTCGGCAACTATGGGCTCGTGTTCTGGATGCCGACGATGATCAAGGCGCTCGGGTCGTCGAGCAACCTCGAAACCGGCTTGATCGGCGCCATCCCCTACCTGGTCGCGTCGGTCGCGATGGTCGCGAACGCGCAGCATTCGGTGCGGACCGGCGAGCGACGCTGGCATACGGCGCTGCCGGTCGCGATCGGCGGCGTCGCGCTGCTCGCGAGCCTCGGCATGCGCGCGCATCCCGTGCTCGCGGTCGCGTGCCTGACCGTCGGCGTGGCCGGCATCATGAGCACGCTCGCGATGTTCTGGAGCCTGCCGTCGCGAATTCTCGCGGGAGAAGCGGCTGCGGGCGGCGCCGGGCTCGTCAACATCGGCGCGGCCGTCGCCGGGTTCGTCGGCCCGACGCTGATGGGCTATGCCACCGGATTGACGGGCAGCACCGAGCCAGGCGTCGCGCTGCTCGCCTTCACGCTGTTCGCCGCGGCCGCGCTGATCCTGTCGATTCCGCGCCGGCTCATGGTGCGCACGTGAGCGCGGCGCCGTCGATGCGCAGCGCGCTGGCGTTGGCGGCCGGGGTGCGCACCGGGCGGGTGAGTGCGGAGTCGCTCGTACAGCGCGTGCTCGCCGACATCGCCGCGAGTGACAGCGCGATCAACGCGTGCGCACTCACCTTCGACGCGCGGGCACGGCGCGATGCGCGGCGCATCGACCGCCTCGTGCGGGACGGGCGCGACCCGGGCCCGCTGGCAGGCGTGCCGTTCCTCGTGAAGTGGAATATCGACGTGGCGGGTCATACGACGGTTGCCGGATCGCCGGCGCGCGCCGCGTTGCCGGCCGCCGTCGCCGATGCGCCGATCGTTGCGCGACTGTGCGCGGCCGGCGCGGTTCCCATCGGCGCGACGCAGATGGACGAACTCGCGTGCGGCGCCACCGGCGTGAATCCGCACTATGGCGCGGTGCATCTGCCGGCCGACCCGACGCGCATGACGGGCGGCTCGTCGAGCGGCTCGGCCGCCTCGGTCGCCGCCGGATACGTGCCGCTTGCGCTCGGCAGCGACACCAACGGCTCGATCCGCGCGCCGGCGGCGCTGTGCGGCGTGTGGGGGTTTCGCCCCGGCGACGGACGGCTGTCGCGGGCCGGCTGCCTGCCGTATGCCGACTCGCTCGATACCGTCGGCTGGTTCGCGAACGACATCGACGATCTTGCGGTGCCGTATGACACGCTGTGCGAAGCACATGTACCGTGCGCACAACCGGCTCGCGATCCGGCCGCCGCGCTTCGCGTCGCCGTGCTGACCGGCGATTTCGAAACGCATGCCGATGCGAATGCGCGCCGCGCGGTCCGGCGCGCAGCGGCGTGCCTGCGGGCGAGCGATGCCGTGCCCGTCGCCAGCGACGAAGTCGCGCTCGTGCGCGAAGCGGCGCTCGTGATCTCGAACGTGGAGCTCGCGCGCGCCCATCGCGGGTTGCTCGACGCCTCGACGGCGCTCGTCTCCGAACGCCTGCGCGCGCGCCTCGCGGCCGGCCTCGCGACGTCCGACGCCACGTATCGTCACGCGCTCGCCCGCCGTGCCGCCTGGCGCGCGCGCATCGAAGCACTGTTCGCGCACTACGACGTGCTGCTCGCGGCCGCGACGCCCTGTGCGGCACCGCGCTTCACCGACGCGACCGTCGACGTCAACGGCGTCGCGCTCGAACCCGCGAAGATGCTCGGCCTGCTGACCCAGCCGATCTCATTCGCGGGGCTGCCGGTCGTCAGCGCGCCGTGCTTCGCATCGGGCGAACTGCCGGTCGGCGTGCAGTTGATCGGTGCGCCCGGCGGCGACGCGGTGTGCTTCGATGCCGCGCGTCAGCTTTCTGCCGCGTGGCGCGACCTGCTCCGTTAGCGACGCGCCCCTTGGCGCCGCGCGCCGCCGCGAGTATGCTTGCAGCTCGAACACTGTCCAACCCGGGCGCGCGCACCGTACCGCGGGCAGGCGCCCCGCCAACCGTCATTCACCATCGATGGATTTCGACGTCATCGTTCTCGGCGCCGGCATCGTCGGCGTCTCCGCCGCGCTGCACCTGCAGGATCGCGGCCGCAAGGTTGCCCTCGTCGATCGCGGCGCGCCCGGCGAAGGCACGAGCTTCGGCAATGCGGGGCTGATCGAGCGCTCGTCGGTCGAACCGTATCCGTTCCCGCGCAGCCCGTTCACGCTGATGCGCTATGCGCTGAACCGCTCGACCGATCTCTACTGGCACAGTGCGTCGCTGCCCGCGTTCGCGCCGTGGCTCGCACGGTTCTGGTGGGAATCGGCGCCGCTGCGCCACGCGGCGGCTTCGCGCGACATGCTGCCGCTGATCGAACGCTGCATCGTCGAACACGACGCACTGATCGCGCGGGCCGGCGCCGGCGAACTGATCCGCGCGAGCGGCTGGCTGGAGGCGTTCCGCACGCCTGCTGCGTTCGAACGCGGCGTGGCCGAGGCCGGCCTCACCGCGCGCCGCCACGGGCTCGGCATCACGCCGCTCGACGCGGCGGCGCTGCTCGCGCACGAACCGAGCCTCGCGCCGGGCTTTTGCGGCGCGCTGCACTGGCTCGACCCGAAAAGCGTCATCGATCCGGCCGCGCTCGTCAAAGCGTATGCGCAACTGTTCGTGCAAGGCGGCGGCACGCTGCTGACGGGCGACGCCGCGAGCCTCGACGCGTTGTCGCCCGGCTGGCAGGTCCGGACCGACGACGGCCCGGCGGCCGCGCCGGCCGTCGTCGTCGCGCTCGGCCCGTGGTCCGATACCGTGTTCGGCAAGTTCGGCTACAAGATCCCGCTGCGCGAGAAGCGCGGCTATCACATGCACTACGCGCCGTCCGAACGTGGCGTGCCGTCGGCGCCGATCGTCGATCGAGAATACGGTTACGTGATCGCGCCGATGCGGCGCGGGCTGCGGCTGACGACGGGCGTCGAGATCGCGCGGCGCGGGCTTCCGCCGACGGGCGTGCAGCTCGAGCGCGCGGAACGCGTCGCGCGGCCGGTGTTCGGGTTCGGCGAGCGGCTCGACCCGCAGCCGTGGCTCGGCTTCCGGCCGTGCACGCCAGACATGCGCCCGGTGATCGGCCCCGCGCCCGCGCATCGCGGGCTGTGGTTCGCATTCGGGCACAACCATCACGGGTTGACGCTCGGCCCCGCCACCGGCCGGCTGCTGGCCGAGATGATGACCGGCGAGGCGCCGTTCACCGATCCGGCGCCGTATCGCGCGGATCGCTTCTGAGCGCGATACCGGCCGGCGCGCGCGCCCGAACGGCGTCGCACCCGCCGTCAGCGAAAGCGAAGCTGATCCCGCCCGAGCTGCGAAACGGCGGCGCAGCCCATCAGCCGCATATCCCGTTCGATCTCCGCCCGCATCAGCTGCAACGCGCGCTCGACGCCGGGCTGCCCTGCGGCGGCGAGCGGGAACAGGTAGTACCGCCCCAGGCCGACCGCCTTCGCACCCAGCGCCAGCGCTTTCAGTACGTGCGAACCCCGCTGCACGCCGCCGTCCATCATCACGTCGATCCGGTCGCCCACCGCGTCGACGATCTCGGCAAGCTGATCGAACGCGGCGCGCGAACCGTCCAGTTGCCGGCCGCCGTGGTTCGACAACACGATGCCGGTGCAGCCGATGTCCACCGCCCTGCGGGCGTCGTCGACCGACATCACGCCTTTCAGGCAAAACTGCCCGTTCCACTCCCGCACCATCGCGGCGACGTCGTCCCATGACATCGACGGATCGAGCATGTCCGTGAAGTAGCGGCTGATCGACATCGCGCCGCCGCCCATGTCGACGTGCCGGTCGAGTTGCGGCAAACGGAACCGCTCGTGGGTCAGATAGTTGAACGCCCAGGCCGGCTTCAACGCGAACTCGGTCAGCCCCGCGAGCGTCAGCCGGAACGGAATCGAGAAGCCGGTGCGCTTGTCGCGCTCGCGATTGCCGCCGGTGATGCTGTCCACCGTCAGCATCATCACGTTCACGCCGGCCTGCCTCGAGCGGTTCATCATCTCGCGGTTGAGGCCGCGATCCTTGTGAAAGTAGAACTGGTACACCTGCGGGCCCTGGCTGATCGCACGGGCTTCCTCCAGGCTCACGGTGCCGAGCGACGACACTCCGAACATCGTGTCGAACTTCGCGGCCGCGGCGGCGACCGCGCGCTCACCGTCATGATGAAACAGGCGTTGCAGCGCCGTCGGCGAACAATAAACCGGCATGCCGAGCTTCTGCCCCATGACCGTCACCGACAGGTCGACATCGCGCACGCCGCGCAATACGTTCGGCACCAGATCGCAGTGCTCGAACGCGCTCGTGTTGCGTCGATACGTGGCTTCATCGTCGGCCGCGCCGTCGATGTAATTGAAGATCGGTCCCGGCAACCGCCGTCTGGCCAGCTCACGGAAGTCGTGGAAATTGTGGCAATCGTTCACGCGCATTCGTCACACTCCATTCGGCGCGCGAGCGGCGTGCCGGTGGGCCGGCGCGCGGCGCTCGCATCGCAGCGTTCGTTCGGTCCCGGCGGCCGGCGTCCTCGTGCGGGACGGAGGCCGCGTCGCCAGCCGGAAGGGGGCGCATCGCGCCCGCCGCTTCCGAATCTGCAGGGAATCGACGCGCGCACTCAGTCGAGCGCGCGGCCGAAGATGCGGATCACTTCGTCGAGATGCTCGGCCATCGCGCGGCGCGCGGCGTCGGGGTCGCGCGCGCGGATCGCGTCGAGGATCGCGCGATGCTCGCGCTCCGAGCGGTGCGGCATGTCGTTCGGCATGTACAGCGACTGCAGCCGCTGGAACATCGGGTCGTACTTGTGCGCGAGCAACTGCTTGATCATCAGCGCATACGCCGGATTGTCGCTCGCTTCCGCGATGCGGATATGGAAGAGCCGGTCGCCCGGGTGCGTGAGCGAGCCGCTGCGGTTGTCGTCCTGATTGCGCAGGAACGCTTCGTGAATGCCTTCGATCTGCGCGTCCGAGCCGTGCTGCGCGGCCAGCGACGCGGCTTCCGGCTCGATCAGCCGGCGTGCCTGCAGCAGCGCGAACGGCGGGATTTCCGTGTCGAGATCGAGCGCGATGCCGAGCTCCGGATCGATCTCGACGATCGAGAACGGCGCAACCGTTACCGTCGCATCGGGCGCCGGCGCGGGTTCGGGCGCGGCGGCCGTTTCGGGATGGCGCACCTTCACGCCGTCGCCGACGCGCACGCTGACGAGCCCGTTCACTTCGAGCGCGATCAGCGCCTCGCGCACCGACGTGCGCGACACGCCGAACCGTTCGGCGAGTTCGCGCTCGGGCGGCAGATAGCTGCCCGGCGGGAAATCGCCGGACTCGATCATCGCACTGAGCTTGTCGGCGATCTGCTGGTAGAGGCGGCGGTTCTGAATCGGCTGGATGGACATACGTTGACGCTGGTAATCGGTTTCGTTCCGGACGGCCCGACGAATCGGCAGACCGTTCGCGCCTATTTTATATGCCGCGCTTCACGTCGCCCGGCACCGCGTAGCAACGCGCGGCCGTGCCACCCCACAGCGCGCCGCGTTCGGCCGCAGACAGCCGCGATTCGGCCCAGCGCTCGACCAGCGACGCCACTTCGTCGTACGACGCTGCGAGCAGGCACACGGGCCAGTCCGATCCGAACATCAGCCGCTGCGGGCCGAACGCGTCGAGCGCCGCGTCGAGGCACTGCTCGATGTGCCGGATGTCCGGCCCGCGCAGGCCGCGCCGCCAGTCGGCTTCGGTCACGAGCCCCGACAGCTTGCACGCGACGTGCGGCAGCGCGCCGAGTTCGCGCAGCGACGCGCGCCAGCGTGCGAGCGCCGTGTCGTCGCGTTCGAATTCGGCGAGCGCCGGCTTGCCGACGTGGTCGAGCACGAGCCAGTGCGCGTCGTGCCGCGCGCAAAACGCACGCACGTCAGGCAACTGGCGCTCGAATACGAGCACGTCGTACACGTAGCCGTTCGCCTGCAGCCACGCGACGCCGCGATTGAAGCCGGGATCGGCGACGAACGCGCCGACGTCGGCTTCGTCCTGCACCTGATGACGGAAACCGCGCAGCTTCGGGCTGCGCCACTCGGCGACACGGTCGGCCAGCGCCGGCGCACCGAGATCCTCCCAGCCGACCACCGCCGCGATGCGCGCATCGTCGCGCGCCAGATCGAGCAGGAACGCCGTCTCGTCGCGGCCGGCGCGCGCCTGCACCGCGATCGATGCGCCGAGCGCCTGCGCATGCATCTGCGGCCACAGCGCGTCGGGCAGGTAGTCGCGTGCGAGCACGCCCATGTCCGGTCCGATCCATGGATAGTCGGCCGCGCGATAACGCCAGAAGTGCTGATGCGAATCGATACGCACTGCGCCCATGATGCCCTCGTGTTCGATCGTCGCGGCGGCGGCCGCCATCGCCGCCCCGCCATTCCGCCACGTTCAGTCGTACAACACCGCCGCGATCTTCGGATCGTCGATATTGGTCTTGTCGTACCAGTAGAAGCCGGTATCGATGACCTTCGGCAGCTTCTCGCCCTTGATCGCCTTCACGGCCGCCTCGACCGTCTTGTAGCCGATCCCGATCGGGTTCTGCGTGATCGCGCCGGCCATCAGCCCGCTGCGGATCGCGTCCTTCTGCTGCTTGCCGGAATCGTAGCCGACGATCACGACCTTGCGCTTCATCTCACGCACGCCGTTGACCACGCCGATCGCCGAGCCTTCGTTGGTGCCGAACAGCCCCTTGAGCTTGGGATACGCCTGCAGGATCGACTTCGTCACTTCGGTCGATTTCAGTTGATCGCCTTCGCCGTACTGCACGGTCACGACCTGCACCTTCGGGTGCGCCGACTTCATTCGTTCGAGGAAGCCGTCGCGGCGGTCGATGCCGGTGCGGCTCGTCTGGTCGTGCGCGACCACGGCCACCTGCCCTTCGTCGCCGATCAGCGCGGCAAGCTTGTCGGCGGCGAGCGCAGCGGCCGCCTTGTTGTTGGTCGCGGCCGTCGTCACCGGAATGTCGCTGTCCACCCCCGAGTCGAACGCGATCACCGGAATCTTCTCGGCCTGCGCCTTCTTCAGCAGCGGCAGCGCGGCCTTGCTGTCGAGCGCCGCGAAGCCGAGCGCGGCCGGCTTCTTCGCGATCGCGGCGGACAGCATGTCGATCTGCTTGTCGACCATCGCCTCGGTTTCGGGCCCTTCGAACGTCACCTTCACCTTGTAGTCCTTCGCGGCCTGCGTCGCGCCCGATTTCACGGCCTGCCAGAACTGATGCTGGAAGCCCTTCGAGATCAGCGGGATATAGGTTTCCTGCGCCTGCGCGCCGGCCGTGACGCCGACGGCGAACGTCAGCCCGACGATCGCGTTCAACACCTTGCTCCTGATCACTTCGCGTCTCCTTGGTTGGTATCGACTGAAATGCCGGCCCGGCCGGCGGTGAAGCCCATGCGTGTCGGCGCGTCAGCGGCGGCGCCGGCGCAGGATGTCCACATAGACGGCGAGGATGATGATCACGCCCGTCACGACCGTCTGCCATTCCTGCGCGACCGACATGATGCGCAGGCCGTTGGTCAGCACGCTCATGATGAACGCGCCGATGATGGTGCCGACGATGCTGCCCGCGCCGCCGGACAGCGACGTGCCGCCGATCACGACGGCCGCGATCGCATCTAGCTCGTAGCCCTGCCCGAGCGCCGGCTGCGCGGAGTTCAGCCGCGACGCGATCAGCAGGCCGGCGATCCCGCACACCGCGCCGCTGAACGTGTAGACGGCGATCTTCCACGCGTCGACGTTCACGCCGGATAGCCGCAGCGCTTCCTCGTTGCTGCCGAGCGCGAACGTGTAGCGGCCGAAGATGGTGCGGTTCAGCACGATCGACGCGCCGATCGCGACGAGGAACAGGATCAGCACCGCGTTCGGGATCGGCAGCGCGGGGATCAGGTTGCCGATCAGCGAATCCTGCGCGATCGACGTGAAGCCCGGCGTGTCGTTGAAGTAGATCGGCCGCGTGCCCGAGATCACGAGCGACAGCCCCTTGAGCAGCATCATCATGCCGAGCGTCGCGATGAACGGCGGCACCTTCATCTTCGCGATCACGAAGCCCGATACGCAGCCCGACAGCGCGCCGAAGCACAATGCGGCCAGGATCCCGAGCGGCAGCGGCATCCCCCATTTCGTCAGCACGACGCCGGCCATCACCGCGCAGAACGTCATCAGCGTGCCGACCGACAGGTCGATGCCGGACGTGATGATCACGTACGTACAGGCGACGGCCAGCACGCCGTTTACGGCGGTCGCCTGCAGGATCGACACGAGATTGTCGACTTCGAGGAAGTTCGACGACGCGAAGCTGAAGCACACGATCAGCAGCACGAGGCTCGCGAACGCGAGCAGCTTCTGCCGCGCGGCCGGATTGAAGAAGCGCGATTTCAGGCGCGATGCGGCGGCCGGCGTGTCGCCGGTGGCAAGGGGCGGAACGGGATGCGTATCGTTGGACATGATCGGGTAGGCGTCTGAATCGGGACAATCGAGGCAATCAGGGCAACACGGTCGACTCGCGCTGCGTCGCGAGCTGCATGATCCTTTCCTGCGTGGCGTCGGCCGCGCGCAATTCGCCGGTCACGCGGCCTTCGCACATCACGAGAATCCGGTGGCTCATGCGCAGCACCTCGGGCAGCTCCGACGAGATCATCACGATCGCCTTGCCGTCGGCGGCGAGCGCATCGAGCAGCTTGTAGATCTCGCTTTTCGCGCCGACGTCGATGCCGCGCGTCGGCTCGTCGAAGAACAGGATGTCGCAGTCGCGCAGCAGCCACTTCGCGATCACGATCTTCTGCTGGTTGCCGCCCGACAGCAGCCGCGCGGGCTGCGCGACCGACGGCGTGCGGATCGCGAGCTGCCGCACGTACGACTGCGCGGCCTCGCGCATCCCGCGCGCATCGAGGAACATGCCGCGGCGCACGAAGCGGCGCATGCTCGACAGCGCGATGTTGTTCTGCACGTCCATCCCGACCGCGAGCCCGAAGTGCTTGCGATCCTCGGACAGATAGCCGATGCCGGCCTTCACCGCGTCGGCGGGCGTGCGGATCGTCACGGTCCTGCCGTGCACGCGGATCTCGCCGGCATCGACCGGGTCCGCGCCGAACACCGCGCGCGCGACCTCGGTGCGACCCGCGCCCATCAGCCCGGCGAAGCCGAGGATCTCGCCGCGCCGCAGCGTGAAGCCGACGTCGCGGATCGCGCGGCCGCGCGACAGCCCGCGCACTTCGAGCGCGATATCGTTCGCGGACGTATCGGGCGGCGTGCGGGTGTCCGTATCGAGCTGGCGGCCGACCATCATCGAAATGATCGACTCCATCGACGTCTGCGCCATCGGCACGGTCGCGACGTACTTGCCGTCGCGCATCACGGTCACGCGATCGGCGATCTGGCGCAGCTCGTCCATCTTGTGCGAGATGTAGACGATGCCAACCCCGTTCGCGCGCAGGTCGCGAATGATGCGGAACAGTTCGGCGATCTCCGCGTTGTTCAGCGCGGCGGTCGGCTCGTCCATGATCAGCACGCGCGAGTCGAACGACAGCGCCTTCGCGATCTCGACCATCTGCTGCTTCGCGACCGTCAGCCTGCCCACGGGCGTGCGCGGATCGAGATCGAGCCGCATCCGCTGGAAAATCGCGGCCGCGTCGCGGTTCAGCCGGTCTTCGTCGACGAACACGCCGAAGCGCCCGCGCGGCTCGCGGCCGATGAAGATGTTCTGCGCGACGCTCAGGTGGTTCATCAGGTTCAGTTCCTGATGGATGATGCCGATGCCGAGCGCCTGTGCGGCACGCGGATCGGCGATCTCGACCGGGCGGCCGTCCATCCGGATTTCGCCGGCATCGCGCTGATACACGCCCGCGAGAATCTTCATCAGCGTCGACTTGCCGGCGCCGTTCTCGCCCATCAGCGCATGCACTTCGCCCGCGCGCAGGTCGAAACGGCAATCGTCGAGCGCCTGCACGCCCGGAAAGCGCTTGCCGATGCCGGTCAGCGCGATCAGCGGCGGCGCGGCGTTCGGGTTCGGGTCGGGTTGCATGAATCGCGGCCCTCAGCTGATCGCGCGATCGAGATGCGTATAGCCGCCGTCGACGAACAGCCACTGGCCCGTCGTGTGCGACGCGCGATCCGACAGCAGGAACACGACCGTGTCGGCGATCTCGTCGGCCGTCGTGAAGCGCCGGCCGAGCGGCACCTTGCCCGCGATGCCGGCGAGCTTCGCGTCCGGATCGTCGAAACCCGCCAGCCAGTTCCGGTACAGCGGCGTCATCACTTCGGCGGGGATAACCGCGTTCACGCGCACGCCGTCGTCGCGCAACGCGACGGCCCATTCGCGCGTCAGCGCGAGCTGCCCACCTTTCGACGCGCAATAGCCGCTCGTGTTGCCCTGCCCGGTCACGGCCGTCTTCGACGAGATGTTGACGATCGCGCCGCGCGCCGCCCTCAGGTGCGGCACGCAGTAGTGCGCCATCACGTAGTAGTGGATCAGGTTGCGCTCGAGCGACGCGACGAACGCGTCGCGCCCGGCGTCGAGCCCGATGCTGTCGTTGATGCCCGCGTTGTTGACGAGGCCGTCGATGCGGCCGAAACGCGCGATGGTCTGCGCAACGGCGTCGCGGCACTGCGCGTCGTCCTGCAGCTCGACGCTCACGCACGCGGCGCGCGGCTGTTTCTGCTCGAGTGCGCGCCAGAACGCATCGTCGGGCGCGTGCCGCGCGAATACCACCGGGATCGCACCTTCGTCGGCCAGCCGCATCGAGATCGCGGCGCCGATGCCCGACGCGCCGCCGGTCACGATCACGACCTTGTCTTGCAGATTCAAATCCACTTCGCGTCTCCGTCGTTCATGTTGTCGCCGCGCACGACACGCGCGGTGCGCCGTCGTGCGTTGCCATGCGTCAGCCGCGGAACCGGTACTGCTCCAGCGATTCGGGCTTCATCTCGATCGAGAAGCCGGGCGCCGTCGGCGGCATGTACGCCGCGCCGCGCACCACGCACGGTTCGACGAAATGCTCGTGCAGGTGATCGACGTACTCGGTCACGCGCCCTTCCTTCGTACCGGAAATACACACATAATCGATCATCGACAGGTGCTGCACGTATTCGCACAGCCCGACGCCGCCCGCGTGCGGGCACACCGGCAGCCCGTACTTCGCGGCCATCAGCATCACCGCGAGAATCTCGTTCACGCCGCCGAGCCGGCACGCGTCGATCTGCACGACGTCGATCGCGCCGCGCGCGATGAACTGCTTGAACAGCACGCGGTTCTGGCACATCTCGCCGGTCGCGACCTGCACCGGCGCAATCGCCTTGCGGATCTTGCGATGCCCTTCGACGTCGTCGGGGCTCGTCGGCTCCTCGATGAACCACGGCCGCGCGAATGCGAGCTCGCGCACCCAGTCGATCGCCTCGTCGACTTCCCACACCTGGTTCGCGTCGATCATCAGCTTGCGGTCGGGGCCGATCACCTCGCGCGCGATCGTCACGCGGCGGATGTCGTCCTCGAGGTTCGCGCCGACTTTCAGTTTCACGTACTCGAACCCTTCTTCCACCGCCTCGCGGCACAGCCGGCGCAGCTTGTCGTCGCTGTAGCCGAGCCAGCCCGCCGACGTCGTGTAGCACGGGTAGCCGTCGCGCTCCAGCGCGGCGATCCGCGCGGGCTTGCCGGGCGCCTGCCGGCGCAGCAGGTCGAGCGCTTCGTCCGGGCTCAGGCAGTCGGTCAGGTAGCGGAAGTCGATCGCCCGCACCAGTTCCTCCGGGCTCATGTCGGCGACAAGCCGCCATAGCGGCTTGCCGACGGCCTTCGCCCACAAATCCCACACTGCATTGACGACGGCGCCCGTCGCCAGGTGGATCGCCCCCTTGTCGGGGCCGATCCAGCGCAACTGGCTGTCCGACGTGACGTGCCGCCAGAACCGGCCCATGTCCTCGCGGATCCAGTCGAGGTCGAGGCCGACGACGAGATGGCGCATCGCATCGATCGCCGCGCAGCAGATTTCGTTGCCGCGCCCGATGGTGAACGTGAGCCCGTGACCTTCGAGGCCGTCGCGGTCGGTTTCGAGCACGACGTAGGCCGCCGAATAATCGGGGTCCGGATTCATCGCGTCGGAGCCGTCGAGCTGGCGCGAGGTCGGAAAGCGCACGTCGAGGACGCGCATCGATCGAATGATAGGCATGACGAACCGTCCGTTGAAGGAAATCAGGCCTGCACGGTGCGCTGGCGTTGCTCGCCGAGGCCGTCGATGCCGAGCGTGATCACCTGCCCGGCGCGCAGATAGACGGGCGGCTTCTGCCCGAGGCCGACGCCCGGCGGCGTGCCGGTCGAGATCACGTCGCCCGGCTGCAGGCTCATGAAGCGGCTCAGGTAGCTGATCAGGTGCGGCACGCGGAACACCATCGTCGCGGTCGTGCCGTTCTGGTAGCGGTGGCCGTCCACCTCCAGCCACAGCCGCAGCGCGTGCGGATCGGGCACTTCGTCGGCCGTCACGAGCCACGGGCCCAGCGGGCCGAACGTGTCGTTGCCCTTGCCCTTGTCCCACGTGCCGCCGCGCTCGAGCTGGTATTCGCGCTCCGACACGTCGTTCACGACGCAATAACCCGCGACGTGCGACAGCGCATCGGCTTCGTCGATATAGCGGCCGCCCTGGCCGATCACCACGCCGAGCTCGACTTCCCAGTCGGTCTTCTCCGAGCCGCGCGGGATCTCGACGTCGTCGTTCGGGCCCGAGATCGCGCTCGTCCACTTGCCGAACACGACGGGCTCCTTCGGTACCTCCATCCCCGATTCGGCCGCGTGATCCGAGTAGTTGAGCCCGATGCAGATGAACTTGCCGACGCGGCCGACGCACGCGCCGAGCCGCGGCGTGCCCTCGACGAGCGGCAGCGACGACGGCGGGATGTCGCGCAGCCGTGCGAGCGACGCAGGGGTCAGCACGTCGCCGGCGATGTCGTCGATCACGCCGGACAGGTCGCGAATGTGGCCCTGCGCATCCAGCAGGCCCGGCTTTTCATGGTGTTTGTCGCCAAATCTCAGCAGTTTCATAGCGTCGTATGAACAGAAACGGAAAGTGAATGGAAGGTGCGGCCGGTTCGATACGGTCAGTTCGACACGGTCAGTTCGACCAGCCGCCGTCGATCAGGTGAATCGTGCCGGTGGTGAACGACGCTTCGTCGGACGCCAAGTACAGCGCGAGCGCGGCGACCTCGTCCGCGGTGCCGATGCGGCCGATCGGCTGGCGCGCGACGAACGCCTGGCGCACCTCGTCGGCGGACACGTGGCGCGTGCGCGCCTGGTCCTCGATCCGCTGCGCCAGCGACGGCGATTCGATCGTGCCCGGGCAGATCGCGTTGCAGCGGATGCCCCGCTCGACGAAATCGGCCGCCACCGCCTTGGTCAGCCCGATCACGGCCGCCTTGGTGGTGCCGTACACGAAGCGGTTCGGCACGCCCTTCACGCTCGACGCCGCCGACGCCATGTTGACGATCGACGCGCCGCCCGCTTCGAGCATCGCGGGCAACAGCGCGCGGATCAGCCGGTACATCGACGTGACGTTCAGGTTCAGCGAGAACGCCCACGCGTCTTCGTCGCACTCGAGGATCGAGCCGTGGTGCACGTAGCCCGCGCAGTTGAACAGCACGTCGAACGCGCGCTCGCCCGCGGCGAGCGCGGCGATGTCGTGCGCGTCGGTGACGTCGAGCCGCCGCGTGGCCAGCCGCCCGCCCGCGCGCTCGGCGTCGGCTTCGAGCCGCACCAGCGCGGCTTCGTTGATGTCGGTCGCCAGCACGTCGGCGCCCTCGCTCGCGAAGCGCAGCGCGGTCGCGCGGCCGATGCCCTGCCCGGCCGCCGTCACCAGCGCGCGTTTGCCCTGCAATCTCATGAGCATCTCTCCGAAAAAGCCGGCCGCCCATCGGCCGATTGGCACAAAGGACTAAAGGTCCAACCAATCATAGGAACGGATCGCGCGTTTGTCACGAAATTGGGATTCAGTATTTACCCGGGGCCGAAGAATCCGTCCGGCGCACGAAATTCGGCGCGAAAGTAGCGTCGAGGCGTCGCCTCGCGATCCGCTCGAACCCAATACCGGCGGGCATTCCAGCCGCTTCTTCCGCAACGTTCGGCGCGGCGGACAGGCAAACTGACAAAAAAGTCATGTTCGCGTCAGGGTGTCAACGGGTTGTGCGCGCCATCATGGCGTTGCCGGACCGCGCTTCCGGTACATCGCCTCCCCGCCCGCGCCGGATCTCTGCGGGCACCTCCGTCCCCGGCGATGTACCCCGTGACTGGGCGAGCAGACACGGCGCGCGGGCCGATTTTCGCCCCGGACTTCCCGTCCGGGGCCTTTTGTCGTCGGTTTTTCAAGAAAATAAGCGTGGATTGTTTCTAAATCGGCAA
This sequence comes from Burkholderia sp. ABCPW 11, assembly GCF_001523445.1. Taxonomy (NCBI): domain Bacteria; kingdom Pseudomonadati; phylum Pseudomonadota; class Betaproteobacteria; order Burkholderiales; family Burkholderiaceae; genus Burkholderia; species Burkholderia sp. ABCPW 11. Next base: position 153,056 of record NZ_LOVM01000046.1, on the reverse strand, counting down.
AAGGTAATTTGAGCCAGACAGGATGTTTTTTCCGGTCACAGACGCTTACATTTAGCGCACCACTCATGGAAACCGCTACGGATTCGCCATCGGGTAGTGACATCCACTGCCACGGCCGAACCCGCACGAGCTTTAGGAAACGGCAAAATGAAGGCCTCCAAATCCCTGCCTGCGCTCGATCCCGCCGACGTCCACGTCGAAATCCTCGAACGTTCCGATACGCTGCTCGTCGTCCGCTGGGTCGAACCCGGCCGCTGCCACTACGGTGAACAGCGCTGGCGACGCCGCTTCGCGCAGCGCACCGGTACCTGTGCGCTGTCGCGCCAGGTCATCCACCGCGGCGACGAAGTATTCCGCCCGGCCGAACGCCCCGCTCCCGCGAACGCCGCCGCCATGATCTCCGCCGCCGAAGTGCTCGCGCTGGCCGGCAGCAGGTAAAACCCGCCGGCCGTGCGCCGGGCCGGCGGCGCCACGCCGTACGCCAGCCCTAGAAGCGCCGGTCTAATTCCTCCGCTTGTCTGCTACGTCCGCCCGCACTATCGTTACACCACTCAATGTAACGATTACGCGCCGCGGCCGATCGGCCGCGCCGATGGAGGCAGACATGCATGCATGGAGTGCGCGCCACGTCCCGGCGCAAGGCGGGAAGGTTGCAGTCGTGACCGGCGCCAACAGCGGTCTCGGCTGGCAGCTCGCGGAAACACTGGCCGCGAAAGGCGCGACGGTCGTGATGGGCTGCCGCGACGCCGCCCGCGGCGCGCAGGCCGCCGACGCGATCCGCCGGCTTCATCCTCATGCACGCGTCGAAGTCGATCCGCTCGACCTCGCCGATCTCGCGTCGATCGCGCGCTTCGCGGCCGACGTCGGCGAACGCCACGGCCGCGTCGACATCCTCTGCAACAACGCCGGCGTGATGTTCCTGCCGCTGCGACACACGCGCGACGGCTTCGAGATGCAGTTCGGCACCAACCATCTCGGCCATTTCGCGCTGACGGGCCATCTGCTGCCGGCGCTGCGCGCCGCACGCCGGGCGCGCGTCGTCACGATGTCGAGCGGCTTCAACCGCGGCGGCCGGATTCGTGTCGACGATCTGCGCGCCGCGCATCGCTACAACCGTTATCTCGCCTATTGCGACAGCAAGCTCGCGAACCTCGTGTTCGCACTCGAGTTGCAGCGCCGCTTCGAGCGCGCGGCGTTCGCCGGCATCAGCGTCGCCGCGCACCCCGGCTACGCGGCGACCAACCTGCAGTTCGCCGGCCCCGCGATGGACCGCTCGCCGGCCCGCGCCGCGCTGATGCGTGCCGCGAACCGTTATCTCGCGCAGCCGGCCGACCAGGGCGCACTGCCTGCGATTCATGCGGCGACGTCGCCCGATCTGGCCGGCGGCGCGTACATCGGTCCGTCCGGCTGGTTCGAATCGCGCGGGCTGCCGGCACCGGCAAGCGTGCCGCGCGCGGCGCGCAGCGTGGCGTCGGCGGCATTGCTGTGGGAAGCATCGGAAGCCGCAACAGGCGTGCGCTTCCTCAGCTCCGGCGCGCCCGCCGGACGCGCGCCCGGCCGGCCGTTCGACACGACAGCCGAAGCGCGCTGAACCGCGTGCCGGGGTGCGCGATATTCTTCATACTTATTACGCCAACCGAAAAGAAAGCCCGTTGAAAGACTGAAACGGCGCCGCACTGTTACCAGTCAGGAAACAATTTATCGTCAAAATCAGCGTTTACCCTGAACACGCCGGTGACTAAGATTTGATCAATCGCTCAAGACATGGTGTCGAGAGCGAACTCAATAAAACACCGGAGGTCACCATGAAATCGCTCGTTTCCGCAGTCGTTGCCGCTGCCGCCCTGTCCGCTTCGTTCGGCGCATTCGCGCAAAGCACCGTGACGCGCGCTCAAGTGCGCAACGAACTGGTCCAGCTCGAACAAGCCGGCTACAAGCCGGGCGTGTCGAGCCCGTACTACCCGAACGACATCCAGAGCGCCGAAGCGCGTGTTCATGGTGCCGACACCAGCGGCTACGGCGCGCAACCGGCTCCGCTCGTCCACTCGGGCGCGCCGGCCGCATCGTCGAACGCACGCGATTCGATCTTCTTCGGCCAGTAAGCCGACGCGCCCTCGGCGGGCGCCGCGCATCGCGCGATGAAGTGACGCAGTCCGGACGAGCCCCCTTCGCGGGGCTCGTCTTTTTTGTGAAACGCATACCTCCGCCGCCCGGCAGCGGGTGGCTTTGCCCGGACGCGTGGCGTCCGGGTGCTTTTTCCCGGCAAGGTGTGCGTGAATGCGTCGTGTGCGCCGGTCAGCGCGCCACGGCCCCTGCCGGCGCCGACCGCGACAGCACGCGCCACCGCGACAGCAGTTCGTCGCGATCGACGTAACAGCCCTGCAAGTGCCGGCGGCCCGTCGACGGGTCGAACTCGGTGCGCGCATGCAGCACGCGCCGGTTGTCGAACGCCCACATGTCGCCCGCCCGCAGCCGGCGCTGCACGCGAAAACGCGGCTCGCGCGCAAGCGCGAGGAATCGCCGGTACGCGCGATAGACCGCTGCAACCGAGCCGGCCGGCGCATCGAGCGGCCCGCGCAGGAAGTTCGCGACGCGCACTTCCGTGACGTTGCCGCGCGCATCGAGCCCGATCACCGGCGCCGAACAGCGGTAGTCGCTGTTCGCGCTCTTGTTCCAGAACTCGAACGGCGTCGACGCGAGTCGTTCGAAATCGTCCGGATGTTCGCGCCGCAGTGCGTCCGCTAGCGCGAAGCCGTCGAGGAAGATGCTGTCGCCGCCCGTCGCGTCGTTCGCGAGGCAGTGCAGGAACTGCACGCCGGGCTGCAATTCGCGTGTCGGCAGGTCGGTGTGCGGCGGAAGATTCAGCGACGTATACGCATTGCTGTCCGGGCGCGGCTTCGATTCGACGTCGAACAGCACGCCGAAATTGCTTTCGCGGATCAGGCCGATGCGGCGCGCGATCCCGTCGACGCGGCCGCGCTCGGCCGGCACGCCCTCGACGAGCGTCAGCCCCGTGCGCTGCAAAGCGCCGAGCCATGCCAGCAGCGCGCGGTCGTCCTCCATCACGTCGCGCCACGCGAACACGCCGATCGCCGTCGCATCGTCGCCGGTCCATACGTGGCGCACGTGCGCGGCCAGGCGCTCCGCGCGCGACGCATCGTCGTATGCATGCGCACGCAACCAGCCGGGCGACCACGCACTGCGATGCCCGTCGTTCCATTCCACATGCAGCGCACCGTCGGTTTCGACATGCACGGTGAGCGCAGACAAATCCTCGCGCGCATCGGCGATCTCGAACACCTGTTCGCGCGTGATCGCATGCACGCACGCGGCACACGCGCAGTTGTCGCGCAGCCAGTCGAAATGGAACGGCGATCGTCGTGCGTCGCTCCACTCGATATTCACCGCGTCATCGCCGATCGTCGCCGCCGCGATGGCCGCGTCGGCCGAAAACGTCCGCCAGTCCTCGATACGGTGTTGCGCCGCTGCCTGCATCGTTGCCTCCCGGAAAACGCCCGCTACGCGTGTGGTGCGAGCAAGAACCCGCCGACCATCCGGTGCATCCGTGCGGCCTGCGGGCTCGTCCCGAGCGCGCGCCAGCAGCCGTGCACCAGCCCCTCTCCCATCCAGTGGCGCGCCACCCCGCCGGCCGCACGAATCCGTTCGACGTACACGCGCGCATCGTCGCGCAGCGGATCGTGCTCCGCGCCGATCGCGAGCACCGGCGGCAGGCCGTCGAAACGCGCTGCCTCGAGCGGCACCGACGCGTGCAGCAGCGGGTTGCCGCTCCGCAGCGCGTCGGACAAGTCACTGCCCCAGTACAGCGCGCGATAACGATGCACGTCGTCGAGCGTCAGCATCGGCGCGTGCGCTTCCGTTTCGCGCGCGGGCGATTGCGGCTCGAAACCGAGCATCGGATAAACGAGCGCGATGCCGTCCACGTTACGTTCGCCCGCATCGCGCAGCGCGGTCGCCACCGCCGCCGCGAGCATCCCGCCCGCGCTGTCGCCCGCGAGGGTCAACGGGTGCGCGCACGGCCCGAACGGCCAGCGTGCATCGCGCGCGGCGCGCGTCACCGCCACGCAGTCTTCGAGTGCGGCCGGCGCGCGGTGTTCGGGCGCCAGCCGGTAGTCGACGGCGATCACGTCGAGGCCCGTATCGGCGGCCAGTTGCGCGGTGATCAGCGCATGACTGTCGAGCGAGCCGACGACGAAACCGCCGCCGTGAAAAAACAGCACCGTGCCGCGCGGCGCGCCGTGCGCCGACGTATAGCGCCGCAGCGCGATCGTGCGGCCGTCCGGCGCACGCCACGCGGCGTCGTGCTGTACGATGCCGGCCGGCAGCGCGGCCGGCGTCCATTCGGCCGCGAAGCGGTCGTAGAGGCGGCGCTGTTCGTCGGGCGGGCGCGCCGCCGCATCGGCCGGATACCACGCGTCGACGGCTGCGACGAACGCCGCGATTTCCGGTTCGAGCATCGTGTGCGCTCCGCGGTCGAGAGTGAGGATCGGAAGGCGAAGCGCGCCGCTAGCGGCGCGGCGGCAGCCCGATCACGCGGCCCGCATACGCAGGCGCCGCGCAATCGCGCTGCAATGCGTGCAGTTCGGCCACGCGCGCGGCCACGTCGTCGTCGAACGGCGCCGATTTCACGCCGTCGCGCGTATCGACGTGCAGCAGCATCTGCTCGCTCGCCGATACCGCGTCGTCATGCCCGTCGGCGAACAGTTCGAGATACAGGTGCAGCCGCTTCGCGTCGTGCGCGAGCACGCGCGCATCGACGCGCACGGCCGTGCCTTCCTTGATCTCGTGCAGGTAGTTCACGTGCGCTTCGAGCGTGTACACCGAGCGCCCCCGCTCGCGACGCGCGGCGTCGTCGAGGCCGATGCGATCCAGCAACGCATCGGTCGCGAAGCTGAAGATCAGCAGGTAGAACGCATCGCGCAGGTGGCCGTTGTAGTCGACCCATTCGGGCCGCACCACGTCGCGGTGAATCGTCAGCGGGGTATCGCCCGTCATCGCCTGTCCTTTATTCCTCGAATCGCATCCCGTGCCGCGCCTTCACCGCGGCGATCGATTTCAGCACCTCGGTGATGCACTCGTCGCGATAGCGCTCGAGTTCCTTGATGCTGCGCGTGCCTTGCTGTTCGGTCGTGCCTTCGACGACGCTGTCGATCAGCGCATCGGTCAACGTCGGCGCGACCAGTTTCGTCCACGGCAGTTCGAGCGCGGGGCCGAATTGCTGCATGAAGTGTCGCATGCCCGCATCGCCGCCGGCCAATGTGTAGGTCAGGAACGTACCCATGAACGACCAGCGGATACCCGCGCCGAAGCGGATCGCGTCGTCGATCTCGCCGGTCGTCGCGACGCCTTCGTTGACGAGATGCAGCGCCTCCCGCCACAACGCTTCCAGCAGACGATCCGCGATGAAGCCCGGCACTTCCTTGCGCACGTGCAGCGGCCGCATGCCGAGCTTGCGATAGACCTCCATCGCGCCTTCGACCGCTTCCGGCGACGTGCGCGCACCGCCGAGCACCTCGACGAGCGGCAGCAGGTAGACGGGGTTGAACGGGTGGCCGACCACGCAGCGCTCCGGATGCGTCGCCCGCGCGTAGAAATCGGTCGGCAGCAGCCCCGACGTCGACGACGCGATGATCGCATCGGGCTTCGCCGCACGGCTGATCTGCTCGTGCAGCTCGAGCTTCAGCGCCTCGCGCTCGGGCGCGCTTTCCTGGATGAAATCGGCATCGGCGACGCATCCCTCGATCGTCGACACGAACCGCAGCCGCGCGGGATCGGCGCCCGGTGCGAGGCCGACGCGTTCGAGCGCGGGCCACGCATTCGCGACGTTCGCGCGCAGCCGCGCTTCGGCGCCCGGCGCCGGGTCCCACACGACCACGTCGAGACCGTGCGCGAGCGCGCGGGAAATCCATCCGCTGCCGATCACGCCGGTGCCGACGGCGGCAAACGTCTTGATGTCGGTCTTCACTGCCATGTCGATACATCCTTCAATTCAGGGGAAATCGGTGGGCGGCCGCGCGTCGACGCATACCGCCATGCAATGTCAGTCGGTGAAAAAGCTCACGCGAATTCGGCGATCGCGCGACGCTCCAGCGCACGTTCGCCGCGCGCCGGCAGGCCGAGCTTGCGGCGGCCTTCGGCCGGCGTCAGCACGCGGCCGCCGAGGCGCTCGACGATCTCGCGAGCGCGCTCGACGAGCGTGCCGTTGGTCGCATGCACGCCGCGATCGAGCCAGATGTTGTCTTCGAGGCCCACGCGTACGTGACCGCCGAGCAGCATCGCCTGCGCGACCATCGGCATCTGCATGCGGCCGATCCCGAAGCCGGCCCAGTGCGCGCCCGGCGGCAGGTTGTCGACCATTGCCTTCATCGTGCCCGTATCGGCCGGTGCGCCCCACGGAATGCCCAGGCACAGCTGGAACAGCGGCGGATCGTCGAGCAGCCCTTCCTTCAGCAACTGCTTCGCGAACCACAGATGGCCCGTATCGAAGATCTCCAGCTCCGGCTTCACGCCGAGTTCCTGGATGCGCTTCGCGCCGGCGCGCAACTGCGCGGGCGTCGACACGTAGATGTAATCGCCGTCGCCGAAATTCAGCGTGCCGCAGTCGAGCGTGCAGATTTCCGGCAGCAGCTCCTCGACGTGTACGAGGCGCGTGAGACCGCCGACCAGGTCGGTCCCCTTGCCGAAGCGCATCGGGTCCTCGCCGGGGCCGATCTCGAGATCGCCGCCCATGCCGGCCGTCAGGTTGATGATCACGTCGACGTCGGCCGAGCGGATGCGGTCGACCACTTCGCGATACAGGTTCGGGTCGCGGCTGCCGCGCCCCGTCTGCGGATCGCGCACGTGGCAGTGGGCGACCGTCGCGCCGGCCTTCGCGGCTTCGATCGCGGCGGCCGCGATCTCCTTCGGCGTGACCGGAATCGCCGGATGCTTGCCGACCGTATCGCCCGCGCCCGTGACGGCGCAGGTGATGATGACTTCGTGGTTCATGCTGGATGCCTCGCTTGATTCGGGTTGTGTCGCATTGCGGGGAGCGCGTGGGCGCAGGCCGTTACAGGCCGAGATACGCCTTCACGGCAGGCAGGCCGTCCTTGCCGTCGAACGTCTTGACGCCTGCGAGCCAGGGATCGAGCACCTGCGGGTTCTTCTTCAGGTACGCCTTCGCGGCCTCGGCCGGCTTGGTCTTGTTCATCACCGACTGCATCAGCTGGTTCTCGAGCTGGGTCGAGAAGCGCAGGTTCGTCACGAGCTTGCCCGCGTTCGGGCAGCGCGCGATGAAGTCGGGCGCGGTCAGCGTGTATACGCGCGCTTCGCCGTAGTTCGGCCCGAACGCCGCGTCGCCGCCGGACAGGTAGTTCATGCTGAGCTGGATGTTCATCGGATGCGGCTCCCAGCCGAGGAACACGACCCACTTCTTCTCGCGGATCGCGCGCTCGACCGTCACCAGCATCCCGGCCTCGCTCGATTCGACGAGCTTGAAGCCACCGAGCCCGTACTGGTTCGTGTCGATCATCTTCTGGATCGTCGCGTTCGCGCTGCTGCCCGGCTCGATCCCGTAGATCTTGCCGTCGAGTTCCGCGCGGTGTTTCGCGATGTCGTCGAAGGTCTTCAGGCCGGCCTGGTATTCGTAGCTCGGCACCGCGAGCGTCGCCTTCGCGCCGGACAGGTTCGGCGGCTCGACGACGTTGATCGACTTGCTGTCGAGGAACGGCTGCAACTGCTTCTGCTGCACGGGCCACCAGTAGCCGAGCGACACGTCGAGCTGTTTGCTCTTGAGACCGGCGAACGAGATCGGCACCGACGCGATCGTCGTGGTCGGCTTGTAGCCGAGCGCCTCGAACACGGTCGACGCGAGCGCCGTGGTCGACGTGATGTCGGTCCAGCCGATATCCGCGAAACGCACGGTGCGGCAGGTCGCGGCCTCCGTCTCGGCAAGCGCCGCGTGCGTGAACGCGCCGGTCGCCAGCACGGCCGCGGCTAGCGCGGCAATCTTCGTCGACTTCATGGTTCGATTCCTCCCGGTTGATCTCGCGGCAGCCGGTGCGCGGAGTGTGCGCCGGCCTGCATCGTGGGAGTAAAAGTAACGAGCCATATTCGCACCGAGAAGACCGGCGGCGACCTGTTCTTGACTGTTTGCGACTATGAGTGGAAACCACTAGGTTCGGCGAGAGGCTTGCCGGATGGGGGTTTGGGGTTTTTCTGGCGCGCGACGGGATTGCCCGGATGCGGCGCGCGCCTTTCGATTCCGCCACGGCCTTGCTGACGGATTTCCGACACGTCGCCGAATACCGCGGGGCGGCCCTATGCTGGGAATCGCCGGGCGATTGCGCGCCGCCGCCGGATACCGTGCCGCTCCGGGCCTGGATGTTGCGCGTCATTGGAACGGATGCCGACGGACGCGGCCGGCCGTCGCGGTGTCTGCCTCCGATCTATTCAGCCAGGAGCCATACGATGCTCGTCGCTTGCTTCGTCGTCGCCCTTTTCGTCGCCCTTTTCGCCGTCATCGCGGCCATGCACCGCGCCGTGACGCGCGACGCAGACGCGAACCTTCGCGCGCGATTCGATGCGGAAGGCCCGCGCGGCGACGCGGCGCGCCGGTTGATGCGCGACGCGGGATACGGCGTCTGAGTCTCGACGTCGGTCCGGCCGAACACGCTGGCCGTCAGGGTGGCAACGCGGCGCGTTCAGCCCGCCGTCACCGCCCGCACGAACGCCTGCGCCAGCACCGTCGGCTCCACCGGCAGCACCAGCGCGCACACCGATCGCGCGTCCTCGTCGGAAATCGGCACGAACGCGACGCCGTCGATCACGACGCTCGCCATCCGCGCCGGCACGATCGCCACCCCCCACCCGGCCGCGACGAGATTCAGCATCGACGTCTTCGGCGACACGATCCGCGCGGCCGCCGGCACGAAGCCTCGCTTCAGGCACAGATCGATCACGACGCGCGCGAGGCCGCCCCGCTCCCGAGACACGGCCGATACGAACGGCTCATGCCGCAGCCGCGCTATCGCGATGCGTTTGCGGCCCGCGAGCGGATGATCGGCCGGCACCGCCGCGCACAAGCGCTCGGCGGCCAGTTCAACGAAACGCACGCGTGCATCGCGCCGCAGCACCGGCAGCCGAACGATCCCGATATCGGCATGGCCGTTCGCAATTTCGGTCACCTGATCCTCGGACGACGCGCGGTCGAGATCGACCCGCGCGCCCGGACAATCGCGCATGAAGCGGTCCAGATCCGGCATCAGGCTGCCGACGGGAACGGTACTGGAATGCAGAAGCCGCAGCACGCCGGCTTCCCCGCGCGACAACCGTGCACCTTCGTCGGCAGCCGCCGTCAGCGCGGCCGGGATCGACGCCACGCGTTCGCGGTAGATCGCACCGGCCGGCGTGAGCCGCACGCCCCTCGGCTCGCGGTCGAACAGCGGGAACCCGAGTTCGTCCTCGAGCTGACCGATCTGCCGGCTGAGCGCCGACTGCGCGACATGGAGCGCACCCGCGGCCGGCGTGAAGCCGCCGAGGTCCGCCACGGTCAGGAAGTACTGGATTTGCCGGAGTGATGGCATGCCGAAACGAGATGGATGAGCGCCGGATTCGATATTTGCGTTATACCGGCGCGCTCCGCAGAATGAAAGCCTTCCGTGCCGGCATCGCCGGCGCGGCCATCCTTTCGGAGCGTTCGTCCTCGTGGCTACCTTCCTGTCGTATCTGCTGGTCGTGGCGGCCGGCATCAGCGTTGCATTGCAGCAGGTGCTCAACGCGAACCTGCGCGCGCAGCTCGGTTCGCCGTGGTGGGCCGGGTCGGTCAGCTACGTCGTCGGCCTGGCCGCGATGCTGGCGGTCGCGCTCTTGTCGCCTCACCCGCGCGTGAGCGGCACGTTCTCCGGCGCGGGGTCGTGGTTCAGCTGGACGGGCGGATTCTTCGGCGCGGTATTCGTCGGCATCGCGATCCTGATGGTGCCGCGATTGGGCGCGGCGACGACGCTCGCGCTGATCGTCGTCGGGCAGATGACCGGCGCGCTCGTATTCGACCACTTCGGCGTGCTCGGCATCCAGCAGCATTCGGCGAGCGCGATCCGCATTGCCGGCGCGGCGTGCCTCATCGTCGGGGTGGTGCTGATCCGCGCGTGACGGCGAGTGCGTGCGTTCCCGGTACGCCGGCAACGCACGCACTCGCCGCGACGCTCACGCGTAGTTCATCATCACCGACTTGCTCTCCATGTACTGGTCGATCACCGCGCGGCCGAGTTCGCGGCCGAAGCCCGACTGCTTCATTCCGCCGAACGGCAATGCGTTGTCGAGCAGCGAGTGGCAGTTGACCCACACGGTGCCCGCCGCAATCCGCGGCACCAGCTTGTGAATCGCCGCAAGATCGTTCGACCAGATGCTCGCGCCGAGGCCATACGGCGTATCGTTCGCGAGCCGCACGGCCGTATCGAGATCGTCGAACGGCATCGCGACGAGCACCGGCCCGAAGATCTCCTCGCGCACCACGCGCATCGCCTGCGTCGTATCGACCAGCACCGTCGGTTCGACGAAGAAGCCGGAGCCCTCGATCGCGCGGCCGCCGGCGGCGGCGCGCGCGCCCTCGCCGAACCCCGAGTCGATGTACCCGCACACGCGCTCTCGCTGCTTCGCCGACACGAGCGGCCCGATCTGCGTCGACGGATCCATCCCCGGGCCGATCTTCAGGCTCGCCGCGATCTTCGCGACGCGCTCGATCACGCCGTCGAACACTTTCGAATGGATGTACGCGCGCGAACCGGCCGTGCACACCTGCCCCTGGTTGAAGAAGATCGCGTTCGCGACGCCCAGCGCGGCCTTGTCGAGATCGACGTCGGGCAGCACGATCACCGGCGACTTGCCGCCGAGTTCCAGCGACATCCGCGTCATGTTGTCGAGCGCCGCGTGGCCGATCGTCTTGCCCGTTAGCGTCGACCCGGTAAATGCGATCTTGTCGATGCGCGGATCGCGCGACAGCGCCGCGCCGGCCGTATGACCGTAGCCGGTGACGATATTGACGACGCCGTCCGGGAACCCGGCCGCCTGGATCAGCTCGCCGAGCCGCAACGCGCTCAGCGGCGTGTCTTCGGCAGGCTTCAGCACGACGGTGCAGCCGGTCGCGAGCGCCGGTGCGATTTTCCATGCGGCCATCAGCAGCGGGAAATTCCACGGAATGATCGCGCCGACCACGCCGACGGGTTCCTTGCGCGTATAGGCGAAGATCTCGCTGTCCGGCAGGTACGGCACGCCGGCGTCGATCACGCTGCCTTCGATCTTCGTCGCCCAGCCGGCCATGTAGCGAAAGCACTGCGCGGCCATCGCGACGTCGAGCCCTTGCGCGACCGTCACCGGCTTGCCGTTGTCGAGCGATTCGATTTCGGCGAGCTCGCGCGCGTTGGCTTCGATCAGCTCGGCGAGCACCAGCATCAGGCGCTCGCGATCGGTGGTCTTCGCGCTGCGCCACGGGCCCGCATCGAATGCATGGCGCGCGGCGGCGACGGCCTGCTGCACGTCGCGTTCGTCCGCTTCGGGCACGCGAGCGAGCACGGTACCGTCGGCCGGGTTCACGACCTCGATCCGGCGGCCCGACGCGGCGTCGCTCCACTCGGCGCCGATCAGCATCTTCTTCGGCTTCGCGAGAAACGCGCGGGTTGCGTCGAGCAGCGGAAAGGTTTGGTTCGTCTCCATGTTCACGTTTTCCTGATTCGTTGAGTCAGTCGGTCAGTAGCGATCCGCGACGCCGTCGATCCCGCGCGCCTGCAACGCGCGGACGAGGCCGGCGCGCACGGTCGCGACGTCCGACAGCGCGGGACGGCGGTGCGCGGCAACTTCGGCGGCCGTATACGGTTTGAAGTCGCGTGGCAGCGCATCGCGGTTCGTCGTCGTGAGCAGCCAGTTCAGCACGTCGGCCAGCTCCCGATCCGACAGCGCCGAGTTCGACGCGCCGGGCACGCGCATCACGTACTCGCGCCCGGCCGGCAGATGCGTGAAATAGCCGAGCGAGTTCGCGAGCGGCGGCACCTTGCCGGGAATGCCGCCGCCCGTCGCCGTGTGGCAGCCCATGCAGTTGAGCACCCAATGCTGTCGTGCCAGCGCCGCATCGGCTGTGCCGTCCGCATGCGCGGGCCCGGCAAACGCGCAAGCCGCAACGCCCGCCAGGAGCAGCCAGGACGACAGGCGATGCGACAGGCCGCCGAACCGCGACGACGGCGCGCAAGCGCCGTTCACAGGCCGAGCCCCTTGATCACCGCCGCACGCTGCGCATGCACGGCCGCGCCGTCCATCGGCTTCGCGCGCGCCGCACGGATATCGGCCGCCGTGAACGGCTTCGCGTCGCCATGCTGCGCGTTGAGGTTGAACACGACGTAGTTGAGCACGTGCGCGATGTCGTCGTCGCTCGCGCTCGCAAACGACGGCATCTTGAAGTTGTAGCGCTTGTCGTGCACTTCGATCTCGCCGAACATCCCGTGCAGCAGCGTCGCGATCAACTGCGCACGCCCGGCTTCCGCCGCTGCGTACTTGCCCGGATACTCGGTCAGCGGCGGCGCAAGGCCGTCCTGCCCTTTCCCGCCCGCCTGGTGACACACCGCGCACTGCGTGTCGAACAAGCCTTTCCCGGCCGGGTAACGCACGGTGTCCTGTGCACCGGCCGCGCCGGGCAACGCGATGGCCGCCATGGCCGTCATGCACGCAACGACGATTTTTCCCGCCTGCTTCACGCTCATTGTTTTGCCGCTCCCAGCAGAACCGAAACCGAACAGTGGTAATTCGAATTACCGTTCGCCATGCACCAGTTGATGTCGTTGTTCAGCGACAGCTTGTACAGCGGCTTCTCGCGCTCGTTGCGATTGCAGAAGCACTTGCCGCACGACGTTTTTCCGCAGCAATCGTTATACGAAACGATGTAGTCCGAACCGTCGTGCGGATTGCGGCAGGTGCCGATCCACGTGATCGGCGAAGGCGTCGTACCCGGCGGGCAACTGCTCGACGTGCCACCGCAGCAACTGCAAAGCCAGCCGTCGATTGCGCAGTATTTCCAGTAGTCGCAGCTCGTCGGGTCGTCGCTCGCTCCCGATGCCGCAGCACCGGATGCGCCCGACGCGCCGGATGCCGCGTCGGCCGCATACGCGGTGCGGTCCACAGGCAGCAGCGGCAGCAGCGCAGAACCCACCAGCACCTTGCCGAGCTTCGCCATCGCGCTGCGCCGCGAACTGTGCTGCGCGACGCCGCGCGCCGACCGCTCGAACCATGAATCAAACACGCCCATGTCGTCGTTCTCCAATGACGTTGAAAAGGTTCGGCCGGTCATGCGTGCTGCGCGTGCCCGTCGTGGGCATCGCGGCCGGGGTCGCCGTGCACGTACTGCTGCAGCGACGCGACGCCGCGCTCCTTCGCCTCGAACAGGCTCTCGAGATGCTCGCGCGTGTTGACGAGCCCCTTCGCGCGCACCGTGCCCGTTTCGTCGAGCAGCACCGCATACGGCAGCTTGCCGATCTGATACGCGAGGCCGAGCTCCTGCGACAGCACGTACGGGAAGCGCCCGAGGTCGTGCTTTCGCGCGAAGCGCGCGTGTTCGTCGGCATCGCCGTCGCTCGCGAGCACGATATTCACCGGCGTCGCCTCGCTGGCCTGCAGCGACGGGAGCAGCGGCAACAGCTTCTTGCAGACCGGGCACGTCGGCGACAGGAAGAACAGCAGCGTCGCCTTGCCCGATGCGTCGATGCCGCCGACCTTCACGTGCGAGCCGCGAATGTCGGTCAGTTCGAACGTCGGCGCGATCGCGCCGACCGCCGGCCCCTTGTCGATCATCAGCGCGCCGGCCGGCATGATGCGTTCGTACAGGATGCCGATCTGGCGCACCAGTGCGAGGCAGATCGCGCCGAGCGCGAGGACGGCCACCCACAACAGGGCGGTGGAAACGGTGAGAGCGGTTTGCATCATGAATTCCTCAGGTGGGCAAGGCGCGGGACGTTGGCGAGCAGCACGTCGACGGTGAGCAGCGCGCAGACGATCAGCAGCACGGAAAAGAACAGCGTCAGGTAGTCGAGCCACACCACGGCGCGCGTGCCCGGCTCGACGAACGCGGTCGCGGCCAGCGCGACGAGCAGCAGCACGCGGCCGACATGCAGCCAGCCGATGCCGCGCGGTGCGTCCGCACGGGCGGCGGTGAAGCCGGAACAGCCGCAATCGATGTCGGTATGGCCGCGCAGCAGGTTGATCGCGAGGCCGGCCGCGAACGCCAGGAGGAGCGCGATCAGCGCGATCGCGCCGGCCGTGCGCGTATCGGGAAACAGCAGCGCCGCGGCGCCGATCGCTTCGGCCAACGGAATCGCGAACGCGACGGGCGCGCTCAGCGCATCGGGCAGTAGCCGGTAGCCGGCGAGCGCCTGGCGGAACGCGGCGGGCCGGCGCATCTTCGCGAAGGCGCCGAGCAGCACGACGGCGGCCGCGCCGGCCTGCGCGCTGGTGGCGAGTACGGGATCGAGGGTCATCGCGGCCTCACGGGTTGACGAGCAGCGACGACGTATTGCCGATCTGCTTCTCGACGTGCCGCAGCGCGCCGGTGCGCGCATCCATCACGACGAGGTCGGAGGTTGCCGTCAGCCCGTAGAACAGCGGCTTGTCGTCCTCGCTGACCTGGATCGACACGAGCGGATCGACCTTCTGCTGCGCGAGATCCCAGCGCGCGACGCGCTGCTTCGACTTCAGGTCGTACACCCACACCTGCGTGCCGGGATCCTTGTGCGAGCCGTCGGTGCCCTTGTGCATCAGCACGTAGTACCGGTTCTGCTTCGCGTGCACGGCCGTCTGCTGCATGCCGCCCGGGCGCCAGCCTTCCGCGCGCTCGGCGTCCGTCAGCAGCGGCCACGGTTTGCCGAATGCCGGCTTGTCGCCGCTGAAACCGGCGCTGCGCACGTATCCGCCGTAGGTGGTGAACAGATAGTCGCCCCCGTACCGCGACGCGTTCACGAACGCCGGATCCTTGTCGACGTCGATGAACGCGTCCGACATCGTGCGCTTCGTTTCCTTGCCGTTCGCATCGAGCGTGACGGTCAGCGCCTTGCCGCTTTCGCACAGCGCGGTGAAACGGTCGTTGCCCGACGGATACGCGAGCACGCACGCGGCCATGTCGATCTCCGACAGCACCCGCTTCGAGACGGCGTCGATCACCGTCACCGATGCGGCCGGCGTGATGTTCGCGACGTACAGCCGCTTGCCGTCGGCGCTGAACGCTGTGTTGTACGGCGACGGCACGTGCTGCGCGTGCTTCGCCGGGATCACGATTTCGCCCGTGTGATCGAGCGTCGCGTTGTCGATCATCTCGACGACGTCGGTGCGCGCGCCGTGCGAGCCGCGCGAGAAGTAGGTCGTCGCGACGAAGCTGGTCTTGCGGTCGGGCGAGATCGCGAAGCCGGGAGCGAAACCGCCGTCGATCTGGCCGAGCAGCTTCTTCGCATCGGCGTCGTATACATAGATGCGCCCGTCGGTCATCGACGGCATCGAGATGTCGACGATGTAAAGCGCGTGCGGATGCCACGGCGGCATCTTCTGCACGACCAGTTCTTCGGGTTTTTCCGCCGCGTTCGCGCCGCCGGCCCATGCCGCCGCCAACGCCAGCGTCGCCGCGAGCGCCGCGGTTCGTCGCCTTGTCCTCATGCTGCCTCCAGTGGGGGTTCACGTGATGTGGAGCGACTGTAGTTCGACAATAAACCCGCCCAGCACCCGGACCGGCAACGCGTGCGTGCCGATTCGGGATATCGGAAATGCGCGTGAAAGCCGCGCGGCAGTGCGCCTTCCGACCCTCGGAAGCACGCGCGCGGAATAGCGCTCCCCCGTATTGCGCCGACCGCCCGGTCGGTTTAGTCTTGCGCGGTCCGAACGATCGCCGGAGGCGCCATGCGTGTGTTACATCAGAGGTTCGACGACGCAGACCGGCATGCCGAGGCGCTGCGCGGCTGGGATCAGCGTTACGACCAGATCGGGGCCGGCTCGTATCGCAGCGTGGTCAAACACGCGGTGCTCGACGGCGTGCAACTGTTCCAGGAAACGGCGAACGTGCGCATCATCCAGCGCGGATGCTTGCCGCCCGGCCATACGGTATTCGGGATGCCGCTCGCCGGCTCGGGCGCCTTCGCCTTCGGCAATGCGCGCGTCGAGCCCGGTACGATCGTGGTGGCGCGCGGCGGCGTACCGTTCGAACTCCATTCGCCCGACGACATGTCGCTGATCGGCGTGGTCGTCGAACCCGAGTTGATGCAGCAGATCGAAGATGCCGCCGGCGTCCGGCTGGACGCACGCGCGCTGCGACGCGGCGTGGTCGAGGTGCCGGTCGCCGCGCGCGAGCGCGCGAGCGTGCACCTCGCCACGCTGCTCGAACGCGTGCTGGCGGCGCCCGATACGTTCGACGCTGCACGTGTGCAGCGCGCGATGCGCGCCGACGTCGGCAACGTGCTGGTCGATCTCATGACCTACCGGATACCCGAGCCGCAGCACCGGCTCACGCACGCGTGCCACGCCGACATCGTGCGCCGCGTCCACGACTACGTGATCGAGCACCCGGAAGCACCCGTCGACATCCTGAGCCTGTGCACGCAATTGCGCGTCAGCCGGCGCACGATGCAGAACAGCTTTCAGTCGGTCGTACAGACGACGCCGCTCAACTACACGCGCTCGCTGCGCCTCGCGCAGGTGCGGCGCCTGCTGCTCGACACGCGGCACGCCGACCTGCCGATCAGCGAAGCGGCTGCACGCTGGGGCTTCATTCATCTCGGGCATTTCGCGAACGCGTACAAGGCCCAGTTCGGCGAATTGCCGTCGACGACGGCGCGCCGGACGGTGCATCGTGCAAAAACGCGCTGAGCGCCGGCAAAACCCGCGATAATCCCGGCTTGAACGTTCGGCGCCCGCGAATCGGGCGCGGCCCGCGCCGGCCCGCTCGTCGCGACGCACGGCTCGTACCGACTACCTGCTTGCACCCCACACCCCGATGCCCGAGGATTTCCACTTCCTGTTGCTACCCGGCTTCTCCGCGCTCGGCTTCATGTCCGCGGTCGAGCCGCTGCGCGTCGCGAACCGCTTTCGCACCGAGCTGTATCGCTGGCACGTGATCAGCGCGGACGGCGCACCCGTGGCCGCGAGCAACGGCATTCCGGTCGCCGCCGAAGCCGCGTGCGCGGACGTCCCGCAGGTCGATACGGTGTTCGTCGTCGCGGGCTTCGATCCGCTCGTGTGCTACACGCGCACGCTCGGCGACTGGCTGCGCCGCCAGCACCGGCATGGCGCCACGCTCGGCGGCATCGATACGGGCAGCTTCGTGCTCGCGGAAGCCGGGCTGTTCGACGCGTCGCAGCCGCTCACGCTGCATTGGGAAGCGCTGGCGGCGTTCCGCGAGCGCTATCCCGGCCTGAACGCGACGCAGGAGCTGTTCGAGATCGACGAGCGGCGCATCACGTGCGCGGGCGGCACCGCGTCGATCGACATGATGCTCGACCTGATCGGCCGCCGGCACGGCGCCGACCTCGCGGCGGCGATCTCCGAGCAGTTCGTCGTCAGCCGCATCCGGCAGCGCTCGGACAGCCAGCGGCTCGAGATCGCCGCGCGCTACGGCGTGCACAACCGCAAGCTGATCCAGGTGATCGGCACGATGCAGCGACACATGGACAACCCGCTCGGCTCCGACGCGCTCGCGCAGGAAGTGTCGATCACGCGGCGCCAGCTCGAACGGCTGTTCAGCGCGATGCTGAACGACACGCCGACGCGCTTCTACCTGAACCTGCGCCTCGATCGCGCACGCGAACTGCTGCAACAGACCGACATGAGCATCACGTCGGTGTGCGTCGCGTGCGGCTTCGAATCGCCGTCGCATTTTTCGCGCACCTATCGCGCGCGATTCGGGATGAGCCCGCGCAGCGACCGGCGGCCGACGCGCTGATCGTCTCGGCTTTTGATCACAATCCGGCGCGGTATTACGCGTTCCGGCAGCGTTTCCCGCCGTTCATTGAACAATGCCGGCGACTGGTCGACGAACCGAAGCGGTCGTCGAAAATAATCTGGAATGTCGTTGAAAATATTCTGTAACATACCAAACAAAGTTAGATAGATAGCCTAACGACCCGATCGGCGATCTCGACGGACGTCGGGTCACGCAGGCTGCCAACCGATATCCAATATCGATCCGAGGGGTATGACATGACGATGCTCGATTCGCCGTCGCCGCACCTGCCTGCCGTTCGCTTCTCGTCCGCCTCTCCTGCCCGCTTCTTTTCGACCTGACAGTTAGGGATCCTTAGTCAGTCGATACCCCCAACACCGCTTTGCCGCACCGGTTCCATCGAACCGGCGCGCGGGCCGTGTCGTGCCTGCTCGCCACGAGCGCGCGGGCGTGTCCAACCGTTGAGATGAGGATCACGTATGCAGACATCACGCAAAGCATTGCCGCTCGCCCTGGGTCTCGCGCTCGGTTTCGGCATCGTCGGCGGCACCCTGGCCGATACGAAAGCGCCGAATCCGCAGGCCGCGAGCCTGCGCGAAAGCCTGACGCGCGGCGTCGCGCCGCCGGCCGCGAAGGCCGACACGGCCGCCGGGCAATTCCGCGCGGACGGCGTCGCCGTCACGCTGTACAACCCGGCCTATCGCGTCAAGAAAGCCACCGCGACACCCGCCGCCACCGCGCGCGACTTCGTCGCGTCGCAAGCGGCGCAGCTCGGGCTCGACGCCGCCGCGCTCGCGAGCCTCGTCGTCACATCGGAACGCGACGACGCCGACTTCACCGTCGTGCGCCTGCAGCAGCAGGCGGCCGGCTTGCCCGTGTACGGCAGCGACATCGCGGTGACCGTCGCGAAGGACGGCCGCATCCTGTACGTCGCGAGCAACACGATCAACGGCGTGGTCGCGACGACGCGCAAGTCGCAGGCCGTCGACCAGCAGCAGGCATTCGACCGCGCCCGCGCGTATCTCGGCGCGAGCGGCTTCACGCATCTCGATGCGCAACTCGTCGCGTTCGTCGACAAGGCCGGCACGCACACCGCGTGGAAGGTGCGCGGCCGCCCGCAGGATGGCCCGAAAGGAGACTGGGAACTGCTGATCGATTCGGGCAGCGGCGAAGTGCTACGCGCCGAGGACAAGGCGTTCTACGCGACCGACGGCACCGGCTTCGTGTTCCGCCCCGATCCGCTGTCGCCGACGAAGAGCAGCTACGGCAGCACGGGCTACAAGGACGGCAACGACGCGGATTCGACGCAGCTCACGGCCGCGCGCGTACGCGTGACGCTGAAGGATCTCGCACAGTCGGGCACGCGCTACACGCTGACGGGCCCGTACGCGGCGTGCGTCGATTTCGATGCGCCGCTCGACAAGGCCTGCCCGTCGCAATCCACGCCCGCGTTCGAATTCACGCGCGGCAACCTGTATTTCGAGGCCGTGAACGCGTACTACCACATCGACACGTTCCTGCGTTACGTGAACCAGACGCTCGGCATCAAGGCGCTGCCGTACCAGTACACGGGCGGCGTGCAGTACGACCCGCACGGCGAATCGGGCGACGACAACTCGTCGTACTCGTCGAGCAGCGGCCGGCTGACCTTCGGGCAAGGCGGCGTCGACGACGCGGAAGACGCGGACGTCGTGATCCACGAGCTCGGCCACGGCATCCACGACTGGGTCACCAACGGCGGCCTGTCGCAACAGGAAGGCTTGTCGGAAGGCACCGGCGACTATCTCGCCGCCGCGTACAGCCGCGACTTCAACCAATGGAGCCCGTCGGATGCGCAGTATCACTGGGTCTACAACTGGGACGGCCACAACGAGTTCTGGGGCGGCCGCGTGACCAACTGGAACGTCGGGCGCACCTATGCGCAGGCGCGCGGCGCGGAGATCCACACGGCCGGCCAGTACTGGGCGTCGTGCAACCTCGTGGCACGCGATGCGATCGGCGCGCAGGCGATGGACAAGGCGTTCCTGAAGGGGCTGTCGATGACCAACAGCTCGACCAACCAGAAGGCCGCCGCGCAAGCCGTGCTGACGGCCGCATCCGCGCTCGGCTACAGCAGCGCGCAGCTCGCCGCGATCGGCAACGCGTACAACAAGAGCTGCACGTACGGCGTGACCGTCCCGCAGAAGTCGTAACGCCCGCAGCAGGCGGGAGCGCATCGCACGATCTGCGGCGCGCTCCCTTCCTCGACATCGCCATCCTCACGAGATCGAACATGCCTACTCTGAAATCGAACCGCCTGAGTGCCGCGCTGGGCGGCATGCTGTTGACCGCCGCCGCGCACGCGGCGCCCGTCTGGATCACGCTCGGCGACACCGCGTTCCGCCAGCTTCAACGTATCGACGCGACCGCAACCGCGCAATACAGCACGACCGTCGAAGCCGGCAAGGCGGCCGACGGCGCCGCGCGTCGCGAAACCGTTCACGTCGTCGAGATCGACGATTCCCGTCTCGGCGAGCTGGCCCGCGCAGTTCACCGCACGCGCGGCCACGGGCCCGGCTACGTCGTGCACGACTCGTTCGACGACGCACGGCAGGCGCTCCAGCCGTTGCCTGCGACGCTCGCGAAACAGGCCGCTGCCCCCGCGTACACGGTGTCGAACGTGCCGCAGATCGGCACATGGGTCCAGCAACTGCAGGCCAGCAACATCGTCGGCACGATCACGTCGCTGTCGGGTTTCACGAACCGCTACTACACGACGTCGCACGGCGTCGCCGCATCCGACTGGCTCGCGTTGCAGTGGAAGCAGCTGGCGGCTTCGCGCGCCGATATCGCCGTCGAACAATTCGCGCACACGGGCTTTCCGCAGAAATCCGTGATCCTGACGATCCGCGGCAGCGATCCGGCCGCAGGCACCGTCGTGCTCGGCGGCCACCTCGATTCGACCGTGGGCCGCACGACGGAAAACACGCGCTCGCCCGGCGCCGACGACGATGCGTCGGGCATCGCCAGCCTGACCGAGGCGCTACGCGTGCTGCTCGCGAACGGCTACCGGCCGAAACGGACGATCAAGTTCGTCGGATATGCGGCCGAGGAAGCCGGGTTGCTCGGCTCGAAGGCAATCGCGAAGCAGTTCCGCACGCAGAATGCGAACGTGATCGGCGTGCTGCAGCTCGACATGACGAACTACAAGGGCGATCCGAAGGACATCTACCTGATCACCGACTACACGAACGCGGCGCAGAACACCTACTTGACGAACCTGGCTAAGACCTACCTGCCCGAGCTTGCGATCGGCACATCGCAGTGCGGGTATGCATGCTCGGATCACGCGTCGTGGAATGCGCAGGGGTATCCGGCATCGTTCCCGTTCGAGGCCGACCAGAACGACAGCCCGTACATCCACACGGCGAACGACACGCTGGAAAACTCGGATCGACAAGCGAACCATGCACTGAAGTTCGGCAAGCTCGCGCTGGCCTATGCGGTCGACCTCGGCGGCATTGCCGGCGCGACGGTCAAGCGCTGAACGTTCCGCGTCGAGCGGCTCGCACGTTCGCAGCGAAACGGGCGTTCACCCGCGTGGGTACGCCCGTTCGAATGCCTTTTCTCCGTCCGGCTAGAATCGTCGTTCGACCAATCGCTACGCGCTTCCATACCATGACCGAACCTACCCGCTCCATCGACGACCTGTCGCCT
Organism: Burkholderia sp. ABCPW 11; assembly: GCF_001523445.1. NCBI lineage: Bacteria > Pseudomonadati > Pseudomonadota > Betaproteobacteria > Burkholderiales > Burkholderiaceae > Burkholderia > Burkholderia sp. ABCPW 11. The sequence continues at coordinate 131,410 of NZ_LOVM01000046.1, read as the reverse complement.
GCCCGCGTCACGACCGCCTTCGACCTCCCCGGCCATACGACCGTTCGCTCGCTCGGCGTCGCACAGGGCATCGTCGTGCGCTCGCGCTCGATCGTCGGCTCGTTCGGCGCGTCGCTGCAGACGATCTTCGGCGGCAACATCACGCTCTACACGTCGCTGTGCGAAAAAGCGCGCCAGCACGCGTTCGACAAGATGCTCGACGATGCGCGCAAGCTCGGCGCGAACGCGGTCGTCGCGATGCGCTACGACTCGACCGAGATCGGGTCGGGCGTAACCGAAGTCATCTGCTACGGTACGGCCGTGCGCGTCACGCAGGATGCTTGACGTGTGATGCGCGTCACGCGTCGCGTTCGAGCGACTTCATGTTCGTGAGCTGCGGAAACAGCCGCATCCACGCGAGCGCGACGGCGATCGTCGCCGCGCCGCCGACGACGATCGCGGCCGGCGCGCCCCACCACGCGGCCGTCACGCCGGATTCGAATTCGCCAAGCTGGTTCGACGTGCCGATGAACAACGCGTTGACCGCGCTCACACGGCCGAGCATGTCGTCGGGCGTGCGCAGTTGCACGAGTGACAGGCGCACGACGACACTGATCACGTCCGACGCGCCGAGCGCGGCCAGCGCCACGAGCGACAACGCGAAGTGCCGCGACAACCCGAACACGATCGTCGCGATGCCGAACGCGATCACGCCGCCGAACATCGCGCGGCCCGGCCGGCCCTTCAACGGGAAACGCGTGAGCCACAGCGTGCCCGCGAGCGCGCCGACCGCCGGCGCCGCGCGCAATGCGCCGAGCCCCCACGGGCCAACCTGCAGGATGTCGCGCGCGTAGATCGGCAGCAGTGCGGTCGCGCCGCCGAACAGCACGGCGAACAGATCCAGCGACAGCGCACCGAGGATCGCCGGCTCGCGCCGGATGAACGCGATGCCCGAAAACACCGAGCGCAGCGTGACCGGCTCGCGGGCGGGTGGCGCGCTGCGCAGTGGAATCGTGCCGCTCAGCATCGCCGCGATCGCGAAGGCCGCCACGCTCGTGCCGAACGCGACGGGCGCACCCACACCATAGAGCAATCCGCCGAACGCGGGACCGAGAATCTGCGCGGCCTGGTTGGCGGACGTCGACAGCGCGGTCGCCCGCGGCAAATCGGTGCGCGGCACGACGGCCGGCAACAGCGACGACACCGACGGCGACTCGAACGCGCGGGCCGTGCCGACGATCGCCGCGAGCGCATACACGGCCGGCGCGGCCAGCCATCCTTGCGCCGCGCCGAGCAGGAACACGCCGGCGGCCAGTGCCTCGACGCTCTGACAGATCGTCGCGATGCGCCGGCGGTCGTAGCGGTCGGCCACCTGCCCGACGACCAGCGTCAGCGCGAACATCGGCACGAACTGCGCGAGGCCGACCAGGCCGAGCGCGAACGCGCTGTGCGTGAGCGCATACACGTACCAGCCGATCGCGACCGACAGGATCTGGAAGGCCAGCGACGACATTACGCGCGTGCCCCAGAAACGCCGGAACGGCGCGTGGCGGAACAGGTTGGCGGGTAACGGGGATAACGGACTGGAATCGGGCACGGAGGTGGTCATCGGGGTCTCGGCGGCTGGCGGTGCGCACCGCAACCATTCGGGAAACGACGACGCACGCGGGTGCGCGCGGCAACGGTGCGGACGCGGCCAAACCGCGATGATATGCCAATCGCCGAAAACCGGCCCGGCGCCGGCCACGAGCCGTCGAGCCGGCGCATCGCACAAAAAAAAGCGCGAACCGCGGTTCGCGCCAAAGAGAGACCTCGCTGAAGACGTCACACCAACCCGCCACTCCGCTCAGAACGAATGCCGCATCCCGATCCGCACGTCGGCCTGCGTCTGCGTCGTCGACGGCGTGAAGCTGTAGCCGATCACCGCATCGACGCCCTGCGACGCGCGCAGGTAGTCGCCGGAGATGTACACGTCCGTGCGCTTCGACAACAGGTAATGCAGGCCCGCCGTGCCCTGGTTCCAGTGATGGCCCTCGAAGCGCGTGTGCTGGTAGCCCGCGATGAAGCTCAGCGCCGGCGTGAACTGGTACAGGCCGCCGCCTTCGTACACCTGCATGTGCGACGACTGGCCGAAGCCCTTGATCGTCGTGTACGAGTAGTTGGCGTCGAGCGTCAGCTTGCCGATCGTGTAGCTCGTGCCGATGCCGAACGTGCCCTGGCTGTCGACGCTCATCGGCGTGTTCGCGAACAGGTCGGTGCGCGCGCCGGTCGCCGGATCGACCGTGACGGTCTGCTGGCCGAGGAACGTATGCGTGCCGATCATCGCGTACGGGTCGAACGCATAGATGCCGTTCGGATTGTTCAGGCGCGTGTACGCGGCGCCGATCGAGAAGTCTCCCTTCGTGAAGCTCGCGCCCGCGCTCCATGCGCTGTTGCGATGGAAGTTGCCCGCGACGTTGCCGAACGAATACATCGCGCCGAACTTGAAGCCGCTCATGTCGCTCGACAGAAACTTCACCGAATTCGGCAGGCGGTCGCCGTTGAAGCGGTCGAAGTCGCCCTGGTGGATCGCATAGCCGCTGCCCCACGCCGAAATGTTGTAGATCGACACGAGTTCGTTCGTGATGTCGAGCTGATTGCCGAACGACAGCGTGCCCCAGTCGTTCTGCAGGCCCACATACGCCTGCCGGCCGAATTCGGCGCCGCCGAAGCCGAGTTGCCCGTTGCCGAGGTGGAAGCCGCTCTCGAGCGCGAACACGGCCTTCAGGCCGCCGCCCAGGTCTTCGGTGCCCTTGAGGCCGAAGCGGTTTCCGTAGGCGACGCCGTCGTCGAACTTGACCACGTGCGAACCGCCCGTGTTGTTCACGTACGTGATGCCGGCGTCGAGAATCCCGTACAGCGTCACGCTGCTCTGCGCGTGTCCGATGGCGGGAATACAGGCCGCGCATGCGAGCGCGGCGGCTACGGCGACTTTCTTTTGCTTCATTGTCGACCACCCTCCCTGAACCGTTCGATGGAAAGAACCGTGGCCTGGCGCGTGCCGCGATACGCCGGCTGATTCGAATTCGGTACGTCTGCTGGCTCCGGTATTTCGTTTTCCGCAATAACGCAGCCATTGGCGAAAAATACAAACCCATATTTCGCGTCACCCGTCTGTAGGCGACACTAAATGGTCACGATGCGACGGGTCGGGAAAACACGTAGACGAGCGGCACGGTAAAAACCGGCCGCCCGGAGAGGGGAAATCAATGACCGTCGAGGGCCGCGCGCACGGCCGGCAGGCCCGGCGCGCCTGCCGCCATCGTCACGCCGTCGAGCCACGCGGCGACCAGCGCGGGCTCGGCCTTCAGCGCATGCTGCGCCGCGAGCGCGGGCGACGTCTTGCGGTCGAGCATGTCGGCGATCATCCGGTTCTCGACGTCGACCGAGAACGTCATCTGCCGGAACAGCCGCGCGAGGTTCGTGCACTGGCCGGCGAACCCGGCACGCGTGACCGTGTTGACCGTCGCGCCGCCGTAGTTCGGGCCGAAATACGCATCGCCGCCCGACAGATACGTCAGATGAAACTTCGTGTTCATCAGATGCGGCTCCCACGCGAGAAACACGATCCAGCGCTTGTCGCGCACCGCCCGCTCGACCTGCGTGAGCATGCCCGTCTCGCTCGATTCGACGAGCGACCAGTTCGCGGATCCGAGCGCGTGGTCGGACAGCATCCGCTTGATGTTCTGATTCGCGGGCGCGCCGGGCTCGATCCCGTAGATCTTGCCGCCAAAACGGTCCGCATAGCGCGCGAGATCGGCGAACGTATGCACGCCGGCGGCGGCCACGTAGTCGGGCACCGCGAGCGTGAATTTCGCGCCGCTCAGGTTCGCGTGCAGCACGTCGATCGATTTCTCGTCGACGAACGGCTTCACGAGCGGCGCCTGCGCGGGCATCCAGTTGCCGAGGAACACGTCGACCTGCCCTTTCTTCAACCCCTGGTACGTGATCGGCACCGACAGGTTCGCCACGTCCTGCCGGTAGCCGAGCGCCTTCAGCACGACCCCCGCCATCGCATTCGTCGCGTCGATGTCGGTCCAGCCGGGCGCCGCCATCTTGACTTCGCTGCACGTCTGCGGATCGGCGGCATACGCAGGCTGCGTCGCCACCCCGCACGCGGCGGCGGCAGCGAGCGCCGCGCCGATTCTTCGGATTGCTGCATTGCATTGCCGTTTCATGGTTCGCTTCCTCCGTCGTTCTTCAGTGATCGCGATGCGGTGCGTTCAGCGCCCGACGCGCGGAAAACGCGCCATCGCCTCGAGCGTGTCGAGTTCGATGTGATTGCGCATGTAGCGCTGGCTCGCGTCGGTGAACGGCTGCCAGTCCCACGCCTGAATGCGGCCCTGCGTCGTCGCCGCGTAATGGAAGCGCCGGCGCCGCTGGCTCGCGCGCACCTGCCGGTCCAGTTCGGGCAGGTTCCAGCGCTGCGCGGCCTCCGCGCGGAACGCGGCGAGCACGTCGGCGGCTTCCGGCCGCCCGGCGAAGTTCGTCAGTTCGTGCGGGTCGTCCGACAGGTTGTAAAGCTGATCGGGGTCGGCCGGGCAATGCACGTATTTCCAGTCGCCGCGGCGGATCATCACGATCGGTGCGAGCGCGCCTTCCGCGAGGTATTCGCCGAGCGCGACATCGTGCGCGGGCGTGCCGTTCAGGTGCGCCACGAGGCTCGCGCCGTCGACCGGGTCCGGCCAGCCGCCGGCGGGCGCGGCGCCGGCCAGCTCGACGAGCGTCGGCAGCAGGTCGACGTGCGACACGGGCCCGCGCACGCGCGCGGCGTCGAAGCGGCCCGGCGCGTGGACGATCAGCGGCACGCGGCAGCCGCCTTCGAAGAACGTCATCTTGTACCAGAGCCCGCGCTCGCCGAGCATGTCGCCGTGGTCGGACGTGACGATCACGATCGTGTCGTCGGCGAACCCGCATTGCTCGAGCGCGGCCAGCACGCTGCCGAACTGCGTGTCCACGTAGGACGTCGCGCCATAATACGCGCGGCGTGCGGCGCGGATCTGCGCGTCGGTCGGTGGCGTGCGATCGTTCTCGCAGACGAAACGAAGCCGCTGCGAATGCGGATCGCTTTCGGCCGCATCGAGCCGCACGGCCGGCATGTCGATCTCGTCGTCGTCGTAGCGATCCCAGTATTCGCGCGTGATCGCATACGGATCGTGCGGATGGGTCAGCGACACGACCATGCAGAACGGCCGCGCATCGCGGCCGGCCGCGCGCTCGCGCGCGACGTCGTACAGCTTCTGCTTCGCCGCGAACGTCACTTCGTCGTCGAAGTCGAGTTGATTCGTACGCACGCACGGGCCGGCGTCGAGCACCGAGCTCATGTTGTGATACCAGCTCGGCCGCTCGGCCGGTTGGTCCCAGTCCGGCACCCAGCCGAAATCGGCCGGATAGATGTCGGTCGTGAGGCGTTCCTCGAAGCCGTGCAACTGGTCGGGGCCGCAGAAATGCATCTTGCCGGACAGCATCGTCCGATAGCCGCCCGCGCGCAGGTAGTGCGCGAACGTCAGCGTTTGCGCGGGCAATTCGGCGGCGTTATCGTAGGCGCCGATTCCCGACGGCAGCTTGCCGGTCAGCAGCGAGAAGCGCGACGGCGCGCACAGCGGGCTCGCGCAGTACGCGGCGTCGAACACCACGCCTTCGGCGGCGAGCCGGTCGAGCGTCGGCGTGCGGGCCACGCGGTTGCCGTACGCCGGCAGCGCGAACGGCGTGAGCTGGTCGGCCATCAGGATCAGGATGTTGGGTGTCGGGTTCGTCATCGGCGGTCGTGGGGAAAGCGGTGTTCGAATGGAACGGCTCGTCGCCCGGGCAGCGAGACGTCCGGCATGACGGAGGCGGTCCGCAGAAACTGCCGCGCACGGAGGCCGTGCTGGCTAGAATCGGGGAGTGCGTTGCGCGGCTGTGCGCGAAGTGCATGTGCCGTACCGTCCGCTGCACTATCGCCCGCCCGAATTCGCGCGGGTAGGCGTCCGGCCCTTATGGGGCCATTAGAGGGACTTATGTCGAAATCCGAACCGTTACCGTCGATGCAGGCGCTGCGCGCGTTCGAATCGGCCGCCCGGCTCGCGAGCTTCACGGCCGCCGCGCGCGAGCTCGGCTCGACGCAGCCGGCCGTGAGCCAGCAGGTGTATCAGCTCGAAGCCGAACTCGGCGTGCCGCTGTTCGAACGCAGCCCGCGCGGCGTCACGCTGACGACCGACGGCCAGTGCCTGTACGAGGCCGTGCGGCTCAGCCTCGACACGCTGCGCGGCGCGACCGCGACGCTGCGCGCGCGCCGCGAGCACGGCGCGCTCACGATCGTCACCGATTTCGGTTTCGCGACCTACTGGCTGATGCCGCGCCTGGCCGGGCTCAAGCGCGTGATGCCGGACGTCGACGTACGCGTCGTCACGTCACAGGACTACGACGCGCAGCGCGACCACGGCGACATCGCGATCCTGTTCGGCGACGGCCACTGGCCGTCGTGCACGGCCGCGCGGCTGTTTCCGGAATCCGTCACGCCCGTCTGCTCGCCCGCGTTCCGCGACGCGCACCCGGACGTCGCACGGCCCGAGCACCTGCTCGCGCTGCCGCTGCTGCACGTGCAGCCGACGCGCCCCGAGCGCTGGCTGTCGTGGTCGGGCTGGTTCGACGCGCACGGGCTCGAGCCGCCGCCCGCCGCCCGCGGCGTGACCTTCAACAGCTATGCGCTCGTGATCCATGCGGCGCTGCTCGGTGAAGGCATCGCGCTCGGCTGGTCGCCGCTCGTCGACGAACTCGTCGGGACCGGCCAGCTCGTGAAGCTGGTCGACGCGCCCGTCGTCACACCGCGCGGCTACTTCCTGGTGCGCCCGCCGCAGCGGCCCGAGCCGGATGCGACCCACGTGTTCCGGCGCTGGCTGCTCGACGCGTGCGCGGCGGCCTGAGGCAGCCGCCCGCCGCGGCCCCGCCCCCGGCCCGCTGGCGCACCGATACCAGCCACACGGCGCGTTGGTTCTATCCGCGCCGATATCGTCCTGATTTACTTGAGCCTCCCGCTACCCGCGCGGCGCGGCGCCTTCGTGCGCCGCCGCGCGGCCGTGCGCCCCTGCCATCCGAGGAGTCTCATGACCGCCGAGCACCGCCCCGATCAATTCGTCCTGACACTGTCGTGCCCGAGCGCGGCAGGCCAGGTCGCCGCCGTCGTCGGCTTTCTCGACCGCCATCGCTGCTACGTCGATGCGCTGAACGTGTTCGACGACGATCTCAGCAACCGCTTCTTCGTGCGCTGCGTCTTTCATCCGACGGATGAGACGCTGCAGATCGACGCGCTGCGTCAGGAATTCGCGCCGATCGCGGCCGGACTCGGCGGCCACGATGGCGACATCCAATGGGCGATCCATGACGTCAACGCGCGGCCGAAGGTGCTGATCATGGTGTCGAAGCTCGAGCACTGCCTCGCGGATCTGCTGTTCCGCTGGCGGATGGGAGAGCTGAAGATGGACATCGTGGGCATCGTGTCGAACCACCCCGACTTCGAGCCGCTCGCCGCCCAGCACGGGCTGCCGTTCCGGCACTTCCCGATCACGGCCGATACCAAGGCGCAGCAGGAAGCGCAATGGCTCGACTTCTTCGAATCGAGCGGCGCCGAGCTCGTGATCCTCGCGCGCTACATGCAGGTGCTGTCGCAGGAGACGAGCGCGAAGCTCGCGAACCGCGCGATCAACATCCATCACTCGTTCCTGCCCGGCTTCAAGGGCGCGAAGCCGTATCACCAGGCACATGCGCGCGGCGTGAAGCTGATCGGCGCGACCGCGCACTTCGTGACCGACGATCTCGACGAAGGCCCGATCATCGAGCAGGTCGTGGAGCGTGTCGATCATGCGCTGCGGCCCGAGCAATTGCTCGCGGTGGGACGTGACGTCGAAAGCCTCACGCTCGCGCGTGCGGTGAAGGCGTTCATCGAGCGGCGGGTGTTTTTGAACGGCGATCGGACGGTGGTGTTCCCGTAAGCCGATCGGAGCCGCGCCGGAACGCGGCGGAAACGAACGAGGCCCGACCGGCAAACCGGTCGGGCCTCTTTTGTCGTCGTGTTGTGCCGGCGCTTCGCGCGACGGCCCCGCGCATGCTCTACGAAGCCATCGCGTGCCGCGACACGCACGCATTACCGCGTCACTTCACCCACGCGAAGTAATACGACGACCAGATCGTCAGCCCCGCCCCGATCAACGCCGCATACGGCATCAGGTTCAGCCACATCGCGCGCTTCGGCACTTCGAGTTCCATGTCGCGCTGCATCTGCGCGGGAAAGCGGCCGCGATCCTGCCAGTAGTGGCGATACAGGAACACCGGCACGATCAGCAGCATGGCGATCAGCCCGTTGCGCAGCGTGCCTTCGCCCTGCAGGTTCGCGCCCGCGCCGACGTAGACGAGGTTCGCATAGCCGCAGATCGCGCCGCCGACGAGCAGCCACGTCGGGCAGCGAAACGGCCGATCCCAGTTGCCGCGATCCATCCGGTGGATCCAGCCCGACTGAAGATTCAGGAATACGAACAGCATGTAGCAGACGTTCGAGATCGACAGCACCGTCATGTAGTCCGACATCATCAGCAACACGAGGTTGAAGCCGAGGTCGGTCCACATCGCGCGGGTGGGCGAGCCGTGCTCGTTCACGTGCGACAGATACTTCGGCAGCCAGCCGTCGACCGACGCCTGGTACAGCGTGCGCGACGAGCCCATCATCGACGTCATCACGATCAGCAGGATCGACAGCATCAGCATCACGACGACCGCATTCGCGACCCATGCGCCGCCGCCGACGATCTTCGCCATCGCCGCCGCGACGCCGGTGCCGTCGCCGATCGACGGATCGAGCATCGCCTGTGTGCCGAGCGCGCCCTGGAACGCCATCGGCACGAGCGTCATCACGACCAGACACAGCGCACCCGACCAGAAGATCGCCTTGGCGGTATCGCGCCGCGGATCGCGGAATTCGCGCGTATAGCAGACGGCCGTCTCGAAGCCGTACGACGCCCAGCCTGCCATGAACATCGCGCCGAGCGCCATCGTCACGCCCTGCCCGTTCCACGAGCCGAAGGTCGCGGCCGTGAGGTTGCCGTGCGCGTCGTGGCCGAGCGGCAACAGCGGCAGCAGGTTCGACATCGGCACGTCGCCGGTGACGAACGGCACGATGCCGACGATCAAGAGCGGTGTGAGCGATGCAATGCCGAGAATGCGCTGCGTGCGCGCCGCCTTCGACGCGCCGCTGTGCTGAAGCTTGAACGTGATCAGAAGCAGGATCGTCGCGATGATGAACGTCGCGTTGATCCGCAATGACAGACCGGGCTTGATGAAACCGAGATCCGCAACCTTGAGCTGCCAGTGCAGCACCGCCGCATCGGCGGGAAAGAGACTCGTGAGCGCATAGCTCGCCGCGAGGCCGCAGCCGAGCGCGAGCATCGGCGACCACGCGAGCCAGTTGCACCACACGGAAACCGGGGCAATCAGTTTGCTGTAACGAACCCAACCGATCGCGCCATACACGGACGCGCCGCCCGATTTATGAGGAAATAGCCCCGATATTTCCGCATAAGTCGCGCTTTGAATCAGCCCCATCGTGATCGCGGCGATCCAGATCGCCCACGCGGGCTGGCCGATCGTCGCGCATACGCCGCCGATCGTGAACAGCACGCCTGCCGGCACGCCGCTCGTCACCCAAAAAGCGTCTTTCCAGGTCAGGCCACGATGCAGCGTGTGGCCCGTCGAATCATGTGAGATGGTTGCCTCGACATCACTGGTGCGATTCGCACGCAGTCCTGCTTGACTCATCCAATTCCTCCTGAGATGACTCCGCACAAGGGCGCTAGTGTAACAACTTACGCGCTTTTTTGCAGAATCCGCAAAAGAATTCCGGGATATGGCCGCATTACATCCTGATTATTTCGGATTCCTGTATGCCATTCCCGGCGTGTTTTTTATGACGATTCTTGGATATATATCGGAATGCTTACTGCGCGCCTTCCGTCCACGAATTCACGCGGTCGGCATGCGCCGCAATCCACGCATCCGCTGCCGCTTCCGGCTTCGAGCCGTTCTGGATCGCGAGCATCACGCTGTCGATTTCACCCGGCTTCCACTGGAATTTCTTCAGGAACGCGACGACCGGCTTCGCCTTGGTCTCAAGCCCCGGATTCACGACGCTGTCGACGTGCTCGGCGCCGCCGAACACCTTCTTCGGATCCTCGAGGAAGCGCAGCTTCCACTTCGCGAACATCCAGTGCGGCGCCCAGCCCGTCACGATGACCGGCTTGTTCGCATTGACCGAACGCGACAACTCGGCCGTCATCGCGCTGCCCGAGCTCGGCATCAGCGTGTAGTTCAGCCCGTAGCTCTTGATCGCGTCGTCGGTCTTGCGCATCACGCCGGCGCCCGCATCGATGCCGACGATCCGGCCGCCGAAGCTGCCCTTCTCCGCATTGAGGTCGTCGATGCTCTTCGCCTTCACGTACGCGGGCACGATCAGGCCGATCTTCGCATCGGGGAAATTCGCGCCGAGGTCGACGACCTTGGCCTTGTACTCGTCCCAGTACGAGCCGTGCGTGACCGGCAGCCACGCGGACAGCGTCGCATCGAGATCGCCGCGCGCGACGCCCTGCCACATGATCCCGGCCGCCACCGGCACGAGCTTCACCTCGTAGCCGAGCTTCTTCTCGATGACGCGGGCCGCGACGTTCGACGTCGCGACGCTGTCGTCCCAGCCTTCGACGTAGCCGATTTTCAGCGTCGGCTTCGTATCGGCGAGCGCCGATGCGCTCAATGCCGCCATCGCCGACAGGGTGCCGGCCCACAACAGTTTTCCGAACAGCTTCATGGTCGATCTCCTTGGTCTGCGCACCGTGCGCGTTGTCTCTCTAGGTTCTTCAACCACAAATCCGCGGTATCGTTGTTTTCCGACGGATGCTTGTCCGGATGCGACGCGCCCGGACAGCCGATGGCGAGTTTCGACTACTTGTCGATCACGAGATCCGACAGCGGCTTGCTGCAGCACAGCAGCACCATCCCCTGATCGATCTCGCGCTGGCGGATGCCGCCGTTGTGTTTCATGTCGACCTGCCCCGACACGAGCTTCACCTTGCAGGTGCCGCACATGCCCTGCGTGCACGATGCCGGCAACCGCACGCCCGACTGGCGCGCCGCGTCGAGCACGTGCTGCTCCGAGCCGCACGAGATCTCGCGGTTGCTCTTCGCGAAGCTGACCGTGTACTGCTTCGTGCCGGCGTCGCCGCCTTCGGCCGGCGGCGCGAGATCGGCGAGCAGCTCGTCGCTCGCGGTCTGCGCGAGCGTCTCGAACGAGAAGCTTTCCTCGTGATACTGCTTGCGATCGAAGCCGGCTTCGTCGAGCAGGTCGCGCACGGCCTTCATGTACGGCGCGGGGCCGCACGTAAAGATTTCGCGTTCCATGAAATCCGGCGCGATCAGCTTCAGCAGCGGCAGCGTCAGGAAGCCCGTGACGCCCGGCCAGTTGGTGCGCGTGCCGACGCGCTCGACGACGAACGACGTGCGGAAATTCGTGTGGTTCGACGCGATCAGGTCGAGCTCGCGCGCGAAGATGATGTCGTCCGGCGTGCGTGCGCTGTGCACGAACAGGATGTCGCGATCCTCGGCGAGATCATGATGCGCACGGCTCATCGACATCAGCGGCGTGACGCCCGAGCCGGCCGACAGGAACAGGTACTTGCGCGCCGGATGCCGCGCGCACGTGAATTCCCCGGCCGGGCCGAGCACGCGCACGGGCGCGCCCGGCTGCAGGTTGTCGTGCAGCCAGTTCGACACCTTGCCGCCCGGCACGCGCTTCACCGTGATCGAGATCGTGTGCGGCCGCGCCGGCGACGACGAAATCGTGTAGCACCGGTTGATCGTCTCGCCGTCGATGTCGAGCTCGAGCGTGATGAATTGCCCGGGCTCGAACGAGAACGTGCGGCCTTGCGGGGAACGGAAGAAGAAGCTCTTCACGTCGTGGGTTTCCTGCCGCACGTGGCAGCACACCAGCGTTTCCTCAACGTCGCTCGTCCAGCGCTCGGGCAGCGCGTTCCAGAAGGCCGGGTGCGTCACCCGGCTATCCGCCGGCTCGAAATTGGCCGCATCTCGCATCATGTCTTGCTCCGCTTATACGCTGGGTACTATTCGCCGGTTTTTTCGGCGAGCCGGCCGATGTACCAGGCCGAGAATTTTTCGACGAGACCTTCCGTGTACGGCGAATACGGGCCCGGCTCGTACGCGCTGCTGTTCGCGCCGCGCTGCGAGAATTCGACGAGCGCGCGATCCTGGTCGTTGGTCGCGTTCCACACGGCCGTGAGGTTCTTCACGTCGTAGTCGATGCCTTCCTTCGCGTCCTTGTGCACGAGCCACTTCGTGCGCACCAGCGTCTTGCCGGCCGACAGCGGAATCACCGAGAACGTCACGATGTGATCGCTCATGAAGTGGTGCCACGAGTTCGGCTGCGTCCAGAACGACAGCCCGCCGAGATCGGCCCTGTCGAAGCCGCCGAGCAGCTTCTTCGATGCGACCTTCGCGTCGAGCGTCTGCGATTCGCCGTCGCGGTCCAGCGGCAGGCGCTGCGTGCGGAAACCCGTCACGTCGAGCAGCTTTTCGATTTCTGCGGACGGCAGGCCCATCTCGGCCCATTCCTTGCCGCGACGCACGCAGGTTTCGGCGAATGCGTCCATGCCTTCGGCGTTCGCGTCGGAACGCTGGTAGCCGAAGCCGTATTCGTACAGCGAGATCGTCAGCTCCGGATGGTTCGCGACGCAGTGATAGCACTCGCGGTTGTTCTCCATCGTGAGCTTCCAGTTGCCTTCCTCGATGATGTCGATCTGCGCGGCGATCTTCGTGTTCGGCAGGTCGTGCGGCAGCAGGTACGGCTCCATCTCGGCCCGCATCTGCGCGAAATCGGCCGGCGGCTCGTCGGCGAGGCAGATGAAGATCAGGCCCGCGAGGTTCTCGACGTGCACCGACTTCAGGCTGTGCTTGCAACGGTCGAACTTCTCGCCCATGTGCTCGGCGAACATCAACTGGCCCGTCAGGTTGTAGGTCCAGCTGTGGTACGGGCACACGATGTTGCCGACCGAGCCCTTGTCTTCGTTGCACAGGCGCGCGCCGCGGTGACGGCACACGTTGTGGAACGCGCGGATCGCCATGTCGTCGTCGCGCACAATCAGGATCGAATCGCTGCCCAACTGCACGGTCACGTAGTCGCCCGGCTCGGGAATGTCCGGTTCGATCGCCACCTGGATCCAGTGCTGGCGGAAAATCGCCTCCATGTCGAGCGCGAAGATGTCCTCGCTCGTGTAGAACGGTGCGTCGAGGCTGTGCCCTTCCTTGCGCCGCTCGATCAATGCACGAATGTCTGCCGATACTTTCATCGTTTGCTCCGGATTCCTTGCATCCCTGGGTGTCTTGCCGACAGGCATCAAAATCAGTAGTCGATGAGCTGATGCTCGCGCAAATACGCGAGGATCACTTGTGCTTTTTCGACCGAACTCCCTTCATTTACGACGTTGCCGCCGCGGCTTTCGGTCGTCGTCGCGGACAGCATCCGGGCATGCCCGGAGCGCTTCTCGGCGGCGACCAGCTTTACGGGTTTACGCTCGACCGGGCCGACCGTCCACGCGGCCGCGTCGGCGTCCGCACCGGGTGCCGCAAGCGCCGGCCGGATCGCGCCGGCGCGCAGCCGCGCATACGCATAGCGCGGCTCGACACCGGCGAGCGGATGCACCGCGACGACGGCCGGCAGCGCCGCGTCGACACGCCGCCGCAGCCCTTTCGGCAAAAATTGCCGGACCGCCGCGCGGCCGCCTTCGACCGTCACGTCGACGGCCGAGCCGACGAGCGGATAGCCGAGCGCCGCGGCGACGCGGTACGGCAGCATCCCGGTGTCGTACGCGCCCTCGGCGCGCGTGCCGGTCAGCACGAGGTCGTAGCCGTCGAGACGCGCGGCGAGTGCGTGCACGGCGTCGTCGCCGTCGCGGCAGGCCAGCACTTCGACCTCCCGCGCGCCGAGCGCCAGATAGTCGGCAAGCGCCGCATTCGCGGGGTCGCCTGCATGGATCACGTCGAGCGTCGCGCGATGCTTGTCCGCGAGCTGGCGGCCGGTTTCGAGCGCGGCCGCATCGTTGCGGCTGTAGCGCGCGACGCCGCTGACCGGATGCCGGCCGACGGACACGAGCACCGCGATGCGTTGCAAGGGGCGAGGGGCGTTCATGCGGCGACTCCTTCCGGTTCACGGGTGCCGACCGCGGCCGGCGATTCGCCGCGCGCGGCCCGCGCGGCCTGGACCTGCTCGATCAGCGCGGCGATCGTCGCCTGCGCGTCGCCGACCACCGTCAGGTTCGCGCGCTTCGCGATCGGCGCGCTGCCGTCGAGGTTCACCGCGATCACGTGGCGGCAGTCCTTGATCCCCTGCAGGTGCTGCACCGCGCCGGAGATGCCGAATGCGATGTACACGCTCGCCTCGACCGTCTTGCCGGTCGCGCCGACCTGCTTGTCGCGCGTGAAGTGGCCGTTGTCGACCGCGACGCGACTCGCGCCGATCGCCGCGCCGAACACGCCGGCCAGCCGCTCGAACGCACCGATGTCGGACACGCCGTTGCCGGCCGACACGATGAAATCGGCTTCCTCGAGCGCGACCTGCGCCGCGTCGATTTCGTCGAGACCGAGATCGCGGTACGGCTGCGCGGCGTCGCGTGCCGGGTTGATGAAATCGGCGGCGACGCGTTCGCCCGCGCCGACGAACGGCAGCTTCGCTTCAACCGCGTTCTGCGCGAGCAGGATCACGTCGGGCAGCGCACGGGTGGCGAACGCACGTCCCGCCTGGGCATACGCGCCGACATGCTTCGCGTCGATTTCGACGACGTGAGTCGCGACGCTCGCGCCGGCGGCCGCCGCGTAACGCCGGCCGAGATCGCCGTCGCCCGTCGCGTTGTCGGGCACGAACACGTGTTTCGGCGCGAGCGCGGCCACGCAGGCCTGCAATGCTTGCAATTCGCTTTCGGGATCGAACGCACGGCGTTCGAAGCCGGCCAGCTCGAGCAGCTTGTCGACGCCGAGTTCGGCCACGTCGTCCTTCAGTTCGCCGAACGCGAGCAGCGCGACTTCGGTTTGCGCATCGGCGAGCACGGCCGCGGCGGCGATCGCCTGCCGCGAATGGTCGTCGAGCGCGCCGCGTTCGCTATGCGCGACCACCAGCATCACGTGCTTCGGATCCTGCAGCGCGCGGCGCGGCTTCGCGGCCGCGGCGCCATGACCGTGCGCGGACCACTGCGCGGCGTTCGCATCGGCGCTGCCTTCCTCGCCAAGCGTGATGCGCTTCAGGCCGGCGGCCGTGATGACGAACGGCCGGCGCGGATCGATTCGTTTGATCGTATTCATCGATTCACTCCAGCGAGGCGGCGACGAGTTCGGCGACGTCGAGCACGTCGGGGCGCGGGCCCACGACGCCTTCGAGCATGGCCGTGCAGTTCGGGCACGCAACCGCGACCACGTCCGCGCCGATCGTACGCGCGTCGGCGATGCGGATGTCCGGGATGCGCTGCTTGCCCGGGATGTCGGTCAGCGGCGCACCGCCGCCACCGCCGCAGCAGCGGCCGCGCATGCCGTTGCGCTCCATCTCGACGACCTGGATGCCGATCGTCTTCAGCAGCTTGCGCGGCGCTTCCGTCTCGCCGTTGTAGCGGCCGAGGTAGCACGGATCGTGATAGGTCGTGCGTTTCTCCTGCAGCGCCTCGACGGCCTTCGGCGCGATCTTGCCGCTGTCGGCCAGTTCGGCCAGATAGGTGGTGTGATGCTTGACCGTCACGCGCAGCCCGAGCGCACGGTATTCGTTGCGCAGGCTGTGCATCACGTGCGGGTCGGCCGTCACGATCTGCTTGTACGACAGCGTGCCGAGCGTGCCGATCAGGCGCTTCGCCATCTGCTGGAACGTCGCTTCGTCGCCGAGCCGGCGGGCGACGTCGCCCGTGTCGGTCTCGGCCGGGCCGAGCACGGCGTAGTCGACGCCCGCCTTGTTCAGCACCTTCACGAACGCACGCAGCGTACGCTGATAGCGCATGTCGAACGCGCCTTCGCCCGCGACGAACAGCACGTCGACCGGCTTGCCGGGTTGCGCGACGGGTGCGCTCAGGTCCACCGACCAGTCGTAACGTGCGGCCGTGTCGTAGCCGCCCATCGTGCCCGTCTCGCGCAGGTTCGCGAGCACTTCCTGGCCCTTGCCCGGTACCGTGCCGTGCACGAGCGTGCGGTTGCGGCGCATGTCGACGATCGCGTCGACGTGCTCGATCAGCATCGGGCACTCCTGCACGCAAGCGCGGCAGGTCGTGCACGACCACAGCGTCTGCTCCTCGATCAGGCCCGACACGATCGGGCCGTTCGGCTCGCCGCGATGCTGGCCGACCGGGATGCCCGGCGACGGGCTGCCCGCGTACGCCGCATCGGTGCCGCCGGCCATCCCGACCACGAGATCCTGGATCAGCTTCTTCGGATTCAGCGGCTGGCCCGACGCGAACGCGGGGCACGCGGCTTCGCACTTGCCGCACTGCACGCAGGCGTCGAAGCTCAGCAACTGGTTCCAGCGGAACTCGACCGGCTTCGCGACGCCGTACTCCTGATGCTCGATGTCCGGCAGCTTCAGCGCGGTCGGCGGCGTGGCCGTGCCGTTGCCGGTGAACGATTCGCGCGTCGCGGCGAAACGCTCCTGGCGCGGGTGGAACGCGAGGTGCAGCAGGCCGGCGATCGCATGCTTCATCGGGCCGCCCTTCGCGGCGCCGATCGTCATCGTGAACGCGCCGATGCCGATCAGCAGCGCGCAGAGCACCGCGAACGCCCCCGACATCGCACCGGTCGGCACCAGCATGAACAGCACGAGCCCGAGCGCGAACGAACCGAGCAGCCAGGGCAGCGTATTCCACGGGCCGCGCGACAGGCGCGCCGGCACGTCCTTCGCCGCGCGTCGACGCCACACGAACACCGCGCCGACCAGCATCGCGAGCGCCGCGAGGAAGATCAGCTTGTCGAGCCACGGCGAGTAGATCGCAAGGCCGTAGTTGACGAACACCAGCGCGAGCGCGCCGATCGCGCCGCCGGCGGTCGCGACGTGGGTCTTCGCGATGTACGGATCGCGGGCGACCACGTGGTGCAGGTCGACGAAATAACGCTTCGGAATCGCGAACAGGTTCGCGACGCCGAACGAGCCCGGCGCCGTGGCGCGGCCCAGACGCCAGTAAGACGAGCGCTTCGCGACCGCGAACGCGAGCCCCGCCACCGACAGCCACAACAGGGCGGTAATGAGGAAGGACGGGTTCATCTTTTAGAAATCCTTCACGAGACGCAGCGAGTCGTAGATGGCCCCGTGGACGTTGTGCATCGAAATGCAGTCGCCGACACGGAACAGCAGGAAACGGCCGTTGCCGAGTTCTTCCGACAGGCACGGCTGCGGCTCGGCCGCGAACAGCGTGTGCGGATCGATCTGGCCGCGGTTCACCGATTCCGGCTTGAGCTTCCAGTACAGTTCGTCGTTCGGCGACGAACCGTTTTCGATCACCACCTGATCGACCGCGCGCTCTTCCAGCTCTTCCGTGTATTCGTTGCGCAGCACGGCGATCATCTTGCCGTTCTCTTCATAGACGCGATCGAGCATCGTGTTCGGCGTCGGGATCACGCCGAATGCGTACAGCCGGCGATAGAAGATCGGGAACGTCGTGCCGCCGCAGTCGTCGGCCACCTTCACGTCCGGCGTGACGACCTCGACCTTCGAGCCGCGGCTCGCCATGAAGTCGGCCACGCCCGCGCCCGCATGCGTGCTCACGCCGTCGAACAGCAGCACGTTCTGCTTTGGCTCGACCTTGCCGGTCAGGATGTCCCACGAGCTGACGGCGAGGCCTTCGGCCACGCCCCACGCCGGCACCTGCCACGTGAAGCTCGAGCCGCCCGTCGCGAGCACGACGATGTCCGGCTTCTCGGCCATGATCATCTTCTCGTCGGCGGCCACGCCGAGACGCCGGTCGACGCCCAGACGCTTCGTTTCCATGTCGAACCAGCGGATGATCCCCGACATCTGCTCGCGCTGCGGCGCCTTCGCGGCGATCATCACCTGGCCGCCCACTTCCGCGTTCTTCTCGAACAACACGACGTCGTGGCCGCGCAGCTTCGCGACGCGAGCAGCCTCGAGCCCCGCGGGGCCGGCGCCGACCACCACGACCTTGCGCTTCGGGCCGCGCGACTTCTCGATGATGTGCGGCATCGTCGCTTCGCGCGACGTCGCCGCGTTCTGGATGCACAGCACGTCGAGGCCGTTGTACTGGCGGTCGATACAGTAGTTCGCGCCGACGCACTGCTTGATTTCGTCCTCGCGGCCGTCGCGGATCTTGATCACCATGTGCGGATCGGCGATCTGCGCGCGCGTCATGCCGACCAGGTCGATCATGCCGTTCGCGAGCAGGCGCTCGGCCTGGCCCGCATCGCGGATGCTCTGCGCGTGCATCACCGGAATCTTCACGACCGACTTGATGCCGGCCGCGAGATGCACGAACGGCTCCGGCGGCAACGCCATCGGCGGCATGCAGTTCGCGATCGTGTTGTGCGTGTCGCCGCCCGATCCGACCACGCTCAGGTAGTCGATCAGGCCCGTCTCCGACATCGCCTGCGCGATTTCCTTCAGCGCCTCGTGATCGAGGCCGTCCTCGTGGAATTCGTCGCCGCACATGCGCAGGCCGACGCAGAAGTCCTTGCCGACCGCCTCGCGCACGGCCGTCAGCACTTCGATGCCGAAGCGCAGGCGGTTTTCGAGGCTGCCGCCCCATTCGTCGGTGCGATGGTTCGAACGCTTGCTCCAGAACTGGTCGATCAGGTGCTGGTGCGCGGCGGAGATTTCGATGCCGTCCATGCCGGCCGCCTTCACGCGCTTCGCGGCCGCCGCGAAATCGCCGATGATGCGGCGGATTTCCTCGATCTCGATGATCTTCGCGTTGCCGCGGTGCACGGGCTCGCGCACGCCCGACGGCGACATCAGGTGCGGCCAGTGCTCGCCGTGGAACGACGAGCGGCGGCCCATGTGCGTCGCCTGGATCATGATCTTCGCGCCGTGCTTGTGCATCGTGTCGGCCAGGCGCGTGAGCGGATCGATGATCTTGTCGGTCGACAGGTTCACCGATTTCCACCAGCCTTGCGGGCTGTCGATCGAGACCGGGCTCGAGCCGCCGCAGATGGCCAGGCCGACGCCACCCTTCGCCTTTTCTTCGTAGTAGCGGATATAGCGGTCGCCCGGCAGGCCGCCCGGCTCGGCATACACCTCCGCGTGCGCGGTGCTGACGATCCGGTTGCGCAGCGTCAGCTGGTTCAGCTGCATGGGTTTGAACAGGTGGGGATAACGCATCGCAGGCGACCTCTGGCGTTCGAATGTCTCGTGTTGCGGGTGTTTATATGTTTCAGTGAATCAATGCATCAGTGCGCGATCGGCGACACTTCGAAGACGCAGTGGTCGTGATGCTCGGCCGCACACTGCACTTCCTTCGATTGCGCGCGCGGCGCGTTCTTGCCTTCCGGCGTCGTATCGTTGACCCAGTCCATCGCGCCCGCGAACCAGCCCGCGAACATGTAGCAGAGCTTTCCTTCCTTGCCCGGCTGCTGGAGCACGAACGACGAGTGGCGCAGTTCGATCTTCGCGCGGGCGCTGGCCGGATCGGCCTCGATGATCGAGAACAGGCCCCAGCCGCGTTGCGACAGGCGCTTCAGGTAGTGCTCGAACACGGCCATGCCGGTCAGGCCGTGCTGCTTCGCTTCCTTGTCGCACCAGTGGTACGCGGACTTGTAGCCGGCCTTGTAGAGGATCTCGGCATACGCTTCGACGCCGAGCGCTTCCTCGACGGCGACGTGATTGTTCGTGAAGAAGTGGCGCGGCACGTACAGCATCGGCAGCGCGTCGGTGGTCCAGACGCCGGTATCGGGATCGACGTTGATCGGCAGTTGCGGTTGCATCGTGGTGACTCCGTGAGGAAATTGGCCGCGCGGCTCAGTGCGCAGGCGCGACATCGTCCGCGTGCCCGCGCGGCAAGCGCGGGCACGTCCCGATTTTTTTATGTTGAAACGCGGGGGCGGTTCGGCGGACGTGGCGCTTACGCGCCCCACACGTCCTTGAACACGCGCACCCAGTTCTCGCCCATGATCTTGCGGATCCGCGATTCCTTCCAGCCGTGACGCTCCATCGCGGCGGTCAGGTTCGGGAATTCGCCGATCGTGCGGATACCTTCCGGGTTGATCACCTTGCCGAAGTTCGTCAGCTGGCGATAGCGGCCCTTGTCGTGCGTGAGCATGTCGAAGAACTCCTTCGCATAGTCCTGCGTGAAGTCCGTGCCGATGCCCACCGCATCCTCGCC
This sequence comes from Burkholderia sp. ABCPW 11, assembly GCF_001523445.1. NCBI lineage: Bacteria > Pseudomonadati > Pseudomonadota > Betaproteobacteria > Burkholderiales > Burkholderiaceae > Burkholderia > Burkholderia sp. ABCPW 11. Next base: position 111,011 of record NZ_LOVM01000046.1, on the reverse strand, counting down.
GATCAGGTTCACGACGTAGTCGATCGCCTCGATGTAGTCGTCGATGTTCGCTTCGATCCCGCGCTTCAGGAACGGCGCGAACATCGTCACGCCGACGAAGCCGCCCGCATCGGCGATCTCCTTCAGCTGCGCGTCGCTCTTGTTGCGCGGATGCTCCTTCAGGCCCGACGGCAGGCAGTGCGAATAGCACACCGGCTTCTTCGAGAATGCGATCGCTTCCGACGACGTGTTGCCGCCCACATGCGACAGGTCGACCATGATGCCGACGCGGTTCATCTCGGTGATCACTTCGCGGCCGAAGTCCGACAGCCCGCCGTCGCGCTCGTAGCAGCCGGTGCCGACCAGGTTCTGCGTGTTGTAGCAAAGCTGCACGACGCGCACGCCCATGTCGGCGAACGCCTCGATGTAGCCAAGGTTGTCCTCGAACGCATGCGCGTTCTGGAAGCCGAGGATGATCCCGGTCTTGCCTTCCTTCTTCGCGCGGAAGATGTCGTCCGTCGTGCGCACGAGCGTCAGCAGCTCGCCGTTGTCGCGGATCTTCTTCTTCATCACGCCGATGTTGTCGACGGTCTTGGCGAAGTTCTCCCACACCGACACCGTGCAGTTCGCGGCCGTGATGCCGCCCTTTCGCATGTCCTCGAACACCGGCTTCTCGAACTTCGAGATGTTCAGTCCGTCGATGATGATGCTGTCCTGATGCAGCGTGCTCATATCTGCTCTCGCTCGTGTGACTGTTCTGGTGGGGTCGATCAGTAGATCGGGAAGCGCTCGCAGAGCGCGAAGATCTCGCGGCGCACGCGCTGTTCGGTCGCCGGATCGCCTTCCGGATTCGCGCGCAACGCGTCGAACACTTCGAGGATCAGGCGGCCGATCTCGCGGAACTCCGCGACGCCGAAGCCGCGCGTCGTGCCCGCCGGCGTGCCGAGACGGATGCCCGACGTGACGGTCGGCTTCTCGGTGTCGAACGGGATGCCGTTCTTGTTGCAGGTGATGCCCGCGCGTTCCAGCGCCTGCTCGACCGGCGCGCCCTTCAGGCCCTTCGGGCGCAGGTCGACCAGCAGCAGGTGATTGTCGGTGCCGCCCGTGACGAGATCGACGCCGCCGGCCTTCAGCACTTCGCCGAGCGCCTGTGCGTTCGCGAGCACGTTGTCGATGTAGGTCTTGAAGTCCGCATGCAGCACTTCGCCGAACGCTACCGCCTTGCCGGCGATCACGTGCATCAGCGGGCCGCCCTGCAGGCCGGGGAACACGGCCGAGTTGATCTTCTTCGCGATCTCCTCGTCGTTGGTCAGCACGAAGCCGCCGCGCGGGCCGCGCAGCGTCTTGTGCGTGGTCGACGTGACGACGTGCGCGTGCTCGACCGGGTTCGCGTGGCGGCCGGCGGCGATCACGCCCGCGATGTGCGCCATGTCGACCATCAGCTTCGCGCCGACGCTGTCGGCGATCGCGCGAAAGCGCGCGAAGTCGAGCGCGCGCGGGTACGCCGAGAAGCCGGCGATGATGAGGCTCGGCTTGTGCTCGTGGGCGAGCGCCTCGACCTGGTCGTAATCGATGCGCAGCGTGTCGCGATTCACGCCGTACTGGACGGCGTTGAACCACTTGCCCGACAGCGCCGGCTTTGCGCCGTGCGTCAGATGGCCGCCCGCGTCGAGCGACATGCCGAGCACGGTGTCGCCCGGCTTGGCCAGCGCGAGCATCACCGAACCGTTCGCCTGCGCGCCCGAGTGCGGCTGCACGTTCGCATAGCCGGCGTTGAAGATCTGCTTCACGCGGTCGATCGCGAGCGCCTCGACTTCATCGGCGAATTCGCAGCCGCCGTAGTAGCGCTTGCCGGGATAGCCTTCCGCATACTTGTTGGTCAATACCGAGCCCTGCGCCTCGAGCACGGCGCGCGACACGATGTTTTCCGACGCGATCAGCTCGACCTGCGACTGCTGACGCTCGAGTTCCTTCAGGATGGCGCTGCGCACCGGCGCGTCGCGCTCGGCAAGGGGCTGCGAGAAGAAAGGCTGGGTATTCGACATAGTGCGTCCGTGACGAAGAATAAAGGGCTGCAACCGAAGCTCAAGGGCCGCCGTGCCTGGGATTCCCGCGCGTCCAGTGCAAGGCTGCCGACGGCTCTATTCTTGTCGTTCGGATTTTCGGCGGATTGATGAATTTAGACGCGTTCTTTGCCTTTTCCGCCATGCGCGTCCGTTTTATACAAGTGACCGGTCGTACTTTTCGGGTCGACCGCCCGAAACGGTGTGGGCGGTTCACCTATGGACACGCACACCGGCAGTGCGTTTGCCGCACGTTCGAGTGCGGCGTCTCCCGGATACGGTGCAGCGCAGCAACCGCCCGATGCCCAGACAACGTATGGAGCTAGGGTTTAGCCGTATGGCACGCTTGTTGCACTCGCTCACACAATATCGCAGCCCGATCCGTGCCCCGGGCCAAAAGCTATTAGAGATTCAAGGAACGCTCCCCATGTCGCCCGACCGCACAGCGTCGCTGTCCCACTTCGCGTTCATGCCTTTACCGAACTTCACGATGATCGCGTTCACCAATGCGATCGAGGTGCTTCGGATGGCGAACTATCTGAGCGGCCAGCCGCTCTACCGCTGGTCGGTGATCAGTCCGGACGGCGGCCCGGTCACGGCGAGCAACGGCCTCACGGTCGACACGGGGCCGGCCGAATGCGTGGGGCAGCCCGACATCGTGTTCGTGTGCGGCGGCGTCGACGTGCAGCGCGCGACCACGCCTGCCCATCTGTCGACGCTGCGCCGCTTCGCGCGCTCGGGGCTGCCGCTCGGCAGCCTGTGCACGGGCACCTATGCACTCGCGAAGTCGGGGCTGCTCGCGGGCTATGCGTGCGCGATCCACTGGGAGAACATGTCGGCGCTGAAGGAAGAGTTTCCGGACACGCGCTTCCTGAAGGAACTGTTCGTGATCGACCGCGATCGCATCACGTGCACGGGCGGCGTCGCGCCGCTCGACATGATGCTGAACCTGATCGCCGCGCGCGTCGGCACCGCGCGCGTCACGCAGATCGCCGAGCAGTTCATCGTCGAACACGTGCGCGACACGAGCGCGCAGCAGCGCATGCCGCTCGTCGCTCGCCTCGGCTCGGCGAACAAGTCGCTGTTCGAAGTGATCTCGCTGATGGAGAACAACATCGAGGAGCCGCTGTCGCGCGAGGAACTCGCGCGGCTCGCGAACATGTCGCAACGGCAGTTGCAGCGCCTGTTCCGCGAGCATCTCGGGATGACGCCGACGCACTACTACCTGACGCTGCGGCTGCGCCGCGCGCGCGAGCTGCTGCTGCAGACCGACATGTCGATCATGCACATCACGATGGCGTGCGGCTTCCAGTCGGCATGCCACTTCAGCAAGAGCTATCGCGACGCGTTCGGCGTCGCGCCGACCCGCGAGCGCCGCAAACAGGTTGCGCCGCTCGCGCAGGGCGCGGCGGCGGCCGGGCCGGCGTTTCCGACGCATCTGCTGCATGCGTGAAGCGCGGACTATCTGAAGCCAAAAAAAGCGGCCTCGAAGGCCGCTTTTCCGTTTGCGTTTGCGTTTGCGCTTACGATCCCCACACCTGCATTTCATCGAGCGAGTACCCCCACTGCGTCGCCCGCTTCGTGCCGAGCATCCGCACGTAACGCCCCTGCCCGTTCAGGTTCGGCAACGTCACGTGCCCGTACGACACGCCGTTGCTCGTCGAGTAGATCGTCGTCCAGTTCGCGTTGTCGTTCGACGTCTGGATCTGGTAGACGAGCGCGCCCGCATCCCAGTACAGGTCGATGCTGCTGATCGTTTTCGTCGCACCGAGATCGACAGAGAGCCATTGCGGATCGACGCCCGTCCCCTCCGGCGAATCCCAGCGCGTGCTCGTCGTGTTGCCGTCGAACGCCTTGTCGGCCGTCAGCGACGCGTTGTAGCTCGCCGATGCGGCGGCCGGACGCCCTTGCGACAGCAGCGTCAACTGCTTGGCGGACGGGCCGCCGTAGTAGTTCGCCCCGAGCTTGGCCTTCGTCGCGTCCGCATTCACGCCGAACTGCGACAGGCTCCAGCGCTGGCCGGTCGTCACGTCGCCGACGTAGAGCTGATAGCCGCCCGCCGTCGTCGACGAGAAAAACAGGTAATTCGTACCACTGACAGGTGCCGGGTCCGAGTTGTTGCTCATGCAGTCGTTGAGCGCCAGCGCACTCGGCGTCGACGCCGGGTCGGCCGTCTTCGCATAGATCTGGTCGGCTCCGCCGCTGTCCTTCCAGCGGGCGTAGTACACCATGCCGTCCGCACGCACGATCGGGTAGTACGTCTGCAACCCGGCCGGACGATCGAACACGGCGGTCGCCCCGGTCGCGATCGTGCGCTTCATCAGCCCCATGTTCGAGCCGGTGCCCGTCGCGTAATACACGGCGCTCGCGTCCGGCGCGAGGAACGGCATCGAGTATTCGGCGCCCGCCGGCGCATTCGTCAGGCTCACGACCGACGTGAATACCGGGCCCGCGCTCGTGTACGACAGCGTCGCCTGCTTGACGTCGCCGTTCTGCTTGAACACGAGCGTCTTGCCGTCCGCGCTGAACTTCGGGTCTTCGTTACGGGTGGCGCCCGTGCTGTTCGTCATGTTGACGGGCGGCGTGCCGGCGCCGAGCTGCAGCATGAACACGTTCCATGCGCCGTTGCGGATGCCCATGAACGCGAGCCATTTGCCGTCGGGGCTGAACACGCCGTTCATCGGATCGGTGATGCCCCACGCGCTCTTGCTGAGTTGCGTCAGCGTATGGGCCGAAAAATCGTACAGGAACAGCTGGCTCGTGCCGTCGCCGTACTTCACGTAGCTGTGATAGACGAGCTTGCCGGTCAGCGCGGCGGGAAACGTCGCGTTCGGCTGGGCGGCGGGGTTGTTGACGCAGGCTGCGGCGGCCACGCCGCTGACCAGATTGAGGGCGATGCCGGCCACGAGGCCCGTGACGAGGGTCTTCAATTTCACGCTGGATGCTTCCGGGTAAGGGTAAGGACGCCGCTGACGAGGACCCGCGCGGCACGCGCGGGCGTCACGGATCCGCCGTCGGGCAGCGTGAATTCCGTATCGGTCGGACATCGGGAACAAAACTTGCGGCAGTGTGCCTTCTGGTCAGACGAAAGAAAAGGATCAGAGCGCGCTTAAAACATACGGATCAGCGATTTAGGGTGCGCTTGCACGTGACGGCTGCCGTACTACTCTTTGTCATCTGGGTCCAACGCCGGGAGGACACGCATGAAGCGTTATGCGGTGCTGGCGCAGACGATTGCCGACGCGATCCGGCGCGGCGACCTGGCGCCCGGCGCGCGCATTCCCACCGTGCGCGCGGCATGCCGCGCGTATCGCGTCAGCCCGTCCACCGTGTTTCGCGCGTATTACGCGCTCGAAAGCGAGGGTCTAATCGTCGCGCGGGCGCGCTCCGGTTATTTCGTTGCGAACCTCTCGGACAAGCACGTGCGGTTCGCCCGCGATCCGCCGCGCAAGCCGGGCGCCGCGCAAACCGGCGACGACGATGCGCTGTTCCGCCTGCTCGATTCGCTCAAGTGCGACGACATCGTGCCGCTCGGCTCGGCATTCGCGAGCTATTCGCTGTTCCCGATGAGCAGCCTGTGGCGTTACGTGGCGTCGGCCGCCCGCAACATGGACCGCACGAAACTGCTCGCGGGCCTGCCGCCCGGTAACGAAGCGCTGCGCCGCCAGATCGCGTTGCGCTATCTGAGCGCGGGCGGGTCGTTGCCGCTGGAGGAAATCGTCATCACGACGGGGGCGACCGAAGCGCTGACGCTCAGCCTGCAGGCGCTGACGCGCCCGGGCGACATCGTCGCGATCGAACGGCCGGCCTTCCACGCGGTGCTGCAAGCCGTCCAGCGCCTGCACCTGAAGGCCATCGAGATTCCGGTCGACCCGCGCACCGGCCTCGACCTCGACGCGCTCGCCGAGGCGCTCGACACGCATCCGGTGCGCGCGTGCTGGTTCATGACGTCGTTCCACAACCCGACCGGCGCGACGCTGACCGACGAGCGCAAGCGCGCGCTGATCGACCTGCTCGCGTCGCGCGGCGTGCCGCTGATCGAGGACGACGTGTATGGCGAACTGCAGTTCGGCACGGCCCCCACGCGGCCCGCGAAACTGTATGACGACAGCGGGCTCGTCCTGCATTGCGGGTCGTTCTCGAAATGTCTCGCGCCGGGATTCCGGATCGGCTGGGTCGCAGCCGGCCGCTTCGTGCGGCAGATCCGCCAGGCCAAGAGCGCGAGCGCGCCGGCCGCCGACGTACCGGCGCAGATGGCGATTTCGAGCTACCTGCGCGACGGCGCATACGACCGTTTCCTGCGCAAGCTGCGACGCAATCTCGCCGCGCACCAGGCGCAGATGCTCTCGGCCGTGCGCGCGTATTTTCCGGCCGACACCGAAGTGTTCGCACCGCGCGGCGGGTATTTTCTGTGGATCGAACTGCCGCCGCACCTGGACGCGATGCACCTGTTCGACGACGCGATGGAAAGCGGCGTCAGCATCGCGCCCGGGCCGATCTTTTCCGCCACCGGCGGCTTCCGCCGCTATCTGCGGCTCAACTACGGGCGTCCGTGGACACCGGCCGTCGAGCGTGCGCTGGAGACACTGGGCACGCTCGCGTCCCGGCAGCGGCACGGCAGCTAGCATGAGACGGGCGGCACGAAACGTGCGCCACGCGACGCGCGACATGCGCCTTGCGTTTCACGCGCGAACGACCAAAAATGAAGCGGCAGGCAGCCGCGAACGAAAGGGTTCCACGCGTCCGATGTTATGGAGAATCACTTGACGTCCTCCTCTCCCTAAAAGGAGAGGATTCCCACACCTGGCGATGCACGTCCGCATCGGAGAATGTTCAGCGCAGCGTTGGTATCTCGATCATGCTCGACACCACAGTCACTGCAGGTCCACTCTCTTATTCTCAGTCCCGCGATACCTTTCGGCCGCGCCGTGCTGTCTTTCGACCCGCACGCCGAACAGGACTGGGTAGAACCGCTTTCGTCGACTTTCTCGAACATGGCTCCGTGCGCGATCGCTTTGTAGCGGAGCTTGCTTCGGAACGACGACCAGGACGCGTCGTAGACGCTCTTCGCCATCCTGGTTCTGTTCGCCGCACGGCTCTGCTTGTTGAGCAGTCCGTTGAGCGACTTCACCCGGTAGCGGTAGACAAGAATCATGCAGGTGATCCTAACCCGTGGAAGAACCTGCCTGTCAACCGCACGCCTTTCCTTCCCGCCATCAGTGGCGGGGTCTCTCGGAGCAAATGATGAACATCGCATGCGAACGACCGCCTATGTGTAGCCCGACGATAGCGTCCGTCGGTCGCTGACATGCGCGTCCTGCCCAACCGAAGCGTCCGTGCGCGCGATGCTTGGCGTGCCGTGCTGAACGCGCGCGCCGAATCGCTGCACGCGACGTGCTGCCGCTGCCGCGAATGCGGTTTCGTGGCGTTCCGCGCGCTCGAGCATTGCCCCGTTTGCGGTCAGTGGAACTGGCCGTTCGAACCGATTCGCCGCACGCCGGCCGACGCGCGTGCCGCGCATGCGCCGCGGTCGTTCCATACATGGTCGTCGCGCGTCGCCCGCGCGCTGCGCAACGCGGCTTCCCAGCGGCCGCGCGCATCGAGCGCGCCGATCCTGAGCATTCTCACGCTCGTGCTGCTGGTCGGCGGCTACGTGACGATCGACCAGACCTGCAAGGCCGATCCCGCTTGTCGCGGATCCGCCGCGCCGGCCGCCGTCGCGACCGAAGCCGTACTTCAAGCGTCGAACGAGCCATTGATACCGGTCGTGCCGGCACCCGTCTACCCGTTTCATTCGACCGATGAAACACGGGTGGCAGTCGATCCGCCACCGGCCAATCCGCAACCGGCCGCCCCGCTCGCCAGCAAACCCGCGCGCAGGATGGCGGTTGCGCAAGCCGCGCCGTCGTTGCGCGCGCCCGACCGCATGCGCACCGGCGCAGTCCGCGTGGCCGACTGGAAAGGCGGCCGCGACGTCGCCCATCGCACGCGCGCGATCCGCCGCGTCAGCCTGCACACCGGGCGGACCCGCCGCGCCGCGGCCAGCAACGCCGAAATCGCGAAGCTCTATCGCGGCCACTGAGCGCGCTCCAGGCTCGCGCGCCCGTCGATTCAACTTTCTAAACCGCCCGTCACAAAACCTCGTTTGTGTCGCGACGGACGCATGACGTTCAATGGGGCATTCGCCCGCGCCGGCGCATATCGCACGCCGGCCGCTCGGTCCACCGGAGTCCGTCGATGAATGCACTGCAGCTCGTGACCCTGGCCGCCATCTGGGGCGCGTCCGCTCGCCGCATTGCCTCCCCCGCCTTCGCTCCCGCAACGAAAACGGGCGGCCCGTTTCCGGCACCGCCCGCTTCGTGTCGCGCGTGTCGAACGCTAGCGCATCACGCCGCCAGTAACCCGTGCGGGTCGATGACGAATTTGCGCGGCGCGCCGCCGTCGAACTTCTTGTAGCCTTCCGGCGCCTGGTCGAGCGAAATCACTTCGACGTTGACGATCTTCGCGATCGGCAGCCGGTCGAACAGGATCGCCTGCATCAGGTTGCGGTTGTACTTCAGCACCGGCGTCTGGCCCGTGAAGAACGAATGCGACTTCGCCCAGCCGAGGCCGAAGCGGATGCTCAGGCTGCCGTGCTGTGCGGCCTTGTCCTTCGCGCCCGGATCGTCCGTCACGTACAGGCCCGGGATGCCGATCGCGCCGGCCGGGCGCGTGATTTCCATCAGCGAGTTCAGCACCGTCGCGGGCGCTTCCTCCGAATGGCCCGACGAGCCGTGGCCGTGCGCCTCGAAGCCGACGCAATCGACCGCGCAGTCGATCTCCGGCACGCCGAGGATCTGTTCGATCTGCTCGCCGAGCGACGCGTCCTTCGACAGGTCGACCGTCTCGAAGCCCATCGCCCGTGCGTGCGCGAGGCGCTCCGCGTTCATGTCGCCGACGATCGTCACGGCCGCGCCGAGCAGGCGCGCCGACGCGGCCGCCGCCATCCCGACCGGGCCCGCGCCCGCGATGTAGACCGTCGAACCGGGCTTCACGCCCGCGCTCACCGCGCCGTGATAACCGGTCGGCAGAATGTCGGACAGGCAGGTCAGATCGCGGATCTTCGCCATCGCCTGGTCGCGATCCGGGAATTTCAGCAGGTTGAAATCGGCATACGGCACGAGCACGTATTCGGCCTGGCCGCCGATCCAGCCGCCCATGTCGACGTAGCCGTACGCGCCGCCGGCCCGCGACGGGTTCACGTTCAGGCATACGCCCGTATGCGTGTCCTTGCACATCGCGCAGCGGCCGCACGCGACGTTGAACGGCACCGACACGAGATCGCCGATCTTCAGCGTCTCGACGTCCGGGCCCACTTCGATCACTTCGCCGGTGATCTCGTGACCGAGCACGAGGCCGACCGGCGCGGTCGTACGGCCGCGCACCATGTGCTGGTCGGAGCCGCAGATGTTCGTGCTGACCACTTTCAGGATCACGCCGTGGCCGATCGCGCGGCCGCTGGGGTCGACCATCTTCGGATAATCGATTTTCTGGACTTCGACCTGGCCCGGCCCAAGATAGACGACACCTCGATTGCTGCTCATCGTATTGTCTCCATGTCTCGTTGGATGGCGCAGCGGCGCGCCGGCCCTTGCGGCGCACGCGCAACGTGCTGTTCGAGAGTAGTCCGGGAGGCAGGGGGGCCGATGTCTCAAACGCGACATGCGTTTGATCCGAGCCGACATCGGCGCCCCGGGATACGCCTGCACACAGATCCGGCCCGCCGCGCCCCGTTTTCGACAAAATCTGACAAGACAAATCGATAACACAGTTGGCCTAGTACTCATCCAATATCAAAACGCGGCCACGCTCCGTAGTATCCCCGACGCTCAACGCGCTATCGGCGCGCCAATCCGTCGAGGGTGAAAATTCGTCCCATCCACAGCAACTCACACCACGCCGATTCCGATACCGCTGCCGCATCGGCGATCTCGGGCCGGCCGCTCCCGTTACACGGCACGTCTCGTCCACGGCATCGCGCCGCCCGCACCGGTTGCCCGGCTCAATGGGCGGGGCTCCCGGTCTGGTGCATCGGCGCCGTGCTGTCGATGCCGGGCATTGCGCACGCGCTGCCGCCCAGTGCCGGGCAATCGATGCGTGACATCGAGGCCACACGTCCTGCCCTTCCCGCCGACTCGCCGCCCGATCTCGCCATCCCGCCGCCGCCCGACACGAAGCCGCCGCCGCCCGGCGACGACGCCGGGCCGCGCGTACGGGTGCAGGCATTCGCGATCGGCGGCAATCGTGCGTTCGGCGCCGACCGGCTGCAACCGCTTCTCGCGGATCTCGTCGGCCGCGAACTGAGCTTCGACGAACTCCGGCAAGCCGCCGACCGGATCTCCGCGTATTACCGCGAACACGGCTACGTGCTCGCGCGCGCCTACCTGCCGCAGCAGGACATCGACGGCGGCACCGTGCGGATCGACGTGAGCGAAGGCCGTTACGGCACCGTCGAACTGAACAACCGCTCGCGCGTGCTGGACGGCGTCCTGCGCCAGCCGCTCGCCGGCCTCCGGCCCGGCGACGCCGTGCAAGGCGACGCGCTCGAGCGCAGCCTGCTGCTCCTCGACGATCTGCCAGGCGTCGCCGCGAAAGGCACGCTGCGCCCCGGTGCCGAAACCGGCACCACCGATCTCTCCGTCGACGTCGAACCCGGCCCGCTCGCGTCCGGCTCCGTCGATCTCGACAACTATGGCGACACGCTCACCGGCCGTTATCGCGCCACCGGCAGCGTCGACGTCAACGCGCCGCTGCGTATCGGCGATCAGTTCACGCTGCGCGGGCTGGTCAGCGACGCGCGCCAGCGCTATTACCGCGTGGCATACCAGTTGCCTGTCGGCCCGGCGTCGACGCGGCTCGGCGTCGCGCACTCCGACATGCGATACCGGGTCGGCGGCAGCTTCGACGATCTCGACTATCACGGCCGTGCATCGGTGCAAAGCGCGTTCGTCACGCAACCGCTGCTGCGCAGCCGCCGCGCGAACGTCAGCGCGCAGTTCCTGTTTGAAAACAAGCAGTTGCACGACGACTACAACGCATTCGACGTGCATGGCGCGAAGCGCATCCAGATCGGTTCTTTCAGCATCACCGGCAGCAATCAGGACGACTGGTTCGGCGGCGGACGCAGCAGCGCGTCCGTGACGCTCGGCATCGGCCGGATGAACGGCAACGATCCGCTCGGATCGAATCGGTTCGCGAAAACGCACGGCCGGTTCACGAAGCTGAACGTCAGTGCGGTACGGCTTCAGGCCATCACTGCGCGCTTGCAGCTCTACGTGCAGCTCAGCGCACAACTCACATCGCGCAATCTCGACTCGACGGAAAAATTCAGCCTCGGCGGCCCGTATGGGGTACGCGGGTACGCGCTCGGCGCGGGCAGCGGCGATCAGGGCTGGCAGGCGAGCGCGGAACTGCGCTATCTCGCCGCGCCCGGCTGGCAGGTCAGCACCTTCGTCGATACCGGGCGCGTACAGGTCAACAAGCAGCCGTGGAACCGGGAGCGCAACACGCTGCAGCTGTCGTCGGCAGGGCTCGGCGTCGGCTGGTACGGCGCGAGCCGGCAGGTCAACGTCGCGTGGTCGCGACCGTTCGGCAGGTCCGACGACGCGGCCGCGAGCACGCGCTCGCCAAGTGTCTGGCTTCAGGCGACCCAGTATTTCTGAGTCGCCCGGCGCCGATCGCCGGCCCGGCGGCGCCGCGGGCCGGCAACCCGGCGGCGGGCAGCATGACCGTCCGCCGCATGAAGCGGAAGATCGATCCGCTTCGCAACCGGTCAGTTCGTTCCACTGATCGACTCCAACAACTCCGTTATCGAGGATAACAATGAACAAGACCTATGCATTGGTGTGGAATCACGCTCAGGCGTGCTGGAACGCGGTCGGGGAAACCGCGCGCCGACGCGGTAAAGCCGGCGGCAGTACGCTCGTCGCGGCCGGCGCCGTGTCGCTGCTCGGCCTCGTCGCGCTGCCCGCACACGCACTGCCCACCGGTCAGGCCGTCGTCGCCGGCCACGCCGACATCGCCACGTCCGCCGACGGCAAGACGATGTCCATCAATCAGCATTCCGACAAGCTCATCACCAACTGGCAGGACTTCGGCGTCGCCGGTGGCGAACGCGTGTCGTTCCACCAGCCCGGCAGTTCGTCCATCGCGCTGAACCGCGTGATCGGCTCGCGCGGCAGCCAGATCGACGGCCGCATCGACGCCAACGGCAAGGTGTTCCTCGTCAACCCGAACGGCGTGATGTTCGGCGCCGGCTCGCAGGTCAACGTCGGCAGCCTCGTCGCGTCCACGCAGAACCTGTCCGACGCCGACTTCCTCGCCGGCAACTATCGCTTCGCCGGCTCGTCCGCCGCGACCGTCGCCAACGCCGGCAACATCACCGCGGCCGACGGCGGCAGCGTCGCGCTGCTCGGCGCGCGCGTGTCCAACACCGGCGTGATCCAGGCGAAGATGGGCCGCGTCGCGCTCGGCGCCGGCAACGCATTCAAGGTCAACTTCGACGGCAGCGACCTGCTCAGCGTGCAGGTCGAAGGCGGCGCCGTCGATGCGCAGGCAAGCAACGGCGGCCTGCTGAAGGCCGACGGCGGCGACGTGCTGATGACCGCCCGCGCCGCGGGCGATCTGCTCGGCGCAGTGGTCAACAACACCGGCACCATCGAGGCGCGCGGGCTGAACAGCCACGGCGGGCGCATCACGCTCGACGGCGGCACGGTGCTGGCCGGCGGCACGCTCGACGCGAGCGCCACGGCCGGCAACGGCGGCGAAATTGCGACGCGCGGCACGAACGTCCGCGTTGCCAACGATGCCACGGTCGACACGCGCGGTGCGAACGGCCGCTCGGGCACGTGGAAGATCGAGACGGCGAACGCACGCGTCGCCGACGATGCGAACGCAACGATCGGCGCGGCCGCGCTGTCGCGCAACCTCGGCACGACGTCGGTCGAACTGACGAGCACCGACGGCGCGCTGGCGACCGACGGCGCAATCGGCTGGAACAGCGATCACGGCCTCACGCTGACGTCCGTGCGCGACGACGTGACGCTCGGCAAGTCGCTGACGGCCGGCGGCGCGAACGCACGCGTCGCCGTCAACGCCGCACGACGCATCAACATCAACGACAAGGTCGCACTCACGGGCCGCAACACCGCCCTTGAGCTGAACTCCGGCAGCGGCCATGTGCTGAGCGGCAATGGAGCCGTCACGCTGTCGGGCGCGGACACGTCGTACAGCGCGAACGGGCAGGCCTATCGCGTGATCCGCAACGTCGACCAACTGCGCGCAGTCGACGCTGACCTGAACGGCCACTACGTGCTCGGCAACACGATCACGGGCAAGGGCACGTTCCGCAGCATCGGCGGCAACGCGGCGTTCACCGGCACGTTCGACGGTTTCGGCAACACGATTTCCGGGCTGTCCGTCTACAACAGCGGGCCGTTCGTCGGTCTGTTCGCGGTCAACAGCGGCACGATCGCCAACCTGGTGCTCGATTCGGTGTCGGCTCGCGGTATGCCGAGCGCTCGCGGCATCCCCACCGCGATCGGTGCGCTGGTGGGCGGCAACGTGCAGGGCACGCTGTCGAACGTGCACGCGCGCAACGTGTCGGTGACGAGCAACGGTTCGCCCGCCAACGTCGCCGGTGGCCTCGTCGGCCGGAACCTGAGCGGCACGATCGATGGCGCGTCGGTGTCGGGGCGCGTCCAGGGCGACCGCTACACGACCGCGCTTGGCGGGCTCGTCGGCGAGAACGTCGCGTCGCCGGACAAGCGGCTCGGCGCCGCGACGATCGCTCGCAGCCATACCGACGCGAGCGTCTTTATCGATGCCGCTGTCGCGCTGCCGACCAACGCGATGAGCGGAATCGGCGGGCTCGCCGGCTTCAACAGCGGCGACATCCGCGATTCGTCGAGCAAGGGCGACGTATACGTCCGGGGTGCGAGCCCGGCCATCGGCGGTCTCGTCGGGCGCAATAACGGCACGGTGCGCGGCTCGGACGCGGCCGTCCAGATCTCCGCCGGCACGAACAGCACCGTCGGCGCACTGGTCGGCGTCAACACGGGCGCCATCGACGCATCGCGGGCGAGCGGCCGCCTCTCGGCCGACACGGGTAGCAAGGCAGGCGGACTCGTCGGCCATAACAGAGGCCAGGTGACGGCATCCGCCGCATCCGGCAGCGTCGGCGTCGGGACGAACGGTATCGTAGGCGGCCTCGTCGGTGCCAACGACGGACTCATCGACGGCTCCAGCGCATCCGGCGACGTCAGCGCTTCTAACGGTATTGCGGGCGGACTCGTCGGCACCAACGGCGGCCGCATCCATGCATCGAACGCGCACGGCGACGTGGCGGCACGCGGCAAGGCCGGTGTCGCGGGCGGGCTCGTCGGGATCAACCGCGCAGCGATCGAAGCGTCGAACGCGACCGGCGACGTGACGGTCTTTGCGAACGCACTGGCAGGCGGCTTCGTCGGCCGCAACGCGTCCGGCGGCAAGATCGACGGATCGAGCGCAAGCGGCAACGTCAGCGGGATCGAGGTCATGACGATCGGCGGTTTCGCCGGCATCACCGACGCGAACTCGACGATCACGTCGTCGTCCGCGCACGGCATGGCGCGCGGCGAAGCGAACAACCGCGTCGGCGGCTTCGTCGCCATCAACGGCGGCCGCGTCGCGAACGTCAGCGCAACCGGCATGGTTCGCGCCGGTGCGAACAGCGAGGCGGGCGGGCTGATCGGCCGGAATACCGGAACCGTCGAGTCGTCGTCGGCAAGCGGCACGGTCACGGCCGTCGGCGCGAGCCAGGTCGGCGGACTGATCGGCTTCAACAACGGCACGGTGCGAGGCTCGCGTGCGTCGGGCGCCGTCAGCAGCGGCGACAAGAGCTATGTCGGCGGCCTCGTCGGCTATGGCGCGGGCGGCACGATCGAGTTGTCCGAAGCGAGCGGCAACGCGACCGGCGGCCAGAGCGCCAATGTCGGCGGCCTGGTGGGCCGCAGCGGCGGCAGGATCATCCAGTCGTCGTCGTCCGGCACCGTGAGCGGGGACATGTTCGCGACCCTCGGCGGTCTCGTCGGCACCAACCTCGGCACCGTGCAGGCGTCGTCGACCAGCAGCCGGGTCGCGTGGGAGCACGGCCGTGCTCAGCAATATGGCGGCATCGCGGGTTTCTCGAAGACGTCGATGCAGGGCAATACGGTGTCGGGCGATGCGATGAACGTGCCGCTCGTCGGCAACCAGTTCGGCACCGTCTGGCCGTGATGCGACGCAGGCGGGCGGCCTGATCGCCCGCGGCGGTACGGGTGGCGGACAGCATGATCGTCTGCCACCTGAAGCGGACGACCAATCCGCCATTTTATGAATCAGTAAGGTTGACTGATCAATCTACCAACATCCGTTATCGAGGATAACAATGAACAAGACCTATGCATTGGTGTGGAATCACGCTCAGGCGTGCTGGAATGCGGTCGGGGAAACCGCGCGCCGACGCGGTAAAGCCGGCGGCAGTACGCTCGTCGCAGCCGGCGCCGTGTCGCTGCTCGGCCTCGTCGCGCTGCCCGCACACGCACTGCCCACCGGTCAGGCCGTCGTCGCCGGCCACGCCGACATCGCCACGTCCGCCGACGGCAAGACGATGTCCATCAATCAGCATTCCGACAAGCTCATCACCAACTGGCAGGACTTCGGCGTCGCCGGCGGCGAACGCGTGTCGTTCCACCAGCCCGGCAGTTCGTCCATCGCGCTGAACCGCGTGATCGGCTCGCGCGGCAGCCAGATCGACGGCCGCATCGACGCCAACGGCAAGGTGTTCCTCGTCAACCCGAACGGCGTGATGTTCGGCGCCGGCTCGCAGGTCAACGTCGGCAGCCTCGTCGCGTCCACGCAGAACCTGTCCGACGCCGACTTCCTCGCCGGCAACTATCGCTTCGCCGGCTCGTCCGCCGCGACCGTCGCCAACGCCGGCAACATCACCGCGGCCGACGGCGGCAGCGTCGCGCTGCTCGGCGCGCGCGTGTCCAACACCGGCGTGATCCAGGCGAAGATGGGCCGCGTCGCGCTCGGCGCCGGCAACGCATTCAAGGTCAACTTCGACGGCAGCGACCTGCTCAGCGTGCAGGTCGAAGGCGGCGCCGTCGATGCGCAGGCAAGCAACGGCGGCCTGCTGAAGGCCGACGGCGGCGACGTGCTGATGACCGCCCGCGCCGCGGGCGATCTGCTCGGCGCAGTGGTCAACAACACCGGCACCATCGAGGCGCGCGGGCTGAACAGCCACGGCGGGCGCATCACGCTCGACGGCGGCACGGTGCTGGCCGGCGGCACGCTCGACGCGAGCGCCACGGCCGGCAACGGCGGCGAAATTGCGACGCGCGGCACGAACGTCCGCGTTGCCAACGATGCCACGGTCGACACGCGCGGTGCGAACGGCCGCTCGGGCACGTGGAAGATCGACACGGCGAACGCACGCGTCGCCGACGATGCGAACGCAACGATCGGCGCGGCTACGCTGTCGCGCAACCTCGGCACGACCGACGTCGCATTGACCGGCACGGCAGGCGACCTGTCGGCCGACGGCGCGGTCGACTGGAGCAGCGACCACACGCTGTCGCTCGCATCGCAGCTCGGCAACGTGAAGCTGCAACGCGCGTTGAATGCGCACGGCGACCGTGCGGGACTGGCGGTCGACGCCGCGAAGCGTATCGACATCGACGGCCCGCTCGCGCTGACCGGCGCGAACGCCGCGCTCGCGCTGAACTCGGGCAACGGCCATGTGTTGAACGACAATGCAGCCGTCACGCTGTCGGGCGCGAATGCGTCGTTCAGCGCAAACGGGCACGCCTATCGCGTGATCCACAACGTCGAACAACTGCGTGCGGTCGATGCGAACCTGAAAGGCCGCTACGTGCTCGGCAATACGATCAAGGGCAGCAGCGCGTTCCGCAGCATCGGCGGCGACACGGCGTTCGCCGGCACGTTCGACGGCCTCGGCAACACCATCTCGGGGTTCTCGGTCTACAACAACGGACCGCTCGTCGGCCTGTTCGCGTCCAACGTCGGCACGATCGCGAACCTGACGCTCGATTCGGTATCGGCACGCGGCACGGCGAACTACAGCCGAGGCCCCGCGATGGTCGGTGCGCTGGTGGGCGCGAACGTGCAGGGCACGCTATCGAACGTGCACGCGCGCAACGTGTCGGTGACGAGCGGCGGCTCCCCGACCAACGTCGCCGGCGGCCTCGTCGGCCTGAATCTGAGCGGCACGATCGATCGCGCGTCGGTGTCGGGCCGCGTGCAGGGCGACCGCTTCACGACTGCACTCGGCGGGCTCGTCGGCGAAAACATCACGTCGCCGGACAGCCGGCTCGACACAGCGACGATCTCGCGCAGCCGCGCCGACGCAAGCGTCTCCATCGGCGCCGCGGGCACGCTGCCCGACAACGGGTCCAACGGAATCGGCGGCCTTGTCGGCATCAACACCGGCGACGTTCTCGATTCGACGAGCGCCGGGCAGGTCTACGTCGCGGGCACCAGCACGGCCGTCGGCGGCCTCGTCGGGCGCAATGACGGCACGGTTCGCGGATCCGGCGCGTCCGGCCGCGTCGCTGCCGGCGCGGCAAGCACCGTCGGCGCGCTGGTCGGCATCAACGCGGGCACGATCGCCGCATCGCGCGCGAGCGGCGATGTCGCAAGCGGTGCGCGCGGCACGGCAGGCGGCCTCGTCGGCATCAACGCCGCCACCGGTACGATCGACAAATCGAACGCCACGGGTACGGTCACCGTCGCGGGCAACGATGCGACGGCGGGCGGGCTCGTCGGCCGCAACAACGGTCGCGTGTCGAGGTCCAGCGCATCCGGCAACGCTTCCGTCGGCGCGAACGGCACCGCAGGCGGCCTCGTCGGCATGAACAGCGGCCACGTCGAGTACAGCAACGCGTCCGGCAAGGTATCGGTTCTCGCCAATAGCGACGCCGGCGGCCTGATCGGCCGCAACATCGGTACGGTCGCCTCGTCGCATGCGCAAGGCGCCGTTTCCGCCGGCGTCGACAGCAATGCGGGCGGGCTCGTCGGCAACCACACGCGCGGCTCGATCGTGCTGTCCGACGCAAGCGGCAGCGTCAGCGGCGGCGCACGCGCGAAGATCGGCGGCCTGGTCGGCCTCAACGGCGGCACGATCGACCGATCGTCGTCGTCCGGCACCGTAAGCGGCGGCCTGAACGCCACGCTCGGCGGCATCGTGGGCATCGACTTCGGAACCACGCAAGCATCGTCGACCACCAGCCGGATCGCTTACACGCCGGGCTACGGCCAGCGCTACGGCGGGCTCGCGGGCTTCGCGATGACGTCGATGAAGGGCAACACGGCGTCCGGCGACGCGGCGCAGGTGCCGCTGATCGGCGGCCAGTTCGCGTTCTTCTGACCATGACCCGGCGCAGGCGGGGAATGTGACCGCCTGCGCGCGGGGGAACGACGACGCGCTCGTTCGTTCCCCCGCATCGGCGGCGATGCACGACGAGCCGTGCCGCTACCCTGCCGCTACCCTCCCCGATTCTCCCGAATGATCGCCGCAGCGGCTGCCTCGGCCTCGCTCGCCACGCCGTCGTGCACGCGCGTGCTGACCGCCGGCGTCGGCGGCTCGCTGTCGAGTGCGTGGCCGTTGCGATCGTGCGTGTCGACCGTCGCGCGCATCGACAGCCCGACCCGCAGCGGATGCGCGGCGAGATCGCGCGGATCGATCGCGATCACGACCGGCACGCGCTGCACGACCTTGATCCAGTTGCCGGCGGCATTCTGCGACGGCAGCATCGAGAACGCGCTGCCCGTGCCCGCCGAAAATCCCTGCACGCGGCCGCGATAGACGACGCGCGAGCCGTAGAGATCCGACACGACCTCGACCGGCTGCCCGATGCGCATGTGGCGGATCTGCCCTTCCTTGAAATTCGCGTCGATCCACAACCGGTTCAACTGCACGATCGACAGCAGCGGCACGCCGGGCCCGACCTGCTGGCCGACCTGCACCGAGCGCTGCCCGACCGTGCCGTCGACCGGCGCGACGATCGTCGCGCGCTTCAGGTTCCGGTACGCGAGCTTGAACTGCGCGGCCGCCTGCACGACGGCCGGGCTCTCGTCGACGGGCAGCCGAGTGCCGAGCGCACGCGCCGCATCGAGCTGCGCCTGCGCGGCCGCCAGGTTGGCCTGCGCGCCGGCTACCGCCGCGCGGGCGCGCGCCAGTTCCTCGGGCGCGACGATCTCGACCGACGCGCCCGATCGCGCGGCCAGCGCGCGTTGCGCGAGCTGCAGGTCGGCGCGCCGGGCGTTCACCGCTTCGACGTACATCGTGTTCGAGATCTTCGCGTTCGCGACCTGCCGCACGGCCTGCACGAGTTGCGCCTTCGCCTGCGCGAACGCGACCGACGCCTCGGCATCGTCGAGCCGCACGAGTGGCTGCCCGGCGCGCACCGTCTGCGTATCGGCGGCCAGCACGTCGGTCACGGTGCCCGGAATCTGTGCGGCGACCTGCACGATGCTGCCCGCGACATACGCGTCGTCGGTGTCTTCGTAGTAGCGCTCGCTCAACAGCCAGAACGCGAGCCATGCGAGCGCAGCCGCGAGCACGATCGCGAAGAACACCATGAAGCGCTTGCGGCGCGTCGCACGGCGCGCGTCGAGAGTCGGATCGCCGTCGAGTGCGGCCGGCGGCGCGGCGGTATGAAGGTTGTCGTGATGCATCAGTCGCTTTGCGTAACGATCAGGCGGTCATGCTGAAACAGCGGAATGGCCGGCGTGCCGGGCTGGTTGGCCGCCGGGCTCGCGGACGCGGTACGAGTCGGATCGGGCACGCCGCGGCGCACCGGGTCGTTGCTCGCCGCGGCTGCATTCGATGGACGGGCCGCCGCATCGCGCGATGCGACACCGTCGGTCGACGTGCTGCCGGATCCGGCAGCCTGCCGCGCGGTCCCGGCAGCCGAACGCGCATCGGGCGGCGCCGCCGTCGCGGTCGCCCGGCTCAAGGTCGCCGCCGTCGTCGCCGGTCCTCGCTTCGCCGCGCCGCCGCGCGCTTGATGAACGGCCGGCGTCGATGCCGAAGCGGGCGCCGACGCCCCGCCGCCCGCATCGAACCCGCCGCCCAGCGCGCCGATCAACCCGACCCGCAGCGTCCGCTGCTTGCCGAGCAACGCGATCATCTGCGCGCGCTCGTCGATCAGCGTGAGATCCGCGACATCGACGTCCTTCTGCATCAGCACGCCGCGCCGATGCCGATCCGCCGCGATCTGCACGATCTTCTGCGCGGCCGCGACCGCGTCCTGCTGCTGCGCAACGAGCGTCTGCGACGTCTGCAGCGACGTGACGAGTTGCGCGACCTGCCCGAGCGCGTCGTCGACGGTCTTGTTGTACAACCCGATCGCGACGTCGGCCTGCGCGACGTCCGCGCCGAGCTTCGCCTTCAGCCGGCCGCGATCGAAGATCGGCAGCGAGATCGCGGGGCCGACGGAGCCCGCGAGCGAATCGCGCGAGAACAGCGACGCGGGCGTCAACGCGAACAAGCCGCCGAGCGCCACGAGATTCACGTCCGGATAGAACTGCGCGCGCGTCGAGTCGGCGTTCGCGAACGCGGCTTCGACCCGCAGCCGCGCGGCGACGATGTCGGGCCGGCGGCCGAGCAGGTCGGCCGGCAACCTTGGCGGTAGCGCGCCACCGGGGAACGCGCCGACGCGCGGCCGCTGCAGCGCGAGCCCGCGCTCCGGGCCGCGGCCGGACAGCACGCCGAGTTGCAGTTGCGCGAGCTTGATCTGCTCGTCGTTCAGCGCGATCTGCTCGAGCAGGCGGCTGCGCTTGATCGACGCATCGCTCGCGTCGTACGCGTTGTCGAGGCCGCGCGCGGTGCGCTCGCGCAGCACGGCCGTCACGCGCTGGCTGATCTTCAGTTTCTGCTGCAACAGGTCGCGCATCGCGTACGCCTGGTCCAGCTGGCAATACACGGTGACGATCGCGACGGCGAGCGTGAGCCGCACCTGCTCGGCCTCGACGCCGGCCGCGTCGCGCAGCGACAGCAGGCTCTTCGTCGCCGCGCGGTTCTTGCCCCACAGGTCGAGCTGATAGTTCAGCCCGACGAAGATCGACGACGGCGACACGTTCGGATCGCCGAAGATCTGCACCGGCACGCGATAGCCGCCGGCCGTGACGTCGGCGATATCGCCGGGCTTCGGCATCCGCGCGCGGCTGATCGTCGCGCCGGCCGTGCCCGTCAACCCCATCAGCGAATCGAACTGCTGAAGCTGCGCCTGCGCGATCCGCAGCCGCGCCTGCGCGACCTGTACATCGGGACTATTCTGCGATGCGTCGGCTACCAGATCGTCGAGCTGCGGATCCTGCAACTGCTTCACCCAATCGGGCGCCGGCCACGCGCCGTTCGCGCCGGCGCCGGCCGTGCGCGCAAGCGCATCGTCGGCCGGCGCGCGCAGCGACAGCGAAGGCAGGAAGCCCGACGGCACGCATCCGCCCAACGCCAGCAGCACGGCCGCCGCCGCGATCGTCGCGCGGCCCTTCATCCCCGCGAGTTTCGTCATACGCTGCATCGCGCCTCACCCCTGCCGAACGCGCTGCGCCCGCGCGGCCAGACGCGGCCGCGTGCGCTCGAGCGGGCCGAGCCGGCCGAACAGGCCGTCCGCGACGCCGAACAGAATGCCCGCTAGCTTCGCGCGCTTGTCGCGCTCGACAAGCGCGATCTGCACGATCTGCCACACGGTCAGCAGGTTCGGCACGAGCGCCACCGGAAAGCGCAGCCCGTACTGCATGCCCAACTGCACCGCATTGCGTGCGCTGTAGTAGCGCCGTTGCCACGAGTGATTCATCGACGTCATTTGGAAAGGACCGATCGCATGCCGCCGTTTCGCGCCGATCCGGTGCGGCAGCACCAGCGACGGCACGACATAGAGCGGCACGTTGCGCGACAGTGCGCGGAAACTGTATTCGGTGTCGACGTGATCGATGAACAGCGTCTCGTCGAAGCGGCCGAGCACGGCGAACGCATCGCGCGACACGACGCAGCCCGACGAGATCAGGAATGCGCAGCGCTGCATCGGCGTGCCCGCTTCGATGCGCAGGCGGCGCAAGCCGATGCCGTTCGTCGCGAGTTCGGGCAGGAAACTGCGCGCGTTCTCGTCGAAGATGCGCGGGCCGGCCATGAACGCACACCCCGCGCGCGCCGCGCAGATCTCGCGCATCGTCGGGAAATACGCGGCCGGCACCGACGAATCCTGGTCGAACAGCGCGACCGCGTCGACGCGATCGCGAAACAGCGCAGCGAGCCCCGCGTTGTACGCGCCCGCGATACCGCCGCGATTGCCGTGATGCAGCCACGCGATACCTTCGCACGCGCACAGCGCGCGGGCCCGCATATCGGGCTGCGGCGTGTTGTCGACGACGAGCAGCGCGTCGCACGCGTGCCGCCATCCGCGCAGCGCGTCGAGCTGTGCATCGCTCGGGTGATACAGGATCACGAGTGCGCCGAGTGTCGTCATGGTCCGTTCCTCAATGCCCGAACGATGCTGCCGCGCCGCGCCTGGGTCGCGTCAGCCACATCATCGCCGCGAGCGCGAGGCACGTCATGCTCGCCATCCAGAACATGTCGTTGGTCGCCATCATGTACGCCTGCTGCATCACGACCTGATGCAGCGTCGTCAGCTCGCGCACGCCGTCCACGCCCATCGTGTTCAACGCATGCACGAAGCGTTGCGTGTTCGCCGATGCATGCGTGACCGATTGCGACACGACGTCGTAGTGATAGGTCGCGCGGTTGTCCCACAGCGTCACGCTCATCGCCGTGCCGAATGCAGCCGACAGCGTGCGCAGGAAATTCGACAGGCTCGATGCGGCGGCGAGCCGGTCGTCCGGAATGCGCGACAGCGTGGCGGCAGTGAGCGGAATGAAGAAGCACGGCAGGCCGATACCCTGGATCAGCCCCGGCGCGGCGATCTGCGCGAACGTCATCTTCAGCGTGAAATGCGCGTCCCATGCGAGCACGGCCGCGAAGACGAGGAAGCCGAACGTCGCGAGCACGCGCGCGTCGAAGCGGTGCGCATGCAGCCCGACGAGGATCGAGAACACGAGCGCGAGCACGCCGAGCGACGCGGTCGCGAGCCCCGCATGAAACGCGTTGTAGCCCATCACGGCCTGCATCCACAGCGGAAACACGACGCCGACCACGGAGAAGCTCATCATCCCGAGCGAGATGATCAGCACGCAGAACGAGAAAGTGCGGTCGCGAAACAGGCTCAGATCGACGACGGGATGCGCTTCGCCCGCCTCCCAGATCAGCAGCGATACGATCGCGAGCGCCGCGACCACCGCGAGCGTGACGATCAGCGGCGAATCGAACCAGCCGCGGTCGTGGCCGAGATCGAGCATCGCCTGCAGCGAGCCGACGCCGATCACGAGCAGCACGATGCCCGGCACGTCGATCGGGCCGGCCGCGCCGCGCTGCGCGTCGGGCCGCAGCATCGCGGTGCACACCGCGAACGAGAACAGCCCGATTGGCAAATTGATCAGGAAGATCCACGGCCACGAGAAGTTGTCGACGATCCAGCCGCCGACCACTGGCCCGAAGATCGGCGCGAGCAGCACCGTCATCGCCCACAGCGCGAGCGCGATCGTGCGTTTGTCGGGCGGGAACGTGCGCAGCAGGATCGTCTGCGACAGCGGCACCATCGGCCCCGAACACAATCCCTGCAGTGCGCGGCAGATCACGAGCACGTGCAGGTCGCGCGCCATCCCGCACAGCAGCGACGTCAGCGTAAACAACAGCACCGCGCCGACGAACAGCCGCAGCTCGCCGACGCGCCGCGCGAGCCAGCCGGTCAGCGGCACCGCGATCGCGGCCGCGACCGAATACGAACTGATCACCCACGTGCCCTGGCTGTTGGATACGCCGAGACTGCCGGAGATCGCCGGCACCGCGACGTTCGTCACGGTCGAGTCGAGCACTTCGATGAAGGTCGCAAGCGACAGCGCGAACGTCAGCAGTGCGAGGCGGATGCCGCGCACCGGCTGCGCGGCCGGCACGGGCGCCGGCACGTCGAACGCGGACGGCGCAACCGGTCCGTCGTGAAGCGGCGACGCGGTGCTCATGCGCCGGCCACCGCGACATCGGCCCGTACGGCCAGCCGCCCGCGCCTGGGTACGAACCGTTCGATGAAATCGGCGGCCGCGCCGCAGCCGTCCGGCGCGGCTGCGAGCAGCGCGCGCGTACGCTCCGCGTGTACCGCGAACGCGGGTTCTTCGAGCGCGCGCGCGAGCCCCGCGCCGAGCCGTGCGCCGTCGAGCGGGCCGTCGACCCGCACGCCGCAGCCGTTCGCGACGACGCGTTGCGCGTTGTCGAACTGGTCGTGCGCGAACGGCGTGACGACCTGTACGATGCCGGCTTCGCACGCGAGCGCCGCCGTGCCGATCCCGCCGTGATGCACGAGCGCGCGGCAACGCGGCAGCAGCGTGCGCATCGGCACGAAACGGCGCACGAGCAGCCGGTCGCCGTCCGTCGCGCGCTCGTCCGGCGTCAGCAGGATGCCGCGCGCGCCGGTCGCGCGCAGCGCTTCCGTCACTGCGCGTGCATACGCGACGTGATCGACGCGCGTCGAACCGGCCGTGAACACGACCGGGGGCTCGCCCGCCGCGAGAAACGCATCGAGTGCCGCATCGTCGTCGGGCGTCGCGATATCGTTGAACAACGGAAAACCGCTTTGCAGATGGTTCGACGGCCAGTCGGGCTGCGGCGGCGCGAACCAGCGGGGAAACAGGCACAGCACGCCGTCGGTCGAATGCAGCCAGCGGCCGAGCACGCGCCGCGCGGGCGCGAGCCCGAGCTCGCGGCGCACCGCGTCGAGCGCCGGACCGCACACGCGGTCGAGCACCAGCCGCTCGATCAGCGTCTTCAGCGCCGACTTCAGCGGCAATGGCCAGCGTGCGGGAATCGTCAGGCGCGGGTGGGTCGGCGGCGCATGCGCGGACAGCAGCGTCGACGGCGACACCTGCACCGACACGTACGGCGTGCCGTGCAATTCCTGCATGAAGCGCGCGGAAAATGCCCACAGCGTGCCGACCAGCACGGTGTCGGCATCGGTCAGCGCGCGCAGTGCGTCGTAATGCGGGCGCAGCGTCGGCGCGATCACCTGCCACAGCGTGCGGAACGACGTGCGCGGATCCCACAGCGCCGGGTTCGCCATCGCCGCGTCATAGTCGGCCGCGGTGCCGACCGGCACGAACGCGAACCCGCAGCGGCGCACGGCCGCCTCGAACGGCGCATGCGTACAGAACACGACCTCGTGACCGCGCGCCGCGAGCGTGCGCGCGATCCCGAGCATCGGATGCACGTCGCCCGCCGAGCCGATCGCGGTCACGATCATCTTCGCCATCGCGCGCCTCGCGCAGATCAGTAAAAGCCGGGGATCAGCGCCGCCACTTCGCGGCGGTACTGCACGTAGGCCGGCCCGAAATATCCGGTCAGCCAGCTCTCCTCGACGCGCACCTTGTACGCGAGCGACGCGAACACGAGCAGCACGCCGATCGCGCCGCGCCATTCGCCGCCGATCAACGCGGCGCCGACCAGCGCGACCAGGCAGCCGGTGTAGATCGGGTGACGCACGAGCGCATACGGCCCCGTGCGCACGAGCTCGTGATCTTCCTTCAGCGTGACCGATACGCTCCAGTTCGTGCCCAGATGCAGCCGCGCCCACACCGAGAACAGCAGGCCGGCCACCAGCACCGCGAGCCCGCACTGCGCCTGCAGCCCGAAGCGCTGCCAGTCGGGCGCGAGCGCCTGCCACGTCGGATCGGGCAGGATGATCAGCGCGCCGCCGACGATCAGCGGAATCGACTGCAGCGTGCGCGAGCGCGACGCTTCCTTGCGCACGGTCGTCTTGACGCCCCGCGACGTGGCGATCCAGTACGCGAGCCACGCGGCCCACGGAACGACGATGGCGATGGTCTGAACGATATTCACGGCTGGCCTGCCTCGTTGGGATGGGAATTCGGATGCGCGGGACGAGCCCGATGCACGACGGACGACGTCACGACGACAGCGCAGGCATCGGCGCGGGCACGCACGCGTGCGCGGCGGCACGTGCGATGCCGGTCGCGACGGGCGCGTCGCCACAGAAAAAATCGAGCAGCGCGGCACGGGTGCATTCGCGCTGCGCACGGCCTTCGATGTCGAGGAAATGGCCGGCGTCCGGCACCGTCGCGAACCGGGCGCGCGCCACGTGCGCGCCGAGCTGACGCACGTCGGCCGGCGTCGTGTATTCGTCGCGCTCGCCGTTCAGGAACAGCAGCTCGCAGCCGATGTTCGAGAACTCGCTGAAGTAGCGCTCGGGCTGCAACGACAGGATCTGGTCGACGTGGAAGGCGACCTGGTCCTGCTCGTCGCGCGGCAGGCGCGTGAGATACCGGTAGTTGTACAGCTTCATGATGCGCGGCAGATAGCGGCCGACGGTGTCGTTCAGCAACTGCGCGGCCTTCAGGTTCTCGCCGGCCGCGATGTGGTCGCGCGCACGCGTCACGTAGTCGACCATCGCATCGTTCAGGAACGGCGAGAACGAGCAGATCGCGGCGCGCCGCACGCTCGGGCAGCCGCGCGCGAGCGCGAACAGCGACGCGACGCCGCCCCACGACACCGACACGAGGAACACCGGCGCGAAGCGCTCGACCAGGTATTGGAGGATCGCGGCTTCGTCGTCCTTGGTCAGGATGGAGCAGCCTGGATTGTGCTGGCGCGACTGCCCCGCATACGGCAGGTCGAAGCAGATCGTGTTCATCCGCTCGCCGAGATACTGGACCGTCTGGCCGAACGACGCGGTCGTCGCGAGCGCGCCGTTGACGAGCATCGCCGTGTCGAAGGCCGGGTCGAACACGTTCCGCTCGACGTATACCTTCAGCCCATTCGGTAGCGGGACCACGTGTTTTTCGGTCGGCATCGTCGTTCTCCGGTGGATGCGGCGTCTCGACGTCGCGGCATGCTGCAAGTGCGCAATGGCTGACGCCGCCCCCGCGCGCGGTCGTTCGACGCGCTCGTTGCCGACGCACCGCAGCAATTTCCCGCGGCGCCATTCATTCCTCGTGGTGCGGCGCCATACTAATACGACCGATATTACTTACTCAAGCGATTCCAAAAATCCCTCTACCCGGACCGGAAATACGCCGGATTCAAATTTATTTATCGATTTTCGTGGTATGAGGAATCCAGGAAGAGGTGACTGCAATCGTTTGCGAGCCACCCTTTCCGACGCTAAAAATTACAAATTTCTCTTTTTTATTCAATGGTTTGATCGATTTCAATCGGTCAATTGAAACGGATTTTAGAAAGCCGGCCAGCTTCACGATCCGGTTTGACAATTTCATATCGTGAACGATGTTGCAGATTTCGACATTCTTTCGTTTCGTAATGAAATCGAACATGGAAACGGTGCTTCTGATTGCATCGAATTTCCGTGAACCGTTTTAAACAGATTCAAACTTAATTAACCTTCTTTCAACTCGTTTTTCCGCACCTGCACATGGGCTCCAGACGTGACGAATCCTCCCGTTTGGAACACGGCATTCCGTTCGCCCCCGATTTTTTGTTGATTGATCGTTCAATAAAAAACCGCTAGGATTCCGACTTCCATGGACGGCCCGTCCGGGCGAAGGGAGTCACGATGCCGAAAGTCGGAATGCGGGAGATACGCCGCGCCCAGTTGATCGATGCAACGTTGCGCTCGATCGACGAAGCGGGCCTGCCCGGCACGACGCTCGCATCGGTCGCGCAACGCGCGAACATCTCGACGGGCATCGTCAGCCATTACTTCGGCGACAAGGACGGCCTGCTCGAAGCGACGATGCGGCACGTGCTGCGCGACCTGTGGTCGGCCACCACGCGCCGCCGCGCAGCCGCGCGCAAGGATCCGCGTTCGCGGCTGCGCGCAATCGTCGCCGCGAACTTCGACGACACGCAGGTCAGCGCGCCCGTGATGAAGACGTGGCTCGCGTTCTGGTCGCAGAGCATGCACGACCCGATGCTCAAGCGCCTGCAGCACGTCAACACGCGGCGCCTCCATTCGAACCTGTGCGCCGAGTTCGCGAAGGCATTGCCGCGCGCCAAAGCGCGCGAGGCCGCCAGCGGCCTCGCCGCGCTGATCGACGGCCTGTGGCTGCGCGGCGCACTCGCCGGCGGCCCGATCGACACCCGAGCCGCTTTGAAGCTCGCCCACGATTACATCGACCTGCTGCTCGCGTCCGACTGACGCGTCACGCAGTCGCCCTCAAGGAGATCCTCATGTCCGTATACGGTTTGCAGCGCCTCTACATCGGCGGCGGTTACGTCGACGCCACGAGCGGCAAGACTTTCGACACCTTCGATCCGGCCACCGGCGAACTGCTCGCGCAGGTGCAGCAGGCGAGCGCGGCCGACGTCGATCGCGCGGTTGCGTCCGCGCAGGAAGGCCAGCGGGAATGGGCGGCGATGACCGCGATGCAGCGCTCGCGCATCCTGCGCCGCGCGGTCGACTTGCTGCGCGAGCGCAACGACGAACTCGCGGCCATCGAGACGCGCGACACCGGCAAGCCGATCGGCGAGACGCTCGCGGTCGACATCGTCACCGGCGCGGACGTGATCGAGTACTACGCGGGCCTCGCGACCGCGATCGAAGGGCTGCAGGTGCCGCTGCGCGCCGAGTCGTTCGTGTACACGCGCCGCGAGCCGCTCGGTGTGTGCGCCGGTATCGGCGCGTGGAACTACCCGATCCAGATCGCCTGCTGGAAGACCGCACCCGCGCTCGCGGCCGGCAATGCGATGGTGTTCAAGCCGAGCGAAGTCACGCCGCTCACCGCGCTGAAACTCGCGGAAATCTATACGGAAGCCGGCGTGCCGGCCGGCGTGTTCAACGTCGTGCAGGGCGACGGCTCGGTCGGCGCGCTGCTCACCGGCCACCCGGACATCGCGAAGGTGTCGTTCACCGGCGGCGTCGAAACCGGCAAGAAGGTGATGTCGCTGGCCGGCGCGTCGTCGCTGAAGGAAGTGACGATGGAGCTCGGCGGCAAGTCGCCGCTGATCGTGTTCGACGATGCGGACCTCGACCGCGCGGCCGACATCGCGGTGACCGCCAACTTCTTCAGCTCGGGCCAGGTCTGCACCAACGGGACGCGCGTGTTCGTGCACCGCTCGATCAAGGACGCGTTCACGAAGAAGGTGCTCGAACGCGTGAAGCGCATCCGCGTCGGCAAGCCGACCGATGCCGACACCAACTTCGGCCCGCTCGTGTCGGCCGCGCAACTCGACAAGGTGCTCGGCTTCATCGAAAGCGGCAAGGCCGAAGGCGCGAAGCTGCTCGCGGGCGGCACGCGCCTGACCGACGGCCACTTCGGCAGCGGCCAGTACGTCGCGCCGACCGTGTTCGGCGAATGCCGAGACGACATGAAGATCGTGCGCGAGGAAATCTTCGGGCCGGTGATGAGCATCCTCGATTTCGAATCGGAGGACGAAGTGATCGCCCGCGCGAACGACACGCACTACGGCCTCGCGGCCGGCGTCGTGACCGAGAACCTGTCGCGCGCGCACCGCACGATCCATCGCCTCGAAGCCGGCATTTGCTGGATCAATACCTGGGGCGAATCGCCGGCCGAAATGCCGGTTGGCGGATACAAGCAATCCGGTGTCGGGCGCGAGAACGGCATCACGACGCTCGAGCACTACACTCGAATCAAGTCGGTGCAGGTCGAGCTCGGCCGCTACAACCCGGTGTTCTGAGAAGGAGATCCGTCATGACGACACGCGAATACGACTACATCATCTGCGGCGCGGGTTCCGCGGGCAACGTGCTCGCCACGCGGCTGACGGAAGATCCGGACGTCACGGTGCTGCTGCTCGAAGCGGGCGGCCCCGACTACCGCTTCGACTTCCGCACGCAGATGCCGGCCGCCCTCGCCTATCCGCTGCAGGGCCGCCGTTACAACTGGGCGTACGAGACCGACCCCGAGCCGCACATGGACAACCGCCGGATGGAGTGCGGCCGCGGCAAGGGGCTCGGCGGCTCGTCGCTGATCAACGGAATGTGCTACATCCGCGGCAACGCGCTCGACTACGACAACTGGTCGACACACAAGGGCCTCGAGAACTGGACGTATCTCGACTGCCTGCCGTACTTCAAGAAAGCCGAGACGCGCGACATCGGTCCGAACGACTATCACGGCGGCAGCGGCCCCGTGTCGGTCACCACCAGCAAGCCGGGCGTGAACCCGCTGTTCGAGGCGATGGTCGATGCGGGCGTGCAGGCCGGCTATCCGCGCACCGACGACCTGAACGGGTATCAGCAGGAAGGCTTCGGCCCGATGGACCGCACCGTCACGCCGAAGGGTCGCCGCGCGAGCACCGCGCGCGGCTACCTCGATCAGGCGAAGGTGCGGCCGAATCTCGAGATCGTCACGCACGCGCTCGCCGACCGCATCCTGTTCGACGGCAAGCGCGCGTCGGGCGTCACCTATCTGCGCGGCAGCGAGCGCGCGACCGCGCACGCCCGACGCGAAGTGCTCGTGTGCAGCGGCGCGATCGCGTCGCCGCAACTGCTGCAACGTTCGGGCGTCGGCCCCGGCGCATGGCTGAAGGAACTCGACATTCCCGTCGTGCTCGATCTGCCCGGCGTCGGCCAGAATCTTCAGGACCACCTGGAGATGTACATCCAGTACGAGTGCAAGGAGCCGGTCTCGCTGTATCCGGCGCTCAAGTGGTGGAACCAGCCGAAGATCGGCCTCGAATGGATGCTGAACGGCACGGGCCTCGGCGCGAGCAATCACTTCGAGGCGGGCGGCTTCATCCGCACGCGCGACGACGACCTGTGGCCGAACATCCAGTATCACTTCCTGCCGGTGGCGATCAACTACAACGGCTCGAACGCGATCGAGATGCATGGCTTCCAGGCGCACGTCGGCTCGATGCGCTCGCCGAGCCGCGGCCGCGTGAAGCTGCGCTCGCGCGACCCGAACGACCATCCGAGCATCCTGTTCAACTACATGGCCGAAGCGCTCGACTGGCGCGAGTTCCGCGATGCGATTCGCGCGACGCGCGAGATCATGCGGCAGCCGGCGCTCGATCGCTATCGCGGCCGCGAACTGAATCCGGGCGCCGACTGCAAGACCGACAAGGAGCTCGACGCATTCGTGCGCGCTCGCGCGGAAACCGCGTTCCATCCGTCGTGCTCGTGCAAGATGGGTTACGACGACATGGCGGTGGTCGATGAAGAAGGCCGCGTGCATGGGCTCGAAGGGCTGCGCGTCGTCGATGCGTCGATCATGCCGATCATCACGACCGGCAACCTGAACGCGCCGACGATCATGATCGCCGAGAAGATCGCCGACAAGATCCGCGGCCGCACGCCGCTCGCACGTGTCGACGTGCCGTACTTCGTCGCGAACGGCGCACCGGCGCGCAATGTCGCGAAGGCCGTGCGGCAACCCGAGACGGTCTGATCGATCCGGGGCGCCCGCGGCGGGCGCCGCGATACCCTCCTCCCCGCGGCTCGCGGCGCTCTCGCCACGAGCCGCGTTTCATTGCGTCGTCCCGCTTGCGCTGCGTGGCCGGGTGGCCGAAACGCGTCGCGTCCGCTTGGCGCGGACGATCGGATTCCATCGCGACGTCAGGCTCATCGCGTCGCGCAAGCGGTCGAACGCGGCCTCCTCCGTCGCTCCGAAGCGGCCGACCGCCGGCCTCGCGAGCACGTCGTCGAGCCATGCTTCCCAGGTGTCGCCATGGAAACGACGGCCGATTTCCCGGATCGTGTCCGGCACGGCGATCACGATGCCTGCCAGCAGGTAGTACGCCCAGAAGCTGCCCGCGCCCGTCAGTTGATCGAGCCTGCATACGGATAGCGCCGCGAACAGTCCGTCCATCGACGCGAGATCGGCGCGATGCGTGCGGATCGCCCGCGCGACGAGGTTGTGCTGCCCGCCGTACGCCCGAACGGAAACGCCGTTGCCGGCCGCGAGTTCGGCGGAGAACATCGCGAACGCCGCCATCTCGTCGATGCGCGCCGCGTCGTCGCGCGGGCCGCATGCGCGCAGCACGATCGTGTCGATGACGGCGCCGGGACGGGCCGGCGTTGCCGTGCGCGTTGCCGCGACGGCGGTCAGCGTGGCTCTCAGGTTCTTCGCAGGCGGCGTCTCGCGCTGCCCGTCATGTTCGTTCGCGATGCGTGCGCCCGCGTCGCCGCCGCATTCGACGCCATCTGCAATCCGTTCGAGCGCGGCCCAGCCGACGTCGGGATCGTCGAATGCGCACGCCTCGATCACGCCGTGCGCGGTGTCGAATACGGCGCGCGAGCCGGGGCAGCAATGTTCGGCTTCGGCGAGCTGCGGCGCGGACGGCACATGCGAGCATGGGCCGAGCGGATCGGCCGGGTCGCATGCACATCCGCCGCCGTCCGTTGCGACCCACGGCGCCAGCCGGTGGAGAACGGCAGTGGCTTCCCGGGACAGGCTCGCGCCAGTCCCCACACGTATCGTGGGCGACGCGACGACGGTCCTGTCGCCGGCATCGCTCGCGGTCGCCGCGCAAACCGCCGCGTCGAGATGGTCGATCAGGTACTGCAACCACGCGGCCGTGCGCAGCCGGTCGGGCGTCGCGCCGCGGGCATCGCCATACTTTGCTGGATCGGTAAGCATGGGTCGTCCGGGATGGTTCTGGCCAATTGGCTTGGTCTTGTTTCAATGGGATCTGGAGGCGCAGCATGCCACGCCAGCTCTGTCGCTCCACCCGCGTCGGATCGCGACACGGGCGGTCGACCGGCCGCCGCGCCGATACGCGCGACGGCACGAACCCGTCAAAGCCGCGAAAACCCGCCGCCCATACCGCATGCACGGCCCTCGTGCGCGGCGGGTTCCCGCTTCGATTACGCGACGCTTACTGCACGTGGAACTTCGGCGACGTCAGGACGGTACCGCCCACCGTACAGTCCGGCGTCAGCGCGGCGTTGTTGAACGTCAGCGACGAGTTCGCATCGCTCCACGCCGTCACGACCTTGCTCGGCCCGCAGGTGCCGAGCAGCGTGACGTTCACCTTCACGTTGTTGATCGACAGTTGCGTCGTGCTGTCGGCCTGGCCCGTCCACGGCGACGTACTGCTCGCGCTGCCGCTGATCAGCGAGCACGTCGCGCCGCCCGTGAACGTCGTCGACGTGATGTTGACGATGCCGGTTGACGTGATCGTGCCGTTGAAGGTCGCGGTACAGCCCGCGGAGATCGACCCTTTACTGAGGTTCGTGATGCCCGAAGCGGAGAACGGTTCGCCGTTCGGATTCATCGGCTGACCGTCCGCACGCGAAACGGTGACGGCGAAAGCAGGCGCGGCCGAAACCGCGGTCAAAGCCACTGCAGCAACAAGCGATACGATTTTGCGAATGCTCATTTGAACTGCCCCCTCTCTTCACAAATGGCGGCACGCCGCCAGGAACGCGACCTTCCGGCCGGAACGAGCCGGCCGGAAGGTCGCAGGAAGCCGCCGGCACGCGTCATGCACACCGGTCGGCTCAGAACTTGTAGGAAATCCCGACGAACGTGATCAACGGGTCGGCCTTCAACTTCGTGCGCGTGGTCGCGAGCGTCGACCCGTCGGCCGCCTTGATCACGAGCGACGAGTAAGTCTTCAGCGGCATGTACGTCAGCGTCGCCGTGAGCCCCCAGTGCTTGTCGATCGCGTAGCTCGCGCCGATGTTGTAGACCGGCGTGAACGACGACGACGCCTTGCCCTCCACCGACGTCGCACCCGGCTTGCCGGCGCCGGCGGCGAGCACGCTGCCGAGGTTCTCGTTGATGTCCTTCGCGAAGTTGCCGTTCAGTTCGATGTTGCTGAACCAGCTGTAGGCCACGCCGATTCCGACGAACGGGCGAAACTTCGCCGTCGACGAATTGAAGTAGTACTGCAGAATGATCGTCGGGCTCCACTGCCGCGCGTTCTTCACGGCCGGCTGGTTCGCCGACTTGTCCATGTCGACGTTGCCGAGCGCGCCGGCCGGCCCAGGCGGCCTGATCACGCCGTGCCCGGTGAGCGTGAACTCGGGCGGCACGCCGAGCACCGACGTCACCGCGATGTGGTCGGTGAAGAAGTGCGTGAGCGTGAGGCCGACCGTATCGGCGTTGTTGACCGTCAGGCTCGTGCCCGGCGACGTGAACGACCCGGGCAGCCGCAACGGTCCGTTGATCGGCATGTTCGCGAGATTCGTCGTCAGCCCGTTGGTCGAATCCTGCGGCATGATGTGCAGCCAGCCCAGCGTCGCGACGTTGTCGCCCGCCTGCTGGGCCGATGCGAGCGTCGATACGCCTGCGACGACACCCGCGACAATCAGCTTCTTCATGAAGTCTCCCCCTCGTTCCGTCCGGGCGCCGCGCATTCGCGCGCGGCGCCGCCGTGTCTCCATCCGCACGCGGTCACTGCACGAACGCGCCGACCGTGAAGTACGGGTTGCTCGTGTCGGCCATGTCGAGGAACCCGAACACGCCGCCTGTGAACACGAACTTGCCGGTCGCCGGCCCCGACGCCGCGTCCGCATGCACGGTCGTCACGACGCCCGGCACCTTCTGCGTGTAGTCGAGGTTCAGCGCGCGCGTGAGCGCGGCCTGCGACGCGTTGAACGGATCGAGCAACGTGGCCTGTGCGCCGACGAGTGCGGTCGCGCGGTAGTTGAACGCGCTGTCGACGCCCGTGTACTCGCCGTCCTGCGAGCCCTGCGCGATGGCCGTCTGCGGGCTCAGGAACGAGATGCCCGATTCGTCGTCCGCGCTCGGCGGGCCTTGCGTGAGGTCCGCGTTCGCGGCGCCGGTACGGATGAAGATCGGCACGAGCTGGTTGCGCAGCTTGCCAACGATCAGGATCCCCTTGCCGGCCTTCGCCGGATCCAGTGCGGCGAGCGTCGGGGGAATCTGCGGCTGGTAGTTGAGCGACTGGAATGCCGGTGCATCGGGACGCAGCGTGAACGGCTGGTTCACGGTCGCGCTCGACGCAAGCGGCTGCCCGCCGTTCTTCTTGCCGAAGTTGTCGGTTTCCGTATAGCTGCCGTCCGCGTTGATCGTCACCTTCTGGTCGAGCGCCACCGGCTGGAAGTTCTGCGACGGCACCTGGTGATAGCCGAGCTGGTTGTACGTGCCGGCGATCTTCGTCAGGTCGGTTTCGAGCGACGAGAAGCTGATGAACGGGTAGTACGGGAACGTCGTCTTCGGGATCTTGCCGACGCCGATCACGCCGTCGAACTGGATCGTCGCGCCGGGGATCGCGCCGCCCAGCACGCCTTCGCCGAGGAACAGCCGCGCGGGCCGGCTCGGGTCGAGGCTTGCGTTCTGCATCCGGAACGTGCACTGGTTCAGCTTCACCGTCGGCAGCCCCGTTTCGTCGGCCAGCGTGCCGTCGACCACATTGGCGGGCGCCGTGTCGCGGGTCGGTTGCACGGTGCCCGTCGCGGTCGGCACCGGCGATGCGAGGTAAGTCATCCGGTACGTCATCTTCGTCGTGTCGAGCTGCACCTTCACGAGCTCGCCCGACCCGGAGCCGCCGACGAACACCGTGTTGTAGTCGATCGTCTGCGGGCACAGCCGCACCACCGGCGCGGGCGGCGGGTCGCCGTCGCCGCCGCATGCGGCCAGCACGGGCGCGAGCGACGCCGCGGCCATCCAATGTTTCACATTCATAGGAATCCTCTTGAAATTCGATTCGCCGGCGGCGACGCATGCGCCGCCGGTGTTACGTGTTCAATGCAGGGTTACTGGACGAACGCGCCGACCGTGAAGAACGGGTTGACCTTGTTGTTGTTGACGACCATCGCGTAGACGTTGCCGGCCGTCACGAGCCAGCCCGTGTCGCCCTTGCTGAAGATCGCCACGTTGCCGGTCGCACCCTTCGCGTTGAAGTCGCTGTTGGCCGTGACGGCGATCTTGCCGGGCGACGCCTGCGTATAGTCCAACCCGAACTGCGCGGTCGCCCTCGACGTCTGGGGGTCGATGAACGCCGCGGTATTGCCCTGGAACAGCGTCGACGTGTAGTTCGCCGCGATGGTCGACACGGCGGTGCCGTCGCTGCAGTTGCCGGCGGAAGGCGTGAAGTAATTGAAAGCCGTGTTGAACGTGCCCGGCAGGTCCGGGTGCGGAACGAACGGATTGAAGCTCGGCGCCGTGCCTGCCGCGCTGCCCGACGGCCCGTTGTTGGTCACCACACCGCACGCGGATGCACTCGTCGCACCGATGAACCCGCCCTTCAGCAGGTTGGGCGCCACGGCTTTGGCAGGAGCGAGCATCGAGATGCCGACCTCCGCATCGGCCACCGAACCCAGCGGATTGCCCGGCGCGGCATACGCATACCCGACGCGGATCACGACCGGCACCAGCGCACCGTTCAGCTTGCCGACGATCATCACGCCGTGCGCCTGGCTTGGCACGAGGATCACGAGCGGCTGTCCCTGGCCTGCCGAAGGATAAGCCTGCCCCGACTGCGCATGGCTGACGAACACGTTGTCGGGCGTACCGTCCGCATTCTTGCGCAAGGTCCACGGCGAGCCGGTCGTCTGGCACGAGTAGTCGCTGCCTGGCGTGATCGTGCACGAGCCGTCCGCATTGAGCGTCTGGTTCCAGTTCACGACGTCCGGCTGCCATCCCTGCGGCGTGGTGGTCTGATAGGTGGTGCCGGTCGGCTGCAGGTGAATGCCGACTTCGTTGTACACGCCGGCCACCTTCGCGAAATCCGTTTCGGTGTCGGTAAAGCCGATGAACGGATAGAAGTCGAACGTGCGCGACGGCACCGAGCCGAGGAAGAGACCCGGCACGAGCTCGATGCCCTGGAACGCAATCGTCGCGCCCGGAATTCCGCCGCCCACCACGCCGTTGCCGACGAACAGCATCGGCGGATCGGCGCGATTGATCGTCACCGAATACGCACCGTCGCTCGTCGCACCGCTGTCGAGCACGAACGCGCAACGATTCTGCTCGGCCGTCGGGAGATTGGTCGGATGATGGAACGCGCCGCTGATCGTCAGGCCCGCGCGCGTGTCGTTGATCTGCCCTGCCGAGGTCGGCACCGACGATTCGACGAACTGCATCTGATAGGTGAGCTTCGTCGTATCGAATTTCACCTTCACGTACTCGCCGCTGCCGGCGCCGCCCGTATATGTCGTCGTGTAATCGAGCGCGTCGGGACACAGCTTCGTCACGACGGGCGGCGTCGTTTCCGCGCCGCTCGGCCCGCATGCGCTGCCCGAGCACTGCGGCACGTTGATCGGCCCCGGATCGTCGCCGCCACCGCAACCGGCGACGAACGGCAGCGCCAGCACCGCGCACGACAGGATCGCCTTCCGCCATTCAGGAATGCAAATCATCAACCCCTCCTTTTCAGGTACGACAAGTCTCGTCCGGCCGGGCTGCATGGCCCGCCGGTTGGTATCGCGCCGCCGCACGAACGGCGCGGCGCATGACGATGCACGCAAGGCGGCCGCGATGCCGGTCGGGCACATGCAGCAGACGAGCGCGCTCCCGCAGCGCCGTCATGCGGCACGGCGCCGTCGGAACGATCGAAACGGAAAGTGGCTTGCCGCTACGGCTTGCCGCTACACGGCGAGGTGACGATGCAGCCGCGCGAGCTGCGTCGCGCCTGCATTCAGCGAAATATCGGAAAACGGCAGTCCCGCTGGCCCCACGGATAGGCGTCTCATGGTGTGGTCTCCATACGTACGCTTGATTCGTTATCGTGATGCGTCGTTTGTCGAGACTATGATCGGACGCTTCCCACAAGTAAATGGATGCAGAGTTCCAAACGAATGAAACCGCGCGATCCTAGCCGGTGCACGGTATTTGACAGTTTTTCAAACGGCCTTCATTTTATTTGCTCAGACAAATACCGGACCCCGGAACACGCGTTTGAACGGCAACCGCCGATCCGCGTCGAGCCAAGCCGGCCAGCCTTCGGCGGCCCGCACGCATGCTGCGCCGCAACCTCAGACGTCGATGATCGCGAGTGTGCCGTGGCTGCCGGGCAGCACCGCGTGGCGCGTGCCGGCGCGCGCGAGATACATCTGCCCGGCCCCGACCGCGACCGTTTCCGCCTCCACCTCCAGCATCAGCGTGCCGTCGAGCACCAGCAGTCCCTCGTCGTAGTCGTGCACTTCCGCTTCGTAAGGCTGCGCATCCATGCGCAGCACCTTGATCCGGGCCGGGCCGACTTCGCCGACGATCGTGGATTTCCATGCAGCAGCCTGTGCGTCCGCCACGGATTTGAAATCGATCAAGGACATGCGCCCGCTCCGTATCACCGTGAAAGGAACGCATTATCGCGAGCGCCACGCGTGCCGTCCCGGTACGGCGCGCGGGCCGGCAGGCAGCACAGTCGGCCGGCCCGCCGAGCGGGCGCGCGGTCGCAGCCGGTTCGCGGAAAACTGCCCTCATTGTTCGCGTCGCTCGAATAAAGCACCGAATCATGAGTCGATATCGCCGCCATTCACGCAAATCCGGCACCGGCACGACCCTGCCTTTCCACCGAAATGCATTTCGATCTGCCGATTGCTAATATGGCGGTCCCGCGATCCCGCACCACAATACCGTTCGACATGACGCCCGTTCGCCATGCCGTCCCCGGTCCCGGCCGCTTCGCAGCGGCGGCGGCGCCGGGCACGCGCGGCGCCCGCCGTCGCGCCGGGCGGCCGTGCCATCCGTGAGCATGCAACCGATCCTTTCCGTCTCCGACCTCTCCAAGACTTACGCGTCCGGCTTCCAGGCGCTGAAGCACGTGACCCTCGACATCCGCCCCGGCGAGATCTTCGCGCTGCTCGGGCCGAACGGCGCCGGCAAGACGACGCTGATCGGCTCGATCTGCGGCATCGTGACGCCGACCGAAGGCCGCGTGACGGTCGGCGGCCACGACATCCGCGATCAATACCGCGCGGCCCGCGAAATGATCGGCCTCGTGCCGCAGGAGCTGACCACCGACGCGTTCGAAACCGTCTGGGCCACCGTGTCGTTCAGCCGCGGCCTGTTCGGCAAGGCGCCCGATCCCGCATACATCGAGAAGACGCTGAAGGCGCTGTCGCTGTGGGACAAGCGCGACAACAAGCTGATGACGCTGTCGGGCGGCATGAAGCGCCGCGTGATGATCGCGAAGGCGCTGTCGCACGAACCGCGCATCCTGTTCCTCGACGAGCCGACGGCCGGCGTCGACGTCGAGCTGCGCCGCGACATGTGGAAGCTCGTCGATTCGCTGCGCGAAAGCGGCGTAACGATCCTGCTGACCACGCACTACATCGAGGAGGCCGAAGAGATGGCCGACCGGATCGGCATCATCCTCGGCGGCGAACTCGTGCTCGTCGAGGAAAAGCGCGAACTGATGCGCAAGCTCGGCAAGAAACAGCTCACCGTGCAGCTCGAGCAGCCGCTCGCGGACGTGCCGCCAGCGCTCGCGCCGTTCGGGCTCGAACGCGCGGAGGACGGCGCCGCGCTCGTCTATACGTACGATTCGCAGCGCGACGACGCGAGCATCGCGAAGCTCATCAATGCGCTCGGCTCGGCCGGCATCGGCTTTCGCGACCTGCACACGACGCAGAGCTCGCTGGAAGACATTTTCGTCAGCCTGATCGACAACCGCCGCAACGGCGTGCAAGGAGCCTGACGCTTGACGTCCTCCGCTCCCTAAAGGGAGAGGATTCCCACACCTGGCGATGCACGTCCGCATCGGAGAATGTTCAAAGCAGCGTTGGTATCTCGATCATGCAAGACACCACAGCCACCACAAACCCACTCTCTTATTCGCAGTCCCGCAATACCTTTCGGCCGCGTCGTGCTGTCTTTCGACCCACACGACGAACAGGACTGGGTCGAACCGCTTTCGTCCACTTCCTCGAACGTGACTCCGTGCGCGATCGCTTTGTAGCGGAGCTTGTTTCGGAAGGACGACCAGGATGCGTCGTAGACGCTCTTCGCCATCCTGGTTTTGGCGAGTTTTTTGGCCGACACGTTGCCGACCGCGATGTAATCGAACCGCCGCAACGGGCGACGGTGCTGACTGCGCGACTTCGCGTATTGCTCGCACGTCGCGTTGACCGTGCCGGAGTGAATACCGAGTTCCTTGCTGCTGCCGGTCGTCAGCACGTTCAGGTCGAATCCTGTAGGCCACTTCTTGCTCCACTTGAGCGCGTGCTTCTGCGTGTCGTTGCAGAAATTCCAGACGTAGTTCACCGCGCGGCTCTGCTTGTTAAGCAGTCCGTTGAGCGACTTCACGCGGTAGCGGTAGACAAGGATCATGTCGGTGCTCCTAATCCGTGGAAGAAGCTGTCTGTCAATAGCAATCCTTTCCTCCCCGTCCTGAAGGGCGGGGTTTCTCGGAGCAACTGATGAACTGGCATGGAATCCGCGCGATCTATCGCGCAGAAATGGCCCGCACGCGCCGTACGCTGATGCAGAGCATCATCGCGCCGGTGATCTCGACGTCGCTATATTTCGTCGTGTTCGGCTCGGCGATCGGCTCGCGCATCAGCGACGTGAACGGCATCGGCTACGGGTCGTTCATCGTGCCGGGCCTCGTGATGCTGTCGCTGCTGTCGCAGAGCATCTCGAACGCGTCGTTCGGCATCTACTTCCCGCGCTTCACGGGGACGATCTACGAGATCCTGTCCGCGCCCGTGTCGTACTGGGAAATCGTGATCGCGTACGTCGGCGCGGCCGCGTCGAAGTCGATCCTGCTCGGCGTGATCATCCTCGCCACGGCCGGCCTGTTCGTGCCGCTGCACATCCTGCATCCGTTCTGGATGGTGCTGTTCCTGGTGCTGACGGCCGTCACCTTCAGCCTGTTCGGCTTCGTGATCGGCATCTGGGCCGACAGCTTCGAGAAACTGCAGCTCGTGCCGCTGCTGATCATCACGCCGCTCACGTTCCTCGGCGGCAGCTTCTATTCGGTCGACATGCTGCCGCCCGCGTGGCGCGTGATCACGCTGTTCAATCCGATCGTCTACCTGATCAGCGGCTTCCGCTGGTCGTTCTACGGGATCGCCGACGTGCACGTGTGGATCAGTCTCGCTGCAACCACGCTGTTCCTCGTGATCCTGCTCGCGATCGTCGCGTGGATGTTCCGCACCGGCTACAAACTGAAGAATTGACGACGGCCGGCGTCACACGCGCCGCCCGCCGATGACGCATTTGGGCAAGCAGGCGGCGCTTTTCCTCTGATGCGGCGGTTTGTGGTCGCGTCTACTGAATACGAAGCATCGGGGCCCTGGAGCATGCGCTGCGCGGCCCCTTTTTCATTTCAGAGGACGCCATGCCCGCCGCCACCGCTCCCGCCTCCGCCGCCGCCCGGCTCGAACGCCTGCCGTTCTCCGGCTATCACAAGCGCATCTTCTTCATCATCGCGATTGCGTTCTTCTTCGATTCGGTCGACCTCGGCACGATGACGTTCGTGCTCGGCTCGATCCGCAAGGAGTTCGGGCTGTCGACCGCGGCCGCCGGCCTCGTCGCGAGCGCGAGCTTCTTCGGGATGGTGCTCGGCGCGGCCGTCGCCGGCCTGCTCGCCGACCGCTTCGGCCGCCGGCCCGTTTTCCAGTGGAGCATGGTGCTGTGGGGCGCCGCGTCGTACCTGTGCTCGACCGCGCAGAGCGTCGACGCGCTGATCGTCTACCGCGTGCTGCTCGGCATCGGGATGGGCATGGAGTTTCCGGTCGCGCAGACGCTGCTGTCGGAATTCGTGCCGACCGAGAAGCGCGGCCGCCTGATCGCACTGATGGACGGCTTCTGGCCGCTCGGCTTCATCACGGCCGGCATCGTCGCGTATTTCGTGCTGCCGCAATTCGGCTGGCGCACCGTGTTCGCGCTGCTCGCGA
Organism: Burkholderia sp. ABCPW 11; assembly: GCF_001523445.1. NCBI lineage: Bacteria > Pseudomonadati > Pseudomonadota > Betaproteobacteria > Burkholderiales > Burkholderiaceae > Burkholderia > Burkholderia sp. ABCPW 11. The sequence goes on along the minus strand of NZ_LOVM01000046.1, from coordinate 69,091 downwards.
TTCCGGCCGTGTTCGTGCTCGTCGTGCGCCGTATCGTGCCGGAATCGCCGCGCTGGCTCGAACATGCGGGCCGGCACGCGGAAGCCGACACGGTGATGCAGTCGATCGAGGCAAAGGTGATGCGCTCGGCCGGCGTCGCGACGCTGCCGCCGCCGTCGCGGCTTGCGGAGCCGGCCGCCGCCCGTGGCCGCGGCGCATTGCGCGAAATCTGGAGCGGCGTGTACCGCCGCCGCACGGTGATGGTTTGGCTGCTGTGGTTCTTCGCGCTGCTCGGCTTCTACGGCCTCACGTCGTGGCTCGGCGCGCTGCTGCAGCAGGCCGGCTTCGAAGTCACGAAATCGGTGTTCTACACGGTGCTGATTTCGCTCGGCGGCGTGCCGGGCTTCCTGTGCGCCGCGTGGCTCGTCGAACGCTGGGGCCGCAAGCCGACCTGCATCGCATCGCTGATCGGCGGCGGCGCGATGGCGTACGCGTACGGCCAGAGCGCGCTGTACGGCGGCAGCACGACGCTGCTGATCGTCACGGGCCTCGCGATGCAGTTCTTCCTGTTCGGGATGTGGGCGGCGCTGTACACGTACACGCCCGAGCTGTACGGCACCGGCGCACGCGCGACGGGTTCGGGCTTCGCGTCGGCGGTCGGCCGGATCGGCTCGCTGATCGGGCCTTACGTGGTCGGCGTCGTGTTGCCGGTGTTCGGCCAGGGCGGCGTGTTCACGCTCGGTGCGCTGTCCTTCGTCGCGGCGGCCGTCGCCGTATGGACGCTCGGGATCGAGACGAAGGGGCTCGCGCTGGAGCAACTGGCGGCAGGCGGCGAGACGGACGGCAGCGGCCGGTATCCGGCGGCGGCGGCGGACGAGGCGTCCTGATCGCCGCAGTCGGTTTTCAAGCCGTTTCGGGCGAGGCGAGCGTTCGGTACCGCCCGGCGGGCTGCATGAATCGACGCGCTTCGCATCCGGCGCGACGCTGCTGGACCGAATCGACGCGCCGGTTCGATATATCGCGACGATCGCGTGACGGCGCCGCCGCTTTCACTCCCGCTCGAGGATCGCATCGATGGCTCGCGCACACGACGATCGCGCTGCGTCGGATCCGGACGCTCGATCTCGACATCGTCCCGTCGACGCACGGCCCGGCGATCGCGCACGACGTTCCGCACGTGCTCGCCGGCACGATCGCTCACTACGAAGCCGCCGCCGCGTGAGCCGCGGCGGCGGTCATCCGGCAGCGGTGCGGCCGGGGCCGGTCAGGCGTCGGCGACGATGAATTCTTTGGCCGCCTTGCGCTGGACCGCGGCCATCACGGCCAGTTCACGCTTGCTGCGTGCGTCGCCGGACACGACGCCCGTCGCATGCTTCGCCTTCGCACCCAGCGGGAAAAAGACGAACGACGCGCCGGCCGGGGCCGCCGGCTCCGCGCGCAGGCGTTTGTTCAGGATTTTCAGGTACTTCTTCTTCGAGACTTCCTTGGCAGCCATGGCACCCTCCACGTACACGTGATGCGGGCCAGCATACCAGTTTTGCCGATGCGCTCCGTGACAGCGGCCGCGCAGCGCGCCCCACCGCTTCGATCGCGCCAGAATAATTTTCGCCCGCGATGTCGATTCGCGTCGCCGTCGCGCGTCGTATTGTCGTAACCGATCGTTTTGCCGTCGCACCGCCGGCAAGCGCCCTATTCACGTTCGAGGAGATACGACAATGCGCGTCATGGTCATCGTCAAAGCCACCGCCGATTCCGAATCCGGCCAAATGCCCGACCCCGACATGCTGGCCGCGATGGGCCGGTTCAACGAGGAACTGATGAAAGCCGGCATCCTGCTCGCGGCCGACGGGTTGCGCCCGAGCAGCCACGGCAAGCGCGTGCATTTTTCGGGCAAAAGCCGCGCGGTCATCGACGGCCCGTTCGCCGAAACGAAGGAACTCGTCGCCGGCTACTGGCTGTGGCAGGTGAAATCGATGGAGGAAGCCGTCGAATGGGTGAAGCGCTGCCCGAACCCGATGCCCGGCGACTCCGATATCGAGATCCGCCCGCTGTTCGAGGCCGAGGATTTCAGCCCCGCATTCACCCCCGGGCTGCAGAAGCCATAAGCGTCAAACGTGACGGTTGACGAAGCCCTGCCTAGTAACGTATCGTTTTGACACGTTACTAGGCAGGGCTTCGTCATGCATTCCCGTTTCGACCGTTTCCGCTCGACCGCGCTCGGCGCCCAGCTCGAAGCGTTGATCGATCGGCCCGAGCGCTATCTCGAGTTCGCGGCGCTGTCGCGTGTCGGCGTCGCCGCGATCGGCGCGATCCAGGACGAGATCGCGCGCACGTTTCCCGAAGTCGAAGCCGACACGACGGCCCGCCAGTTCTGCGGTGCGATGGTCGCCGACGTCATGCGCCGCCACGGCCATGAGGTCGTGCAGGCGCGCGGGCGGCTCGGCGGTGCGCCGTTCAGCTATGGCGCGGTATTCAGCGCGTACCCGCACCGGCTGCCGTTCGCCGACGTCGTCGCCGCGCTGGCTCGCATGCCCGCCCGGCTCGCCGCCTATGCGGCGCATGTGCCGGCGGCGCTGGCCGTGCGCCGCCCGGCCGGCACCGGCTTCTCACTCGTCGAACACGCATGCCACCTGCGCGATCTCGATGCGGTGTTCGCCGCGCGCATCGACGCCGTGTGTACGGCCGAGTTGCCCATGATCGAATCCGTCGACGGCACCGCGCTCGCCGCGCAACGCGACTATCTCGCGCAGCCGCTCGATGTCGCCGTCGCAGCGTTCGGCCGCGGCCGCGCCGCGCTGTGCGCCACCGCGGCCGTGCTGGAACCGTCGCAACTCGCACGCTGCGGGCTGCGCGACGGCATCCGCCGCATGTCGCTCGACGAACTCGTGCGCGAGCTGCTCGACCACGACCGCACGCACGTGCTCGAACTCGACGAACTGCTCGCCGAACTCGAATTGCCGCCGCTTCCTTCGATGCACGCCGCATGATCCCGTCCACCCCCGTCGTCTTCATTCACGGTTTCATCGGCACGTTCGACGTGCGCGGATGGAACGGCCCGCATCTCTGCCCCGACCTGCTCGGCTACGGCTCGCATCGCGCCATGCCACCCGACGCGATCTCGCTTGCCGCGCAGGTCGAACACGTGCGGCAAACCGTCGATACGTACTTCGGCATGCAGCCGGTCGATGTCGTCGGCCATTCGGTCGGCGGCGCGATCGCGATGCTGTTCGCGCAGGCACACCCCGAACGGGTGCGGCGTATCGTCAACGTCGAAGGCAATTTCACGCTCGACGATGCGTTCTGGTCGGCATCGGTCGGCCGCATGACGCCGGGCGAAGCCGATGCGATGCTCGACGGCCTGCGTGCGGCTCCGCTCGACTGGCTGCGCGGCGCGATCGACGCACCGTCGCCGCGCCAGCTCGACGACGCCCGCCGCTGGCTCGCGCATCAGCCGGCATCGACGCTGCGTGCGATGGGCCGCTCGGTGATCGAGACGACCGGCGCCGCGGGCTACCTGCCGGCGCTCGCGCAGGTGTTCGAGCGTCACCCCGTCTGGCTGATCGCCGGCGAACGCTCGCGCGCGGGCTGGCACGTGCCCGAACACGCGCTCGCGCGCTGCGCCGGCTTCGACACGATCGCCGGCAGCGGGCACCTGGTCGCGGCCGAGCAGCCCGATGCATTGCGCGCCGCCATCGCGCGCATCGTATGCAAGCCGTCCGCCTGACAACCCGTAGGATTCGCCGAAATATGGTTGAAAGGCGCGGTTGCTAGAGTCGCCGGAACAGGGTTTTCCCGGCCTCCGGCCGGACTGGGTCGACATATGCAAGGATCGATGCGCCTGGCACGTACCTTCTGGCTCCTTCTGCTGCTCGCCGTCACGAGCCCTGCTTTCGCCTTCCATGCGCGGGTCGTCGCGATCCCGAGCGCCGCGATGAGCGAGACGCTGAAGGCCACCATCGTGCTGCCCGACGACTACGCGCGCGACAACCACGGCGAACGTTACCCCGTCGTCTATCTGCTGCACGGCTCGGGCGGCGACCATACCGACTGGACGTCGAACACGCACATCGCCGCGCTGGCCGACCGCTATCGCGTGATCCTCGTGATGCCCGACGGCGGACACGAAAGCTGGTACATCGACAGCCCGTTCGATTCGGGCAGCCGCTACGAGACCTTCGTCGGCGACGAAGTCGTGTCCTATGTCGACCTGCATTTCCGCACGATCGCGGCCCAGCACGCGCGCGCGATCACCGGGCTCAGCATGGGCGGCTTCGGCGCCCTGCGCATCGCGCTCGACCGGCCCGACACGTTCGGCGCGGTCGGCAGCATCAGCGGCGCGGTCGATCCGCGCTGCTGCACGGACGAGCCGGGGATCGCCCACGTGTTCGGCGATCCCGATCGCCATCCGTCGTTCTGGAATCGCAACGTGATCGTCGAAAGCGCGCGGGCGTTCGTGCGCGCGCATCTCGACCTGACGATCGATTGCGGCCGCGACGATGCCTTCGTCGGCTCGAACCGCACGCTGCACGAACGGCTCGTCGCGCTCGGCGTGCCGCACGACTATGCGGAGCGGCCGGGCGGCCATACGTGGGATTACTGGGCGAATGCGATCCGCTATCAGATGCGGTTTTTCGCGACGTCGTTTCAGCATCGCGGCTACGCGTCTCGTGCCGCGCCGGCCGCGCCGGGCATGACACGCGCGGGCTGACGCACGGCTTCCGTTACGGCGGCGATCCGGCCGACGCCTGCCCGACGCCGGAAATCGAAACGGGATGACGAACCGGCATGCCGGGCATGAATGCCCGACAAGAAGATGAATGCGCGCCGCTCGACGCGCGACACCAGAGAAACGACGAAGCCGTCAGTTGTCGTGCGCGGCACTCGCGCCGACGATGCGATCGAAGAATTCCTGTGCACGCGCCAGCTCGTCGAGCGCGCGATCGAGACGCGACATCGCGCGTGCGTATTCGGCCGACGAGCCGTCGTCGTCGCTTTCGCCGCGCACCGCGCGAAACGCCCGATCCACGTTGCGCGTCGCTTCGACGAAGCGTTGTGCGGCTCGCGCTTCCCGCGAACAGATGTGGGTCGACATCGACACTTCTCCCTCAGGATTGCGGTGTGAAGCACGCCGACGCTCAGTGTGCGTGATACGCATGTCGGCGGCGTGAACCACGCCCCGTCGCGTGGCGACGTATCGGCCGCGGCACCGCGCGCTTCGTGCCGATTGTCGCTCCGCGTTCGCCGATCCGCTACGGCGAGATTGCAACAAATTCTTGCGCGAACGATTTCGCGCGTGGCGTCACGCGCGCCCGATGCGCGGATGGGCGAGCCCGGCGAACGCAGCAGCTTCACCCGGCGACAGGTCGAACAGATCGCCGGTGAGATCGCGCGGATGCTCGACCGCCGGCCGGTTGCGCATGCGCGCGACGTGCGTGGGCGCCACATACGCGGCCGCCGTTTCGATCGGCGGCACATCGAACAGATCGCGCGTGACGCCGCGCACGGCGTCCGTCGGCGAACGGCCGCGCAAGCGCGCGACCAGCTCGACGAAGCGATCGAAATCGCCCGCGCGCGTGGCCTTGTTCACTTCCGCGAGATCGCGCGCCTTCAGCACGCACGGCTGCGCGAGCCGCACGAAATACGGTGCTTCGAGCTCCACCGACAGCGCGAGCGGATAGCTCTTGCCCGTCTGCTCCTTCGCACGCCCGATGCAGTCGACCACGGCCGCTCCCTGCGCGGCGCCCAGCGGCCTGCCGGTGCTCACGCTGCGCAGGTGGTCGGGAAACACGCGCAACTGCGTGCCGACCGTCACCGCGGTGGACGATGCGCACACGAGCGCGTAGTGCTGCTCGCGGCGCCGGCCCGACGGCAACGTCGAACGGCTGGCGATGAACGTGTGCGGCGGCAAAGGCCGCACCTGCCCGCTTGCGTCGACCCACGCATTCCACAGCAGCGCGTCCTTGCGCTCGCCCGCGCGCGAGCGCGACGCGACCGGCGAAAATAGCGCGAGCAGCGAGCCCGTGCGATGCGCGGCGACTTGCGCGCTGTTGCCGAGCGGCTGGTTGATGCCCCACAGAAAGCGCCCGCCTCCGAGCCGGCGCTCCCATTCCTTGCGGAGCACGACGGTCGGCAGTTCCTCGCCGGACTCGGTACCGATCTTGGTCCAGCAGAACGTGGGTGGGAGGTGTTTCAGTGTCATCAACTTTCTCGGGATACAGCCTCGCTGTCGACAGCAAGCCCATTCAACAGCCGTAACTGTATAGGTATAATGCATCGCATGGAAGCCCCGGACCAAGATTTTCCCGTTCAAGACCTGTTGCGCCGCTTGATGGCAGATACGCGCTCGTCCAGCGAAATCGCGCGACTTTCCGGGGTCAGCCAGCCAACCGTGTCGCGCCTTCGGCTGTCGAACGGGCGCCGGCTGCGCCGCAGCGCGCCATTCAACAAGCTATGCAGTTTCTATGGTGTCGAGACGGAGCCGTCGCGCCGCCGGTACAACGACCTGCTGCGCGACGCGATCGTCGACGCGTGGGATGGCTCGGACGAGCACGGCCGGGCGCTGCTGGTCGTGATTCAAGGGCTGAAGGATTTGCAGGCGAAGGCCGACGACGGGTGATGTCGCCGACGTGCCCGGTCATTCGTCGAGATTGAACGTGATCGGTGCGCGCGCCCGCATCGGCGACGGCGCACCGTTTTTCGCGTGCGTCGCGCAGCGGCTCGCCAGCCCCGTGTCGCGCGCCGCGGCATCGAGGCGCGGATAGCCGCTGCCGGTCGCGACACGCGCGGCGACCACCCGGCCTGCCGCATCGGGTCTCCGTCCGGCGTTCAGCCGTCCTCGCACGCGAAAATCGCGCGTCGCCAACGATATGAAGAGGACTGCGTAGCGATCGTCCCGATATCCATCGCGTCGCGCTGTGTCGCTCGCCCTGCCACTGTCCCCAGCCGTACCCCGTCAGCCGTCGCACGCCGCGCCGCATTGCGCGAGCGAATTCTCCTTGCTGCGAAATACCAGCGGCTGTTCGTCGCGCGGCGCACGACGTCGTGCGAACTGCACGGCCTGTTCGATCCGGTCGTGATGCGCGGACTTCGCGCACACCGGATCGGCCTCTTTCGGGTCGCCGGCCAGCAGGTAGGCCTGGCACCGGCAACCGCCGTGATCCGCATGGCGCTCGTCGCACGTGCGGCACGGCGCTCTCATCCAGTCTTCGCCGCGAAACGCGTTGAACGCATCGCTGTCGTACCAGATTTCCCGCAGCGCGCGGTCGCGCACGTTCGGCAACGCGAGCCCCGGCAGCGACCGCGCGGCATGACACGGCAGCGCGGTGCCGTCCGGTGCGACGCCGAGGAACACCGAGCCCCAGCCGTTCATGCAGGCCTTCGGGCGGCGCTCGAAATAGTCGGGCACGACGAACAGGATCTTGCAGCGCTCGCCGATCAGCTTGCGATAGCGGTTGACCGTTTCCTCGGCCTCGCGCACCTGCTCGACGGTCGGCATCAGTTGGTCGCGATTGAGCATCGCCCAGCCGTAGTACTGCGTGTTCGCCAGTTCCAGGTAATCGGCGCCGAGATCGAGCGCCATCTCGATGATCTGCCCCACGTGCGGCAGGTTGTAGCGATGCAGCACGCAGTTGAGCACCATCGGGTAGCCGTGCGCCTTGATCAGCCGCGCCACGTCGCGCTTCAGCTCGAACGTGCGCGTGCTGGTCAGGAAATCGTTCAGCTCGCGCGTCGAATCCTGCAGCGACAACTGGATGTGGTCGAGCCCGGCGGCCTTGAGCCGCTCGATGCGCGCGACGTTCAGCCCGATGCCCGACGTGATCAGGTTCGTATAGAAGCCAAGGCCGCGCGCATACGCGACGAGCGTCTCGAGGTCGCCGCGCTGCAGCGGCTCGCCGCCCGAGAAGCCGATTTGCGCGGCGCCGAGCCCGCGCGCATCACTGATGACCGTGCGCCATGCGTCGGTATCGAGTTCCGCGCCGTGAGTCGCGAAATCGACCGGGTTGTAGCAGAACGCGCAGTGCAACGGGCAGCGGTACGTGAGTTCCGCGAGCAGCCACAGCGGCGCGGACGGACGGGGCGTGTCGGGCGTCATGTCAGTCCAGCCAGCCGCGCAGTCGCGCATGATCGAGAAAACGGTAGACGTCGGTCGCGAGATCCGATTGCATGAACAGGCGCTCGAGTTCGCCGATGATGTCGTCCAGTTCGCGCGTGCCGTCGCAGCGCGCGAGAATCTCGCCGGCACTCGGATTGAGCTTGACCATGCCCTCCGGATAGAGAAGTACGTACGCATCCTGGGCCGCCTCCCATTGCAGACGGTACATGCCCCTGAGGCAGGGGCGCAGCGGCACGCCGCTGGCGGCTTCGATCGCATTCATTGGGGGTAGGCCTTTTCGACGGCGTCGAGCATCGACCACAGGATGTCGAGCTTGAATTGCAGAATGCCGAGCGCGCGCTGCTGGGCGTCCGGTGTCGTGAAATGCTGCAACGTGACCGCGAGCCCATGCTCGACGTCGCGCTGCGCGAGCGGCACGCGGCTGCGGAAGTAATGCAGCCCGGCCGGCTCGATCCACGGGTAATGCGACGGCCAGCCCGCGAGCCGGTCGAGATGGATCTGCGGTGCGAACATCTCGGTCAGCGACGAGCACACGGCTTCCTGCCACGGCGCATGGCGCGCGAAATTCACATACGCATCCACCGCGAAACGCACGCCGGGCAACACGTGTTCGAGCGACCACAGTTCGGCACGCGTGAGGCCGCACGCCTCGCCGAGCCGCACCCACGCCTCGATGCCGCCCTCGTTGTCGCCCTGCCCGTCGTGGTCGATCAGCCGCTGGATCCAGCGGCGCCGCGTATCGCGATCGGCGCAGTTCGACAGGATCGCTGCATCCTTGAGCGGAATGCAGATCTGGTAGTAGAAGCGGTTCGCGACCCAGCCGCGGATCTGCGCGGGCGAACAGGCGCCGCTGTTGAGCCGCCGGTTGAACGGATGATGGATGTGATAGCGCGATTCGAGCGCACGCAGGCGCGCCTCGAATTCGGTCGCGGTCCAGGGCGTCGCGTGCAACGCCGTAGCGGGGATCGGTGCGTTCATCGTCAGACCTGGAATTGCATGCCGTCGTGTGCGACGTCGATGCCATGCGCGCGCAGGTGCGCGTGTTCGACGGAATGCGGATCGAGAATCGGGTTCGTGTTGTTGATGTGCGTGAGCACCTTGCGCGTTCGTGCGGGCAGCAGGTCGAGCCAGTCGATCATGCCGGGCCGCCCGCCTTCCGCGCACTGCGCGAGATGCCCCATGTCGGCCGCGTGCTTGCCCGACAGGCCGAGGTCGATCATCTCGGTCCCGGTCCAGAACGTGCCGTCCACCAGCACGAGATCGGCGCCGTCCATTGCCGCGCGCACGTCGTCGGTGACCGACGCGAGCCCCGGCGCATAGAACGCGCGCCGCCCGCTCGCGACGTCTTCGATCGACAGCGCGATGTTGTCGCCGGGCGCGGCCGCCGCGCGCCGCGGCGAATAAGGCGGCGGCTTGCTGTCGACGGCGATCGCGGTGAAACGGATCCCGCCCGCCGCCGGCACCGCGAACGGCTCGCCGGGCACGATCGTGTGCGCGGCGACGCCGCAGTAATGGCCGAGCAGCGGCACGAGCGGCAAGCCGGTCGACAGGTCGTCGAGCACCGGCGCGCTCGCGTAGAGCGGCAGCGGCGTCGAGCGCTCGCGCAGCATCAGCAGGCCCGTCACGTGATCGATCTGCGCATCGCACAGCACGACGGCGGCGACGCCGCTGTCGCGGATCGCGCGCGCCGGTTGTAGGTCCGGATCCGCGCGCAACTGGGAAAGAATGTCGGGCGACGCGTTGACGAGGACCCAGTCGACGCCGTCGTCGCTGACCGCGATCGACGACTGCGTGCGCGGCAGCACGTGGCCGCTTCCGCTGCGCGCACGGCGGCAGTTCGCGCAATTGCAGTTCCATTGCGGCAGGCCGCCGCCGGCTCCCGAGCCGAGTATCTTGATCTTCATGGGCGTCAATTCCCGAGGCCGCCCGCGCCGACCACGGCGAAACGGGCGGCGTGCACGGCGATCAGCGGTTGGCGATGTACATCGTGATTTCGAAGCCGAAGCGCAGGTCGGTGTAAGACGGTGTCGTCCACTGCATGGTGTGTCTCCTGTCGAGTTGATGATTGAAGCGTTGCTGGATGGATCGAATGACCGCGGCAATCGAGCGGTCGGTTCCTGTTCAGCAAGGAGCGTGCCGAAGCCGTACTTCGGCGGCACGGCGGCCCTCGACGGCCGTCATCCGGGCATCGGGACGCAATCCTTACGAATAGCCGACACGATTCCCGCGAATGCGTGCCGCCGCCCCGGCGGCACGCTGTCCGCGAGTGGTCACAAGTGTTGAATCGTTGAACACCGGTGTTGCAACTTGACACACCGGCTGTGACAGGTCGCGCACCGTGCGACGGCCGCGCGTCAGTCGCCGTCGGATGGATGGCGCCCCGCGTCGGCGGCCGGCATCTTCCGGTAGATCGTGTTGCGCGAGACGCCGAGCGCGCGCGCCGCGGCGGATACGTTGCCGCCATGACGCGCGAGCGCGGCGGCGATCGCGGACGCGGCGACATCCTGGAGACGCGCGTCGGCGGGCAGCGACGCGTCCGCGATGCGAGCCCCGCCGCCCGCCGCGGCGAGCGCATCGGGCGTGATCTGCACGGCCTGCGCGTCGGCGCGCCGCAGGTCGTCGAAGAAGTCGTCCGGCAGGTGCTCGCGCCGGATTTCGCCGTCGTCGTCGACCATGGCCGCCGCCGTGCGCAGCAGGTTGCCGAGCTGGCGGAAATTGCCCGGCCACGTGCAGCGCACGAACAGCGCCATCACGTCCGGCGCGACGGACAACGGCGGCCGGCCGGGGCCCGCGAACGCCTCGCGTTGCAGCATTTTCTGCACGACGACCGCGAGATCCGTGCGGTCGCGCAACGGCGGCAGGCGCACCACGAGGCCGTTGAGCCGGTAGTACAGATCCTCGCGAAAGCGGTTCTGCGCGATCATCTCGCGCAAATCGCGGTGGGTCGCGCAGATGATCGCGATGTCCACGGCGATCGTCTTCGTCGACCCGAGCGGGTTCACGAGGCGCTCCTGCAGCACGCGCAGCAGCCGCACCTGCAGCGGATACGGCATGTCGCCGATCTCGTCGAGGAACAGCGTGCCGCCGTTCGCCTGCAGCAGCTTGCCGATCGCCCCCTTGCGGCGCGCACCGGTGAACGCGCCCTCCTCGTAACCGAACAGCTCGGACTCGATCAGCGTCTCCGGAATCGACGCGCAGTTGACCGCGACGAACGGCGCGGCGCGGCGCGGCGAGTCGTTGTGGATCGCCTGCGCGAGCAGTTCCTTGCCGGTGCCGGTCTCGCCGGTGATCAGGATCGGGATGTCCTTGCCGATCACCTTGCGCACCTTCGCGATCACGCACGCGACCTGCGCGTCGCCGGTGTCGAGATAGTGGAGCCGCGACAAGCCGGCCGACGTGCCCGCGGCCGGCGCGGGCACCGCGTTCGAGTGTGCGGCCGGCGCCCCCGCGTCGTGGACGTCGGTCGGCCGGCTGCCTTCGACGAGCGTCGCGCGGCGAAAGTGCACGCGCGCGCAGACCACCGCGCCGTTGCCGAGATTCAGCATCAGGTGCCGGTCGGTGCTCGCGCGCATGCGGTCGATCAGTTGCGCACTGGTGATGTCGAACAGCGACGACAGCGTGTGCGCGCGCAGCGCGGCGAGCGGCATGCCGAGCTGGAACTGCGCGCTGCGATTGGCCGACAGGAAGCGGCCGTCCGCGGTGAACGCGACGATCCCCTCCATCAGCGTGCCGAGGAACTCGGGGCGGCCATGGAACGACACCTGCAGCGTTTCCTGGAAGGTCGTCGTAAACAGGTGATTCTCGATCATCTGCACCGACATCTTCGCAAGCGCCATCGTGTGCTGGTGATAGCTGCGGTGATCGCCCGTCACGTCGAGCACCCCGATCGCGTCGCCGTACGGATCGAGGATCGGCACGCTCGAACAGGTCAGGAAGCGGTTCGCGGCCAGGAAGTGCTGGTCGCCGTGGACGACCATCGGGCACAGCTCGGCCAGCGCCGTGCCGATCGCGTTGGTGCCCTGCCGGTTCTCCGCCCAGTTCGCGCCCGGGCGCAGCGCGACTTTCTCCGCGCGGCGCAGGAAATCGTCGTCGCCGATCGAATGCAGGATCAGGCCTTCCGCATCGGTCAGCACGATCATGCTCTGCGTGTTGACGATCTGCTCGTGCAGCGTCTCCATCACCGGCATCGCGTGCACGCACAGCACGCGGTTCTGCTCGCGCTTGAGCACCAGCGCCGAGTTCGACAGCACGTCGTAGTCGGGCCGTGCCGACACCCGCAGGCCGAACGTCTCCGAGCGCTCATGGGCCTTCTGGATCGATGGTGCGGGCCAGCCAGCGGGATGCGCGGCCCGTGACCCGGCCGCCTGCTCTACGTCGTCGCGCATTGTCTCCTCCGGGGGATCCTTCCGGTCAACTGCCGGATGCTTTGCCGTCATTGCAAGCAAGCATCGGGCCACGCCGGCACCCGGATACGATTTGAAAGCACGATGTAATGAATCGTCCGGGTGTGGCGGCGTCGCGTCGCGCGACGGCCAAGGCTTCGTGATACCGCGATTTCCCGACGCGCGGCTACCCGTGCGAATCCGGAGCTTTCCGGCTGGCGCGTTTCTGGCTTCATCGCAGAACCCATCCGGTCGCCATGCCCAGCCGAGCGACGGTTGCCTCTTCCCATTCCGCCCGAACCCTATCGACATGACACGTCGCCCGATTCGATCCACGCCGTCGCCCGCGCCGCGGGCCTTGTCCGACACGCCAGCGTCGCCGACCGCGCCCGTGCGCCGCCGCCTGCACCGCGACGCGCAATCGATCGCATTCGCCGTGGCCGGCACCGCGCACGGCCATCCGGTCGTCGTGCTGCACGGCGGGCCGGGCAGCGGCAGCCAGGCCGGCATCCTGCGGCTGTTCGATCTCACCTGCATGCGCGTCGTGCTCGTCGACCAGCGCGGTGCGGGCGCATCCGCTCCACGCGGCAGCACGCGCCACAACAACACCGCGCAGTTGATCGCGGATCTGGAGGCGGTGCGCGAGCAGCTCGGCATTGCACGCTGGGGCGTCGTCGGCGGATCGTGGGGCGCCGCGCTCGCACTCGCGTATGCCGGCACGCATCCGGAGCGGGTGACGGGCGTCGTGCTGCGCGGCCTGTTCCTGACGTCGCCACGCGAAGTCCGCGGACTCTTCACGACTTCCCGTTCGCGGGCGCCGCGCGAATGGCGACGCCTGCATGCAGCGGCCGGCGGCGGCCGGCCGGATCGCCTGCTGTCGCGCTGCGCGCAGCGGCTGCGCCACGGCGCGGGCGCGGGCGGGCAGCGCGCCGTGGCGCTCGCGTGGCGCGCGTATGAAAACGCCGTCCTCGGATCGGCGCGCACGCGCCGCTCGCCCGTGCGCGCGATCCGTTCGGACCAGACCGTCGGCCGGCTGATCGACAAATACCGGATCCAGGCGCACTACCTGCAACACGATTGCTGGCTCGGCGAGCGCCGCGTGCTCGCGCTCGCGCGACGGGCCGCGCAAGCCCGCGTGCCGCTGTTCGCCGCGCACGGGATGGACGATCCCGTTTGCCCGGTCGACAATGTCGAGCGGCTCGCGCGCGCCGCTCCCGACGCGAAGATCGAATGCGTGAAGGCCGGGCATCTGGCAAGCGAGCCCGCGTTGGCGCGCAGCGTCGCACGCGCCGTGCATGCGATGTTCGCGACAGCGCCGTTCGCGTGACGACTCCGCGCCCATTCGCGTCGTGACGCGATCACGCACGCGGCCGCGCGCCCCTCAATCCCACGCATAGCGCACGCCGACCCACGCGCCGCGCGGCGCGCCCGGCCCGACGAACTGCTCGTTCACCGGATGGGCGCCGTCGAACGTGTGGTTCGGCCCGTTGAAGAAATTCTGGCCGAGCGCGCCGAAGCTTGCGTAGCGCTTGTCGAACAGGTTCGTCACGCTCGCGAACACCTCGACCCGCTTCGTGACCCGGTAACGCATGTCGAGATCGACCAGCACGTAGCCCGCGATCCGGCCGTTCGCGTCGGCGTTGTTCTCGTCGCCGCGCGCGTACACGTCGCTGCGCCAGGTGACGTTCGCGCCGATGTCCCACGCGCGCGTCGCCGCATAGTCGAGCCGCAGCTTCACCGTATGCGCGGGAATGCCGGGCACGCGGTCGCCCGGCTTGACCGTCACGTTGCCGTTCGCGTCAGCCGCCGAATTCGCGGGGCTGTGTTCGGTCCACGACGATCGGTAGGTCGCATCGACATGGCTGTACGACAGCCCGACACCGAGCGGACCGAGCCGCGTGCGGCCGGCGAGCTCGATACCCTGCCGCCGCGTGTCGCCGACGTTGCGGAAATAGCCCTGCGCGCTGGCCGGGCTGCTGATGAATTGAATGTCGTCGGTCAGCGTCGTGCGGTAGGCGGCGGCGCTCCAGGTCGTCGCCGCGCCGATGCGGCCGCGCACGCCGGCTTCGAACGTCTTCGAGATCACGGGCTTGAGCGCCGGGTCGGCGATGAAGTCGTTCGGCAGCGAACACGGTGCGGCCGGGTCCGCGCAGGCGAGCTCGATCGCGGTCGGCGAACGCATGCCTTCGTTGTAGGCCGCATACGCGGTGAAGCCCGCGACCGGGTTCCAGTTGAGCCCGACGGCCGGGTTGAAGCGCGAGAACACATGGTTGCCGTCGAGCAGCGGCTGCACGCCGCTCTCGTCGCCGATCCGCGCCTTCGACCAGTCGTAGCGGCCCGACAGCGTCAGCGTCCAGTGCGGCGTCAGCGACAGCGCATCGCTCAGGTATGCGCCGACATTCGCGTTGCGCGTCTTCGCGCTGGTCTGCCGGACGAAATCGCCGCTGCCGATCGCCGCGCGCGCGTCGGTGAAAGACGCGTCCTGCGACGACGCGACGTAGCTCGAGTTCGCGATATCGGCCGACACGCCCGCGACCAGTTGATTCTCCATCCCGCCGAGCTTGCCGAGCAGCGTGAGCTGCACGCTGCCGCCGTAGCTGTCGGTGACGATCGTCGATTGCGCGTTGCGGCCCTGCACCGTGTCGACCGTCCCATCCTCGTCCACCGATCCGTAGTCCGTATTGTTGTTGCTGCTCGTGTTGGCGTTGCGCAGGTGCCGGTAGTACGCATTACCGCTCAACTCGACGTGCTCGCCGAAAAAGCGGTCGCCCGACAGCGTCAGGTAGCCGGCGCCGTTGCGGTTGCGGTCCGGATACGTATACGCCTGCTTCGGGTTGCCGAGGAACGAGCGCGGGATCGTCTGGGTGCCGGACAGCGTGTTGTCCGCGCCGCCTGCGGCGATCGACAGCGTGGTGTCCGCATCGGTGTAGCGCAGCTTGCCGAACGCCTGCCTCACGCGGCTCGCGTTGCGGTCGGCCCAGCCGCCGTCGTTCGCGACGTTCGCGCTCGCGTAGTAATCGAGGTTCGGGCCGATCGTCCCGCCCTGCTCGATACCCGCGGTCTTGCGGCCCCACGCGCCGCCCGACACCTCCGCTTCGCCGCCCGGGTTCGACCGGCCGTTCTTCGTCGTGATCGCGAGCGCACCGCCGAGCGTATTGCGCCCGTACACCGGGTTGGAGCCCGGAATCAGCTGCACGCGGTCGATCGCCTGCATGGGCAGGATGTCCCAGTTCACGACGTCGCCGAACGGCTCGTTCACGCGCACGCCGTCGACGAACACCGACAAGCCCTGCGGCGTGCCGAGCAGCGGCGACGCGGCGAAGCCACGATAGTTGACGTCCGTCTGGTACGGGTTGCCCTGCGCGTCCGAGATCGTCACGCTCTGCAGGTTCGCGGCGAAGAAATCGGCGAGCGTCGCACGGTGCTGCACGTCGAGCTCGGCCGCCCGCACCGTCTGCACGTTCGCCGGCACCTCCGACAGCGGCGTGCCGATCCCGAGCAGCGGCGTCGTGCCGACCACGGCCACCGCGGGCAGCACGGCGGTCGAGGCGGGCAGCGCGACCGCGGCGCCCTCCGCCTGCTGCTGCGCGCGCACGCCACCGGGCGGCAGGCCGCACAGCGCCAGCGCGCCGAGGGTCGTGCCGACGCATCGCACACGCCGGCCACGCCGCGTCGCGCCGTCGCGCCCGGCTGCCTTTGGCCTCCTGATCATTTCCGTTGTCTCCGCACTTGCATTGCGCCGCCCCGTGCGATGCACCGCGCGGCGACGGGTGTCGCGAAGCCAACGTGCGAGAACCGTGCCAGCGCCCAGAGCAAGAGCGGCGCGCACTGCCCCGCCCATCGCGTCGGACCGGCATGCGCGCGACCGACGGCCCGCTGTTCCGCGGACTGCGCCACCTGTCATGTTTGGCAACACTTCGCGCGCGACGGTGTCCCTGAATGCAACACCTTCGTCGAGCCGATGGCGCGCTGCGTCGTGCGACGCATCGCCTGCGATGCGCCGGTGCGCCGCGCCACACCGGCTTCCGGCCGCGATGGCATGCGACTTGCGTGACGGGCAGTGCACTCGGCCCGGAACCCCAACCGTGCCGGCGCGACGAATCGTTCGCGGCGCGGTGCGACCACAATGACCCAGGAGACAACCATGAAGAAACTCTCGGCTTCAGCGAGCCGGCTGGCGACGATCGGAATAGCAGTGGCGGCCGCCGTCGCGCTGAACCCCGGCCTCGTCGAAGCGGCCGCGGACTACCCTGCCGTGACCTACCAGCGCCTGACCGATGCACACGGCGACCCGGGCTGGCTGACTTACTACCGCACCTACGACGGCCGCTCGCATTCGCCGCTCAAGCAGATCGACACGTCGAACGCGAAGGATCTCAAGCAGGTGTGGGCGTACAAATTCCCCGCCGACCTGAAGCAAGGCTTCGAGGCCACGCCGATCGTCAACGGCAACTACCTGTTCGTGACGACGCCGAAGGACAACGTCTACGCGTTCGATGCGAAGACCGGCAAGCAGTTGTGGAAATACGAGCCGAAGCTCGGCGCCGCATCGTTCAAGACCGCGTGCTGCGACGTCGTCAACCGTGGCGTCGCGCTGTACGGCAAGAACGTCTACATCGCGATGCTGAACGGCGAAATCGCGGCGCTCGACGCGCAGAGCGGCAATCTCGTGTGGAAGAAGCAGATGTTCGAGCCGGGCCTCGGCTACGCGTTCTCGCTCGCACCGCTCGCGATCGACGGCGCGATCGTCGTCGGCACGTCCGGCGGCGAATACGGCATTCGCGGCTACATCGCCGCGCTGAATCCGGAGGACGGCTCGCAGATCTGGAAACGCTACACGATCCCCGCCGCCGGCGAAAAGGGCGCGGAAACCTGGCCCGACGGCATGCAAAGCCATGGCGGCGGCGCAGCGTGGCTCACCGGCACGTACGACGCCGCGTCGCGCACGCTGTACTGGGGCGTCGGCAACCCCGGCCCATGGCTCGCGGCGCTGCGCCCCGGCGACAACCTGTATTCCGACTCGCTGCTCGCGCTCGATGCGAAGAGCGGCAACCTGAAGTGGCATTACCAGTACACGAACAACGACACGTGGGACTACGACGGCGTGAACGCGGCCGTCCTCGCGGACATCAAGTACAAGGGCAAGGACTACGACGCGATCATCCACGCCGACCGCAACGGCTTCTTCCACGCGATCGACCGCACGACCGGCAAGCTGATCTACGCGACGCCGTTCGTGAAGGCGTTGTCGGTCACCGGCTACACGGCCGACGGCAAGCCGATCCAGGACGCATCGAAGTTCCCGAAGGCCGGCACGACGATCGAAACGTGCCCGAGCTTCCTCGGCGGCAAGAACTGGTGGTCGATCTCGTACGACCAGGAACGCAACATCGCGGTCGTACCCGCGCTGCATGCGTGCATGAGCCTGACCGGCAAATCGGTCAGCTACATGGAAGGCCTGCCGTATCTCGGCGAAGGCTTCGAGATCAAGCCCGAGCCGGGCAGCGAAGGCTACGGCGAACTGACGGCCATCGACGTGAACACCGGCAAGAAGCTGTGGAGTCACTGGACGAAGAAGCCATGGAACGGCGGCGTCGCGACCACGGCGAGCGGCCTCGCGTTCAGCGGCTCGCTCGACGGCCACCTGTACGCGTTCGATACGGCGACCGGCAAGGTGCTGTGGGAAAGCCCGCAACTGGCGAGCGGCATCATTTCGCAGCCGTCGGTGTACGAGGTCGACGGCAAGGAGTATGTCGCCGTGCTCGCCGGCTACGGCGGCGCAAACCCGATCTGGGGCGGCCCGATGGCCGACATCGCGAAGGACGTTCCGCGCGGCGGCACGCTCTACGTGTTCGCGCTCAACTGAACCGGCGCCACGCCCGAATCGCGCCCGAATCGCGCCCGCATGCGCCCGATGCGGGCGCGACGCCCCACCCGCTTCAACCGGACCCACGACCATGAATACTCGCCTCACTTCCGTTACCGTCGCCAGTCTGCTCGCCGTGGGCGTGGCGCTGACACCGGCAGCCGCGTCGGCCGGCGTGCGCGTCTGCACGTTGCCCGGCAGCCCCACCACGGCGCTCGACCGCTCCGTTGCGCGCGAGGTGTTCCGCACCGCGGGCATCGCTGCGACCTTCAACACACGCGGCGTCGACGACAACGGCGACGACGACGGCATCTCCGCCAGCGAGCTGACGAAATCGCTCGAACGCGACTGCGACGTGATCGCGGGCTTCCCGCGTTCGGCGATCGCCGATGCGTCGGAATCGAAAATGACGTTCTCGCAAGGCTATCTGCGCTCCGGCTACGTCAGCGTGTCGCTGCGCGACGCGCAAGCGCCGACCGGCGCGAAGGAAACGATCGCGGCCACGTACGGCAGCCCGTCGCAACTGATCGCCGCGCAGCAGGCGAACGCCCGCTTCGACCTCGAAAACACGAGCGAAAAGACG
Source organism: Burkholderia sp. ABCPW 11 (assembly GCF_001523445.1). Lineage (NCBI taxonomy): Bacteria > Pseudomonadati > Pseudomonadota > Betaproteobacteria > Burkholderiales > Burkholderiaceae > Burkholderia > Burkholderia sp. ABCPW 11. The sequence goes on along the minus strand of NZ_LOVM01000046.1, from coordinate 50,168 downwards.
ATCGGCGCGCTCGCCACGGGTCGCGCGCAGCGCGCGATCGTCTGGTATCCGAGCGTCGTCGCCTACGAGCGTGCGCACCCGCGACAACGGTTCAAGGTGGCGGCGACATCGTCGCCGTACTCGGACTGGCAATTGTCGTTCGCATTCGGGCCGGGCAAGGACGCGCTGCAACGGCGCATCGACGCCACGCTGTCGCGGATGAGCGGCAACGGCCGTCTCGCGTCGCTCACGCGCGGCTGGACGCTTCCCGACGACATCGCGCAAGCCGCCGCCACGCCCGTGCCCGCGCGGTTTCTCGACGGTGCGATCGCGGCCGCTCGGCGGCCGGCAAAAAGCGGCTTCATCAAGGTTTCGACGAGCGAAGGCAGTGGCGTCCCGTCGTTCGACCAGGCGCAGGTGCAACACGGCAAGAAGCTCTATACCGATGCATGCGCGAAATGCCACGGCGACCAGCTCGAGGGCAATACCGCACCCGCGCTGAGCGGGGAATCGTTCGCGCCCGAGGGCAAGTCGCACATCACGGTCGGCGGCATCTTCCTGTACATGTCGAGCAACATGCCGGCCGATCGCCCCGGCAAGATGACTGCCCAGGAATACGAGGACCTGATGGCGTTCCTGCTGTACTCGAACGGCTACGACGCGTCGAAGACCAAGCTGACCGCCGATATCGCCAACGCGTCGAAGGCGCCGCTCGTCGCCGGCCCGCGCAAATAACTTCCCGCCCGCTTTCGTTTCGGTCGACCTTCGTGCCCGGCAGCATGCCCGGCGCGCGGGTCGGACTTTTCTCGTCATTTCATTCAGGAATACATCATGATCTCCCGACATCGCAGAACCTTCTTCGTACAGGCCGCCGGCCTGTGCGCCGCGCTCGCGGCCGGCACGGGCGCATTCGCAGCCGCACCGCCCGTCGACGAGAACGACGCCGCAGCGAAGACGCTCGGCTACCGCGCAAAGGCCACGGCCGTCGATGCCGGCAAGTTCCCGCAGTATCAGGCCGGACAGACCTGTTCGAACTGCCGCTTCTACAAGGCCGCCGCGGGCGAATCCTTCGGTACTTGCCCGATGTTCGCGGGCAAGACGGTTGCCGCCGAAGGCTGGTGCAACGTCTATGCCAAGCTCGCCTGAGGCCGGGCCCGCGCGCGACGGCGCGCCGCGGCGCGGCGCCGTGCGTTCCCCGACGGCACGGCATGCAGGCGGCTCGCATCGCTTTCGCCATCGAATATTTAATTAGTCGTACGTATTAGAACATTCACAAAAACGGAGACACACGATGAAGAGCAGGACATGGACGATTTGCGCGGCGCTGCTCGGCGCGGCGGCAAGCCCGAACGGTTTCGCGCAGAGCAGCGTCACGCTGTACGGCGATCTCGACGCCGCATTGCTCTATACGAACCGATCGCTCGATTCGGCAACCGGCGGCAACGCCGGCCGCCAGTTCGCGCTGACCGACACGGGCATGACGCCGACCAATTTCGGCATCGCGGGCACCGAGGATCTCGGCGGCGGGCTGCACGCGAGATTCAAGCTGGAAAGCGGCTTCAACGTCACGGACGGCGCGTTCGGCCATTCGAACGGCAACTTCTTCGGCCGCCAGGCGTGGGTCGGAATCGACGGCGGCTTCGGCGAAACGAAGGTCGGCCTGCAGTTCTCGCCGTTCGTGCTCGCGATACTCGGATCGGATCCGCGCAACGTCTCGCACTTCGGCGCCGCGCTGGTGCCGTATGTCGACAACGTGCTCGTCACGGGCCTGTTCAACCCGAACGCGATTTCGTACACGAGCCCCACGATCGCCGGGCTGACGGCCAGCGCGATGTTCGGTTTCGGCGGCAAGGCCGGCGACTTCCAGGCGGGACGCCAGTATTCCGGCAGCCTCACCTATACGAACGGCGGCTTCATGCTCAACGCGGCGCTCTACGATGGCAACGGCGGCACGTCGCCGACGCCGGTGCCGAGCACGGTCGCGTTCGTCGGCCGCACGATTGGCACCGCCTATACGTTCGGGCCGGTGACCGGCAAGGCGTCGTTCACGAGCTACAAGGTCGCCGGCTCGTTCAGCAACAACGTGTACAGCGCCGGCCTCGACTATCGCATCACGCCCGCCCTCGACCTGAACACCGGTGCGTGGTACACGACCGACCGCAACGATTCGCACAATCATTCGCTGCTTGCCGCGATCGGCGCCGACTACAGCCTGTCGAAACGAACGGGCCTGTATGCGCAGGTTGGCGTGGTCAACAACCACGGTGCGATGAATACGGGCCTCGGCATCACGGGCGGCGCGTTGTACGGGTTGCCGGGCACGACGGTCGGCGTCAACGCAGGCATCCATCACGTGTTCTGACGCAGCGCCTGCGCACGGGCGGCCGCCGCGCGCCGCCCGTCCGGCTCCGCACCGCGGGGGCGCCGCCACGGAAACGTGGCGCAAACGCATCCCGGCCGGCATCGGTCCGACCATCCAGCATGCCGATCTCGATGTTTACCCGACCTCAAGTCCGCGGCCGTGGGGCCGTCAAGTCAGGAACGCACGCCCCACATCCGCCGGGAAACCGGCGCGCATGCCCTCAAGGAGGCCCACCAACGTGAACTTCTTCGGAATCGGCCGCGGCCGCCGTTCGTCGCGCGCGCTCGTCGGCGACATCGCCGAACAGGCCGGCAGGCTCGGCATCGAGATCTGCGACGTGTCGGGCCACGTCGAGGAAGTCGCGGCCCGCGTCGCCCGGCAGGCGCAGGTGTGCCATACGCTGCGCGAATCGGCCGCGCTCACGCTGCGCGGCAACCACCGGATCGCCGAGGCCGCCCAGCAGGTGCGCGACGTCAGCGCCAATGCGTCGAATGCGGTCCGGCAGTCGCAGCAGACGATCGAGGCATCGCTCGCCGACATTCACGGCCTCCTCGAGGGCGTCACCACGATCGGCGATCAGATGGGCGCGCTGCGCGACGCGCTCGATCACGTGCGGGCCGTGTCCGAGGAAATCTCCGTCATCGCGCGCCAGACCCACCTGCTCGCGCTGAACGCCGCGATCGAGGCCGCACGCGCCGGCGAGTCGGGACGCAGCTTCGCGGTCGTCGCGGCCGAGGTCAAGAACCTGTCCGCGAAGACCGGGCAGGCGACGGCCCAGATCGAGACGACCCTCGCGCGGCTCGCCGAGCAGACCGAACACCTGATCGCGGAAGGCACCGACAACGCCGCCCGCGCGCATCGCGTGCGCGAGGGCACGCGCACGATCGGCGAGGTCGTGCATGCGACCGGCCACGCGATCACCGAGCTTGCAGGAGAAGCCGAACAGATCGCGTCGCTGACGGACGAGATCGAGACGCAGTGCCACCGTCTCGACGAGCAGGTGGGCGAGATGGCGTCCGGCGTCGAGAACTCGGCCGACAACTTCTCGCAGGCCAAGGACCGGCTCGGCAATCTGCTCTCCGTCTCCGAGACGCTGATCGAGCTCACGGCCGCGACCGGCATCGAATCGCCCGACACGCGGCTGATCGACACCGCGCGGCACACGGCCGCCGCGATCGGCAAACTCTTCGAGGAGGCGGTCGGCCGCGGCGATATCGCGCTCGACGCGCTCTTCGATGCGCACTACGAACCGATTCCGGGCACCGACCCGCAGCAGTTCATGACACGCTTCACCGCGTTCACCGATCGCGTGCTGCCCGCCATCCAGGAGCCGGTGCTCGACGTGGACGAACGCATCGTCTATTGCGCGAGCTTCGACCGCCAGTGCTACCTGCCGACCCACAACCGGAAGTTCTCGCTGCCTCAGCGCGCAGACGCCGCCTGGAACGCGGCGAATTGCCGGAACCGCCGGATCTACACGGACCGGACGGCGCGCATGTCCGTCTCGCATAACAAGCCGTTCCTGTTGCAGACCTATCGCCGCGACATGGGCAACGGCCAGTTCGTGCTGATGAAGGACGTGTCCGCGCCGATCGTCGTCGGCGGCCGGCCATGGGGTGTCCTGCGGATCGGCTACAGCGTCTGAATCGGCGCGGGGCCGCGCCTACTGCGCCAGCCCTACCCCAGCCGGCGCCCGTCGAGCGCCGCCCGCGCCATGTGCGCGGGCGAAAGACCGGCCGCCTCCGTGACCGGAATCGCCATTGCACTCTCTCTTTTTCAGCCCGCCTTTCCCTGTTTACGGACGGACTTCGGGAAAGTCGGCCCGCCCGCCGCCGCGCAACGAAACTTTGTTTGACTCGAACTAAAAAAGTTTGACACGCGCATTTCACTGAGATAACTTTTGCGCAAGCTTCCGGAAAGCAATCCGGCCAGCGTGCCGGCTCGCGTCGCGCTTTCCTGTCGTTGCAGCACCGCCGTTCGCAACATTCCCGCCTCATCGCGTCGTGCCGTTCCGTTTCATCCGAAACCTGAAGGAAGCTCGGGCATGCCCATATTCGATTCGCACTCCTGTATTTACGGCGTTCGCGGCGAACCGCCGCACTGACGATCTCCGTTCGGGGCGACGCGCTCGCCTCGACGCCGGCCGGCTGCGCGTCGCCTGACGCGCGCCGGCACCGGGCGAGCGTCCCGTACGTCTCGCCCGTCGTTGTTCGATGGTGCAGTTCCGCTTCATCCGACGCAGCACCCGGCCAGGCCGCAGGGGGCGTATCGCGAGCCGGCCGGTTCCAGACAAACACAAGAGACGAGGTCGATTCAATGAACATTCATCGAACCGGAGTGCGGCGCGCATGGCTGCCCGCGCTCGTGGCGGCCGCAACGCTTGCCGCGTGCGGCGGCGACGACGGCGGCGGCGTGGCGGGCGTGTCAGCGCTCGCGCAGGGCCAACGGGAGGGGGCCGCCGCCGCGGCCGATACATCCGATACGCAATCGTTCGCGTCGCACTTTTCGCCGTCCGGCGTTCCTTACGCGAATCCCGCGAGCAACGGGCGCTACAAGCCGGTGATCAGCAACGGCCAGGTGCAGCCGTCGCTGTCGGGCGGCACGATCGAGGAGAACGCGTGGGTCGACACGCCGGTCGACTCCGACGGCGACGGCACGCGCGACCGCATCCACGTGCGCATCGTGCGGCCGTCCGAGACCGCGAACGGCGCGCGCACGCCCGTCATCGTGCTCGCGAGCCCGTATTACGCAGGGCTCGCCGACAGCCCCGACCACGACGTCGACGTCGAACTCGACGGCACGCCGCATCCGGCCGCGGCGGCCGGCGCCGCGGCATCGGCGTCCACCCGCATCCTGGCCGCCGCGCCGCAATCGCGGATGCTGCAGCAGGTCGAGGCGGCCGCCGCCGGCCGCTCGTGGATCGAAAGCTACTTCGTGCCGCGCGGCTTCACGATCGTCTATGCGGATTCGCTCGGCACCGCCGGCTCGGACGGCTGCCCGACGATCCTGACGCGCGACGAATCGGTCGCGATGGCGTCGGTGATCCGCTGGCTCGGCCGCGACGCGACCGCGAAGGACGCGAACGGCAAGACGGTCGTCGCGAACTGGTCGACGGGCCACGTCGGCATGTACGGCGTGTCGTACGACGGCACGCTGCCGAAGATGGTCGCGAGCCTGCGCACGCGCGGGCTCGACGCGATCGTCCCGGTGGCCGGGCTGTCGAACATGTACGGCTACTACCGCTCGGGCGGGCTCGTGCGCGCGCCGGAAGGCTACCAGGGCGAGGATGTCGACGTGTACATCAAGGCGCTGCTGACGAACGCGCATCCGGAGCGCTGCACGCACCTGATCGACGAAGCGCTGCAGCAGGAAGACCGCAAGACCGGCGACTATTCGCCGTTCTGGGCCGCGCGCGACATTCCGACCGCGTTCGCGGTCGCACCGGCGCTCGTCGCGCAGGGGCTCACCGACGACAACGTGCGCGTCGACCAGTCGACGTCGTGGTATCTGGCGATGCGACGCCAGGGCGTGCCGACCCAGCTGTGGCTGCATCGCCTGAAACACACCGATCCGACCCGTGTGCCGGCGATGGCCGACGCATGGACCGCGGAGGTGAACCGGTGGTTCACGCGCTACCTGATCGGCTATGACAACGGCGTCGAGCGCGATCCGCGCGCGGTGATCGCGCAAGCGGACGGCACGCTGCTGAAGGAAGCCGACTGGGCCGCACGGCACGCCACGCCGGTCACGTACTTCGCGGGCGGCGACGGCGCCGGCACCGGCACGCTGCTGCGGCTGCCGAGCGGCGGCCCGCTCGCACGCTTCACCGACGATGCGCGCATTCCCGCGCTCACGCTGGCGAACACGCCGACGGGCGAAAACCGCAGCCGCTTCGAGACGGCCCCGCTGACGGCCGCGACGCGCCTCTCCGGCGCCGCGACCGCGCGCGTCAGGCTGACCTTCACGGGTGTCGCGAACGTGACGGCGCTGTTGGTCGACCGCGCGCCGGACGGCACGGCGACGATCGTCACGCGTGCGTGGACCGACCCGCGCAACCGGTTGTCCGAGTGGGTGTCGCAACCCGTGCTGCCCGGCATGCCGTACGACCTGAAGCTGACGTTCATGCCGCGCGACTACAAGCTGGAAGCCGGCCACCGGCTGGGGCTCGTCGTCCTCTCCAGCGATTACGAGGCGACGCTGCGGCCGACGCCCGGCACGGGCCTGACGCTCGATCCGGCCGGCACGTCGGTGACGGTGCCGCTCGCGTCGCCGTCGGCGGGCGCGTAGCCGTGCGCCGGCTGCCGGCGTAACGGCACCGCCTCCCCCGCCTGCATGCGCGTCGATGCGGGCGGGGATTCGCTGCACGAAGCAAACACCTGCGATAGGCTGCGGAAATCGAATGCCTGCGGTGAGCCCACATGATTCCCATCAGCGCCAAAGCCATCGTCCGAGACGGACGTTCGGTCCTGTTCCTGCGCAACCCTCGCGGAGAGTGGGAGCTGCCGGGCGGCTGGCCCGAGGCCGGCGAATCGCTCGAAGCCGCCGTCGCGCGCGAAGTGCAGGAAGAATGCGGAATCGCCGCATCGGCAATCCGTTACGTGGGCAGCCGTTCGTGCGAGGTTGTGCCGGGCAGGCGCGTACTGATCGTGTGCTTCGCGTGCCAGGTCGAGCGCCGTGAAATCGTGCTGAGCGCCGAGCACGAACGGTTCGGCTGGATCGATATCGATGCCGACAAGCCGGCGAACCTGCCGGATTTCTACTGGGCATTCTGCAAACAGGCGGACTGACTCGACGCCGCCGCCCGGCGCTTACACCGGCGTCAACACCGGTTGCCCGGCGAAATGCCGCGCCGCGTTGTCGAGAAACTGCCGCACCGAACGATCGAGCGCCTCGGGCGACCAGCCGCCCATGTGCGGCGTCAGCACGACGCTGTCGAGATCCGTCAGCGCACGCGGCGGCTCCGGTTCGCCTTCGTACACGTCGAGCCCCGCCCCCGCGATGCGTCGTTCGCGCAGCGCATCCGCCAAAGCAGCGGTATCGACAACGCTGCCGCGCGACACGTTGACGAGAAAGCCGCCGGGGCCGAGCGCGTCGAGCACGGTGCGATCGATCAGGTGCCGCGTGCCCGCGCCGCCCGGCGTCGCGACGATCAGGAAATCGGCCCACTGCGCGAGTGCGTCGATCCGGTCGAAATAACGGTACGGCCCCGGCTTCTCCGACCGGTTGTGATAGCCGATCTCGATGTCGAAGCCGGCCGCGCGGCGCGCGCATTTCTCGCCGATCTTGCCGAGCCCGACGATGCCGAGCTTCTTGCCCGACACGTTCGGCGGCATCGACAGCCCGTCGCGCCACACGCCCGCGCGGGTTTTCGCATCGAGTTGCACGACGTTGCGCACCGCCGCGAGCAGCAGCGCGAACGCGTGATCGGCGACGCAGTCGTCGTTGGTGCCGGCGCCCGTGACCACGGTAATGCCGCGCGCCTTCGCGTGCGCGACGTCGATGTGCTCGTAGCCCGCGCCGAGCGCGCTGACGAACGTGAGCCGCGGCAGCCGGTCGATTTCGGCGGCGGTCAACCCCGTGCTGCCGTTGGTCAGCACCGCGCGAATCGTGCTGCCGTGTGCGGCGATCGCGCGTTCGCGCTCGTCGGACGTCGGGGCGTAGTGCACGTCGAACGACGCGGCGATCTCGCGATGCGCGTCGGCGCGCAGCGCGATGAGGACCAGCAGCTCGGGATTCATGTCAGCAAATGTCCGCAGGCGGGAACGAATTTCAGTGTAACAAGCCCGTATGACGGGTGCGGGTTATCCCCACACCGGCTGTGGGCACGCCGCCGCACGCGGTTTGCCAAAGCCGGCTCAGTCAAGTAACTTTCGGCGTACGCCCCCGTCCTGGAGATTGGCCCCGATGAAGCTCGCCCTGCCCGCCCGGATTCTGGGCCTCGCATTCGCCGCCGCCATCGCGGCGCCCGGCGCGCACGCCGACACGCCCGTCGTGGTGTCGTCGAAGATCGACACCGAAGGCAACCTGCTCGGCAACCTCATTTCACAGGTGCTGAAGGCCCACGGCATTCCCGTCACCGAAAAGATCGCGCTCGGCACGACGCCGATCGTGCGCAAGGCGCTCACGAGCGGCGAGATCGACATCTACCCCGAATACACGGGCAACGCCGCGTTCTTCTTCAACAAGGCCGACGACCCGTTGTGGAAGAACGCGAGCCAGGGCTACGACACCGCGAAGAAGCTCGACTACGCGGCGAACCATCTCGTGTGGCTCGCGCCGGCGCCCGCGAACAACACGTGGGGCGTCGCGCTGCTCGCGCCCGTCGCGCAGTCGCAGCACCTGAAGACCTTCTCCGACTTCGGCAAGTGGGTGGCCGGCGGCGGCAAGGTGAAGCTCGCGGCGTCGGCCGAATTCGTGAACAGCGCGTCCGCGCTACCGTCGTTCGAGAAAGCGTACGGCTTCAAGCTGAAGCCCGAGCAGCTCGTCGTGCTGTCCGGCGGCGACACGGCCGCGACGATCAAGGCCGCCGCGAACCAGACCGACGGCGTGAACGCCGCGATGGTCTACGGCACCGACGGCGGTATCGCATCGAGCGGCCTCGCGGTGCTCGACGACGACAAGCACGTGCAGCCCGTCTATGCGCCGGCGCCGGTGATCCGCGAAGCCGCGCTGAAAGCGCATCCGCAAATCGCCGAGTATTTGAAGCCCGTGTTCGCGAGCCTGGACCTGAAGACGCTGCAATCGCTGAACGCGCGCATCCAGCTCAACGGCGAGCCGGCTGCCGGCGTCGCGAAAAGCTATCTGAAATCGAAGGGTTTCGTGAAATGACGGAGGGCGCGGCGGCGTCCGCGCGGCGCGTCACGCTCGACAAGGTCGGCATCCTGATCGGCGTACTGACGATCGTCGCCGTGTTCGGCCTGTCGTTCGCGGTGCTGCGGCCGAACCGGATCGCGGCCGGCACCGGGCTATCGGTGTTCGCCGCGCTGCCCGCGATGCAGGGCGCCGCGCTCGCCGCGCTATGGACCGCCGGCGCGCTGTGGGCGATGACCGCGAGCCGTCCCGCGTGGCGGCTCGCGGCCGGCTGCACGGGGCTCGCGACGCTCGCGTATGCCGTCGGCGCGGCCGCGACGCACGTCGTCGCACCCGACGACATGCTGGCCCGCGTGTCGCCCGACGCCGGCGTCTGGCTGCTGCTGTTCGCGTGGGCGGTGCTCATCGCCGACGCGCTCGCACGCCTCGCGTTCGGCCCGTGGCGGCGCCTCGCCGCGCTCGCCGTCGCGATAGCGGCGGTTTCCGTGCCACTCGCGAGCGGCTGGTGGGACGGCCTCTCCGTGATGCGCGAATACGCGGTGCGCAGCGACGATTTCTGGCGCGAAGCGATCCGTCACGTGTCGCTCGCGGGCGGCTCGGTCGCCGCCGCGCTCGTCGCGGGTGTGCCGCTCGGCATCGCATGCGCGCGCATCGCGGCGGTGCGCACCGTCGCGATGCCCGTGCTCAATATCGTGCAGACGATCCCCAGCATCGCGATGTACGGGCTGATGATGGCGCCGCTCGGCCTGCTCGCCGCGCACGTGCCGCTCGCGGCCGCACTCGGCATCCGCGGCATCGGCGTCGCGCCGGCCGCGCTCGCGCTGTTCCTCTACTCGCTGCTGCCGATCGCATCGAGCGTCGTGGTCGGGCTCGGACAGGTGCCGCCGCACGTGACCGAAGCGGCGCGCGCGATGGGCATGACACGCGCGCAGCGGCTGCTGCGCGTCGATCTCGTGCTCGCGCTGCCGGTGATCCTGAGCGGCGTGCGCATCGTGCTCGTGCAGAACATCGGCCTGACCGCGGTGGCCGCGCTGATCGGCGGCGGCGGATTCGGCACGTTCATCTTCCAGGGGATCGGGCAATCGGCCGCCGATCTCGTGCTGCTCGGCGCGATCCCGACGATCGCGCTCGCACTGGCGGCCGCCGTCGTGTTCGAAGCCGCGACGTCGCTCGCGAAGGGGCATGCAGGATGATCGAGATCGAACGGATCGGCAAACGCTTCGGCGACGTGGTCGCCGTCGACGACGTATCGCTGACGATACAGCGCGGCACGATCACCGCGCTCGTGGGCGCATCGGGCAGCGGCAAGTCGACGCTCTTGCGCATGATCAACCGGCTGATCGCGCCGACCAGCGGCACGATCCGCATCGACGGCGTCGATACGGCGACCGTCGCGCCCGAGCAACTGCGCCGCGGCATCGGCTATGCGATCCAGGGGCACGGGCTGTTTCCGCACTGGAGCGTCGCGCGCAACATCGCGACCGTGCCGCGCCTGCTCGGCTGGCCGGCCGCCCGTATCGACGCGCGCGTAAACGAACTGCTCGACCTGTTCCATCTTGCGCCGGCCGAATTCGCGGGCAAGCTGCCGCACGAACTGTCGGGCGGCCAGCAGCAGCGCGTCGGCGTTGCGCGCGCGCTCGCGGCCGAGCCCGCGATGCTGCTGATGGACGAACCGTTCGGCGCACTCGATCCGATCATCCGCAACAAGGCGCAGGACGACTTGTTCGCGCTGCAGCGCCGCCTCGGCATCACGGTCGTGATCGTCACGCACGATATCGAGGAAGCGCTGAAGCTCGGCGACACGATCGCGGTGATGGACGGCGGCCGGCTGCTGCAGGTCGCGCCGCCTGCCGAAATTCTCGGCAAGCCGGCAGCGGGTGTCGTCGAGCAGCTCGTCGCGGGCGTCGACCGGCCGCTGCGCCTGCTCGCGCTGACGCCGATCGATGCAGTGGCCGAAGCCGGCCGCGCCGACGGCGAGCCGATCGCGGCGACGCGCACGCTGCGCGATGCGGTGTCCGAATTATTGTGGCGCGGTGTCGACGCGCTGCCCGTCGACGATACGGGCAACGGCACCGCACACGGCCCCCGCCGCATCACGCTCGACGCGATCCGCTCGCACGCGAGGCAGCCCGCATGACGACGCGCGGCAGCGTGCAGCCCAGGCGGTCTTCGCTTCCCGCGTACGTCGCCCGCGCGGCCGCGCTCGCGCTGCTGCTCGTGCTGCTGTTGCGCCCCGCGTGGCTGCACGGGCTGTTCGCGCCGTTCGCGGACAACGGCGCGCCGGTGATCTACGATCGCGCGAGCCTGCTCGATCTCACGCTCGCGCATCTCGGCACGGTCGCGCTGTCGAGCCTGATCGGCACGATCGTCGCGGTCGCGGCCGGCATCGCGGTCACGCGGCGGTTCGGCGCGGATTTCCTGCCGGTCGCGCGCAGCGTCGTCGATATCGGCCAGACCTTCCCGCCGGTCGCCGTGCTCGCGCTTGCCGTGCCGGCAGTCGGCTTCGGATTGAAACCCGTGCTGATCGCGCTCGTGCTGTACGGGCTCCTGCCGATTTTCGAAAGCACGATCGCCGGGCTCGAGGACGTGCCGCGCGACGTCGTCGACGCCGCGCGGGGGATGGGCATGAGCGGCTGGCAGCAACTGGTGTCCGTCGAGCTGCCGCTCGCGTTCCCGGTGATCGTCAACGGCGTCCGCCTTGCGGTCGTGATCAATCTCGGCACCGCGACGATCGGCTCGACGGTCGCCGCGCGCGGGCTCGGCGACGTGATCATCGCGGGCCTGCAGACGTCGAACACCGCGTTCGTGCTGCAAGGCGGCGTGATCGTCGGCTTGCTCGCGGTACTCGTCAGCGACGCGATCGGCGCGATTGCGCGGGTGGCGAGCGCGCGGCACGCTTAGCATCGGTCACGCAATTTTTTCGAAGGAGCCACCATGCCAGTCCTGGACGCCGGCCCGTTTTTTCATGGCACGAAAGCGAATTTGCGGATCGGCGATTTGCTGACGGCGGGCTTCAGATCGAATTATCGGGACGACGTCGTCATGAATCATGTTTATTTCACGGCGCTGCCCAAAGGCGCGGGCCTGGCTGCCGAAATGGCCAAAGGCGAGGGCCGACCGCGCGTCTACATCGTCGAGCCCACCGGCGAATTCGAAAACGACCCGAACGTCACGGACAAGAAATTCCCGGGCAATCCGACGCGATCGTATCGAAGCACACTGCCGTTGAAAATCGTCGGCGAACTCGATAGCTGGGAACCCTACGATCCCGAGTTCATCCAGCAACTCAGAAGCCGCATCGAAACCGGCATCGGCGAGATCATCAACTAGCGTTTCGTCCGGACTCCCGATGCGTGTCCGCGCAACGATCGGCGCGTCGATCGTTGTGGACGTCACAAACCTACACGTCGCTTTCATTCGAGCGAGCGCTCGACCGTCTTCCGCGATTGGTCGATATACTATGCGCCTCCCATTTCCCCGCACTCGACCATGCGACGACGGTTCTTCTGGCTGATCTTGCTTTCGCTCGGCATTGCGCAACAGGCCGCTGCGCAGCAGGCGCCCGCATTGTCCGCCTCCGCGCCCGACGTACCGGCATCGGCGCCGACTGTCGCGTCCGCGCCGCTCGCGAACGCCAACGATCAGCCTAACGAAGCAAACCGCCGCATCACGTCCTACCTGACGAAGAAATTCGGCGTCGCAAGAGAAAAGGCCGCGAAGCTCGCCGATATCGTGAGCGTCACTGCGACGAAATATTCACTGCCGCCGGCACTCGTTTACGCGATCATTTCGATCGAATCGCGCTTCCAGGAAAAGGCGCGCGGCCAGCATGGCGCGACCGGGTTGATGCAGGTCGTGCCGTCCGCGCACCGCGGCATGCTGCGCGACGTGAAGGACCTGACCGAGCCGAATGCGAACGTCGATGCCGGCTCGCGCATTCTGTCGGGCTACGTGAAAGCCGCCGGCGGCAACGTGCAGGCCGGGCTGAAGAGCTACAGCGGCGGATCCAGTGCATATGCGGCGAAGGTGATGCAGCGGGTCGATGCATTCCGGTTCGTGCTCGAACCCGAGGACGACGCGAAAAGCGCGAGTACCGCGAACGACGGGAAGGCGCACATGGTGCCGGTCGGCGATCCGGCCGGCCCGGCGCCTGGTGCGAACCGCAACGCGAAGTAAGTGCAGGCAGGCCGATACCGGCAAAATTCAACGTTGATCTCGGGCGCAGTCGCGCGCCCTCATGAGACTCCGGGGTAGCGGCGCGCGCCGTCGCGTGATCGCGCACTGCGTTGCGCGCCACCTGAACATCGCGTTTCGGTACGACGAGCAAATTCAGGCCAAAGCCGTCGAGTACCTTGAACAGCTTGTCGAGACTCACCGCGCGTCCGTTTTCGAGGCGTGACAGCACGTCCTTGGAAACGCCGAGCATGTCGGCTGCATCGTCGATCCGCATCTGGTTCTGCGCGCGCCGGGTGCGCGCGAGCGCCCCCAGCGCGGCGAGATCCAGTGCGAGCGGGTCAGGTATCGCGACGGGTTGCGGTAGGGTGCGGGCCATAATTCCGGAATTTCAGGAACTATAGACGAGTACGGCGGCGCATTCGCGCCGCCGTCCCATGGAGTCGCCGGATCACCTCCCTCGTGCCTCGATCCAGCCCCCTCCGATCAAAGCTGCCCCGCCGCCCCCGTCCACCGCAGATAATCGCCGCGCGTCCAGTCGAGCGACACGCCCACGCGCTTCGTCCCCGGCCGGATCTTCGGCTTGTGCACCGACAGCGTCAGCGATTCCAGCGCCGGCCATTCGCGAAACGACAGCACCGCGAGATCGGCGACGAGCGTCTCCAGCAGCCGCGTATGCGGCTTGTGCGACAGGAACGACGCGACACGCGCGCAATAGCCGTCGTAATCGATCCACTCGCCCTGCTCGCTCGGCTCGCAGCGATACCCGAGCCGCGCATCGATCACGATCGGCTGCGGCGCTTCATGCTCGTGCGCATGGATGCCGATGCGCGCGGGCACCTTCAGTTCGTCGACGAACACGCTCCAGCCGCGCCCGCGCAGGCGCGGCGCGTCGATCGCCACGAACGGTTCGTCGAACGGCTTCATGATGCGAGCGGCGCCGCGGCGTCGAGCATGATGCGCACGAAATAGTCGGCGAAGCTGCGACGCACGACGATCTCGAACGACGCGTCGCCGGTCGGGATCAGCGTGATCGGCGACTTGAAGTAGTGCGACTGCGCACACTGGCCCGGCTTGAACACGCGCGGATGCAGATCGAGCGGGCAGCCGCGCGCGATCACGTCGCGCACGCGTTCGCCGCTGACCTCGACGACCGTGTAGCCGCTGCCGACGTCGACGGCCGCCGCATACGAGCCCTGCACGGCCTCCGCCAGCTTCGCTTCGAGCACGCCGGCCTGAACCGGCCCGTTCGACCGCACGAGCCATTCGTCAGGGCCGAGCCACAGCACGTCGTACTCGGCGCCGCGCGCCACCGTGTTCGGCTCCGCGGGCGGCCGGCAGCCGACCACACGCTCGAACGCGGCGACGAATGCCGGGTCGCTCAACTCGCCGCGCACGTTGACGAGATCGAGGAACGGCCGCTCGCGCAGCGCGAACTTCTTCGACGCGCGCGCCTGGTGCGCCTTCAGCACGTCGGCCGCGCCGACGAACGGCGATTCAAGCGTCACGCCGCCCGCACCCGCCACCTGCGTCTGGTTTCTCGTTTCATTCCACATGCTGACGCACCCCTTCGGTATCGTAGAAAACCGGGCTCGAGATCTTCGCGGTGATCCGCTTGCCGTTGGCCAGCGGAATCACGACGCTCTCGCCCATCTTGTTCAGGCCGCCCTTCACCACCGCGAGCGCGATCGAGCGCTTCAGGATCGGGCTGTAGTAGCTCGACGTCACGTGGCCGATCATCGGCGTCGGATCGACCGCCGACACCTGCGTGTCCTTCGCGATGATCTGCGCGCCTTCCGGCAGCACGAATTGTTCGTCCTCGGTCAGCAGTCCGACGAACTGCTTGCGGCCTTCCTTCGCGGTATCCGAGCGCGTCAGCGAACGCTTGCCGAGGAAGTCCTTCGACTTCGCGACGAGCCCGCCCATCCCGAGGTCGTACGGCGTGATCGAGCCGTCGGTATCCTGGCCGACGATGATGTAGCCCTTCTCCGCGCGCAGCACGTGCATCGTCTCGGTGCCGTACGGCGTGATGTCGAACTCGGCGCCGGCCGCCATCAGCGCTTCCCACACCGCGCGGCCCGCATTCGCCGGCACGTTCACTTCGTAGGCCAGCTCGCCCGAGAAGCTGATCCGCATCACGCGCGCCTTCGCGCCGGCAACGGTGCCGTTGCGGTAGCTCATGAACGGGAACGCTTCGTTGCCGAAGTCGATGTCCTGGCACACCTTCTGCACGACCTTGCGGCTCTTCGGGCCGACCACCGCAAACGTCGCCCAGTGATCGGTGACGGACGCGAGCCGCACCTTCATGTCGGGCCATTCGGTCTGCAGCCAGCGCTCGAGCCACGTCAGCACGCGCGCCGCGCCGCCGGTGGTGGTCGTCATCATGAAATGCTGGTCGGCCAGGCGCACGGTCACGCCGTCGTCGAACACCATCCCGTTTTCGTCGAGCATCAACCCGTAGCGGCATTTGCCGATTTCGAGCTTGTTCCACGGGTTCGTGTACATCCAGTTCAGCAGCTTCACCGCGTCCGGGCCCTGGATGTCGATCTTGCCGAGCGTCGACGCGTCGAGAATGCCGACGCCATTACGCACCGCGAGGCATTCGCGCTTCACGGCCGCATGGAGATCCTCGCCGTTCTTCGGGAAATACCACGGCCGCTTCCAGTTGCCGACGTCCTCGAACATCGCGCCGTGCTCGACGTGCCATTCGTGCACGGCCGTCTTGCGGATCGGGTCGAGGAAATCGCCCGTCTCGCGGCCCGCGAACGTGCCGAACGACACGGGCGTGTAGTTCGGACGGAACGTCGTCGTGCCCGTTTCCGGAATCGTCTTGCCGAGCGCGCCCGCGAGGATCGCCATCCCGTTGATGTTGCCGAGCTTGCCCTGGTCGGTACCGAAGCCCATCGCCGTATAGCGCTTCACGTGCTCGACCGACTCGAAGCCTTCGCGCGCGGCGAGCAGGATGTCGGCGGCCGCCACGTCGTTCTGGAAGTCGACGAACTGCTTGGGGCCGCGCGCGGCCGCCTCGCGGCTGCCGACGAGCCACAACGGCTGCAGCGCGCCTTCGACGGCTTCGGCGACCTGCGGTACGGCCGGGCGCTGCGCGGCGGTGAAGCCGGCGGCCTTCGCCGCTTCCACGCCCGCATCGACCGCGAGCCGCAGCGCACGGGCCAGCCCGAATTCGCCGGCCGCCGCACCGATGCTCGCTTCCGCCTGCACGGGCTTGCCCGGCAGGAAGCACGCCTTCTCGTCGTTCCAGCACGCCTTGCCGCCCGATTGCGCGAACAGGTGCAGCACCGGGCTGAAGCCGCCCGACATCGCGACGAGGTCGCACGGCAGCGTCTGCAGCTTGCCGCCGGTCTGGCCGTTCGAGTAGGACGCGACGTCGACCGACGATACGCGCCACTTGCCCGATGCGGCCGTGACGACCGCGCCGCTCATCACCGTCACGCCCTGCCGCTTGGCCGCGGCCGGCAGCGCGCCGTTCGACGACGCGCGCGAATCGACGACCGTCACCTTCGCCCCGCATGCCTTCAGGTCGAGCGCGGTCTGGTATGCACGGTCGTTGTTCGTGAACACGACCACGTTACGGCCCGGTAGCACGCCGAAGCGATGCACGTAGGTGGACACCGCGCCCGCCAGCATCACGCCCGGCAGGTCGTTGTTGCCGAATACGATCGGCCGCTCGTGCGCGCCGGTCGCGAGGATCACGCGCTTCGCGCGGATCTTCCACAGCAGCTCGCGCGTGCCCTTGCGCATCGACACCGGCAGATGATCGGTCAGGCGCTGCGTGACCGTCACGAGGTTGTGGTCCTGATAACCGAACGCGGTGCTCCGCGACAGGATCGTCACGTCGGGCAGCTTGCGCAGCTCCGCCTCGATCTTCTCGACCCATTGCAGCGCGGGCTTCGCGTCGATCTCCGCGCGGCACGACAGCAGGCTGCCGCCGAATTCGCGCTGGTCGTCGACGAGGATCACGCGCGCGCCGGCCGTGGCGGCCGCATGCGCGGCGGCGAGGCCCGACGGGCCACCGCCGACCACGAGCACGTCGCAGTGCGCGTAGCACTTGTCGTAGCGATCGGCGTCGAGCACTTCGGGCGCCTTGCCGAGGCCGGCCGCTTCGCGGATCTTCTCTTCGTACTTCGGCCACATCTTGCGCGGCCACATGAACGTCTTGTAGTAGAACCCGGCCGGCATGAAGCGCGAGAACTTCTGGTTGATCGCGTACTTGTCGTTCTCGAGCGTCGGCTCGGCGTTCACGCTCGTCGCGACGAGCCCCTGGTACAGCTCGATCTCGGTCGCGCGTGCGTTCGGCACGGTGTACGGGCCGGTTTCGAGCTGCACGACGGCATTCGGTTCCGCCACGTCCGCCGTCACGATCCCGCGCGGACGGTGATACTTGAAACTGCGCGCGACGAAATGCACGCCGTTCGCGAGCAGCGCGGACGCGAGCGTGTCGCCCTGGAAGCCCTGGTACGTGCGGCCGTTGAACGTGAACGTCAACGGAATCGCGCGATTGATCCGGCCACCGGTGCCGAGGCGGTCTTTCTGGCTCATTTGCTCGTGCCCTCTTCGTTTGCGTTGCCGGCGGCCGCGCCACTGATGGCAGCCCCGCCGAACTTTTCGTAGCCCTTGATATCGTAGGTCACCGTGTCGCGCGTGACCTTGAACCAGCGGCGGCAACCCTGCGTGTGCAGCCATTGCTCCTTGTGCAGCCCGCGCTTGTTCTCGCGCATGAACACGTATTCGCCCCATTCGCGGTCGGTCATGGTCTCGTTCGCCACCGGGCGCACGATGTCGGCTTCGCCGCCGCACGTGAATTCGGATTCGGCGCGCGGCCCGCACCACGGACATTCGATCAGCAACATGTTTGTTTCTCCTTCAATGCGGGGGTTAGTGCGCGACGGCGGCGGCGCCGTGCTCGTCGATCAGATGGCCCGTGTAGAAGCGGTCGAGCGCGAACGGTGCGTTCAGCGGATGCGGTTCGTCGCGGGCGATCGTGTGCGCGAACACCCAGCCCGAGCCTGGCGTCGCCTTGAAGCCGCCGGTGCCCCAGCCGCAGTTGAAATAGAGGCCCTTCACGTCGGTCTTGGTGATGATCGGGCACGCGTCCGGCGACACGTCGACGATGCCGCCCCACTGGCGGTTCATCCGCACGCGCGAGAACACCGGGAACATCTCGACGATCGCCTGCAGCGTGCTTTCGATGATGTGGAAGCTGCCGCGCTGGCCGAAGCCCGTGTACTGGTCGATACCGGCGCCGATCACGAGGTCGCCCTTGTCGGACTGGCTGATGTACGCGTGCACCGCGTTCGACATGATCACCGAGTTCACCACCGGCTTGATCGGCTCGGACACCAGCGCCTGCAGCGGGTGGCTTTCGATCGGCAGGCGGATGCCGGCCATGTCGGCGAGCGTCGTCGTGTTGCCGGCGGCCACCACCGCGACCTTCTTCGCCTTGATGAAACCCTTCACCGTGTCGACGCCGACCACCGCGCCGCCTTCGCGGCGAATGCCCGTCACCTGGCAGTTCTGGATGATGTCGACGCCGGCGCGGTCCGCGCCGCGTGCGAAGCCCCAGGCCACCGCGTCGTGACGCGCGACGCCCGCACGGCGCTGGATCGATGCGCCGAGCACCGGGTAGCGGCTGTTCAGGTTGATCGTCGGCTCGATTTCCTTGATCTGCGCGGGCGTCAGGAATTCGGCGTCGACGCCGTTCAGCCGGTTCGCGTTCACGCGGCGCTCGGTGTCGCGCACGTCCTGCAGCGTGTGCGCGAGGTTCATCACGCCGCGCTGGCTGAACATCACGTTGTAGTTCAGGTCCTGCGACAGCCCTTCCCACAGCTTCATCGCCTTCTCGTACAGCGCGGCCGATTCGTCCCAGAGGTAGTTCGAGCGCACGATCGTCGTGTTGCGCGCGGTGTTGCCGCCGCCGATCCAGCCCTTCTCCAGGATCGCGACGTTCGTGATCCCGTGCTCCTTCGCGAGGTAGTACGCGGTCGCGAGGCCGTGGCCGCCGCCGCCGACGATCACGACGTCGTATTCCTTCTTCGGCTCCGGGCTCTTCCACTGCTTCTCCCAGTTCTCGTGATACGAGAGGCCGTTGCGGAACAGGCTGAATATCGAGTAGCGGCTCATGTTTGGATCCTTCGTTAGCATTCGATGACGTTCACGGCGAGGCCGCCGCGCGACGTTTCCTTGTATTTCGTCTTCATGTCGGCGCCGGTTTCGCGCATCGTCTTGATCACGGAATCGAGCGATACGTAGTGCTGGCCGTTGCCCTTGAGCGCCATGCGCGACGCGTTCAGCGCCTTGATCGCGCCCATCGCGTTGCGCTCGATGCACGGGATCTGCACGAGCCCGCCCACGGGATCGCAGGTCATCCCGAGGTTGTGCTCCATGCCGATCTCGGCCGCGTTCTCGACCTGGTCGGGCGTGCCGCCCATCACGGCGGCGAGCGCGGCGGCGGCCATCGAGCACGCGACGCCCACTTCGCCCTGGCAACCGACTTCCGCGCCGGAGATCGACGCGGTTTCCTTGTAGATGATCCCGATCGCCGCGGCCGTCAGCAGGAATTCGACGATGCCGGCTTCGTTCGAGCCCGGCACGAACTTCACGTAGTAGTGCAGCACCGCGGGGATCACGCCGGCCGCGCCGTTGGTGGGCGCGGTGACCACCCGGCCGCCGGCCGCGTTCTCTTCGTTCACGGCCATCGCATACAGGTTGACCCAGTCGAGCATCGACAGCGGGTCGCGCAGCGACTCTTCCGAACGCGCGCGCAGGCAGCCGTTCAGTTCGGCCGCGCGGCGCTTCACGCGCATCGGGCCCGGCAGGTCGCCCTCGACCTTGCAGCCGCGCTCGACGCACGCGGCCATCGTGCGCCAGATCGCCATCAGCCCGGCGCGCACTTCGTCGGCCGGACGCAGCGCGGATTCGTTGCGCAGCATCAGCTCGGCGATCGACAGCCCGTGTTCGCGGCACTGGCGCATCAGATCGTCGCCGGTGCGGAACGGATACGGCACGTCGACCGCCGCGCGCACACCGTTCACGCGATCGCCGTCGCGATTCACGACGAAGCCGCCGCCGACCGAGTAATACTCTTTCTCGACGAGCAACTGGCCGTGTTCGTCGAATGCCTGGAAGCGCATCCCGTTCGGATGCACGATGCCGGTGCCGCTCATCAGCTTGCGATAGAAGCCGATATGTTCCTTCTCGTCGAAGCGGACCGTCTGCTTGCCGAGCAGCGTCAGCGACTTCTCCGCGCGGATCGCGGCGAGCCGCGGCTCGATCAGGTCGGGATCGATCGTGTCGGGCAGGTGGCCTTCGAGGCCGAGCAGCACGGCCTTGTCGGTGCCGTGGCCCTTGCCGGTCGCGCCGAGCGAGCCGTACAGCTCGACCCGCACGCGGCGCACGAAGCCGAGCAGGTTCGCGTCCTCGACGTGCGACGCGAAGCGGCACGCGGCGATCATCGGGCCGACCGTATGCGAACTGGACGGGCCGATGCCGATCTTGAACAGGTCGAACGCGCTGACGTTCATCTGGCTTCCTTTGGGTTGCATGCGTGAAATGTCGTTGGGCCTCAGTACATCAGGGCGTAAAATCGGCCGATAGAACAAAAACGGCATCGGCGTGGGATAGCGCCGCCAAGCGCCGTGCCGGCCGCCCGGAAAGTGCGTTTTGGCGATGGTTCGCGACGAAAAACCACAAGTCCGGCCACGGCCGATCGGCGACGCTGGCTGCATCCGTGCCGCCCTCCGGCAGCCGTAGCCCGCAAACAGAGTGAAACGAGTGAGACCGCCTTACCGGCGTGACGAGATTGGCCGCGATGACCCCCGACGTACCCGCTTCCCCCCTCGCAGAACCCGCGCCGCGGCGCATCCGCTTCGGCATCGTGCTGCTGCCGAACTTCACGCTGACGGCCTTCTCGGGCTTCGTCGACATGCTGCGGCTGTCGGCCGACGACGGCGACTACAGCAAGCCCGTGCGCTGCGCATGGAGCGTGATCGGCGAGACGCTCGCACCGGTGCGCGCGAGCTGCGGGATCCAGATCACGCCGTGGGAGACGTTCGACGCGGCCGAGCCGTTCGACTATGTGGTGGTGGTTGGCGGGCTGCTGCATTCGGGGCCGCAGGCCGGCCCTGAAACGCTCGACTTCATCCGCCGCGCGGCAACGGGCGGCGCGACGGTCGTCGGCATCTGCACCGGCGTGTTCACGCTGATGCGCGCCGGCGTGCTCGACGGCTACCGCACCTGCGTGAGCTGGTTCCATTACTGGGACTTCATCGAGCGCTTTCCGTCCGCCGATCCCGACCTGCTGATCGCTGACCGGCTGTTCGTGATCGACCGGCGCCGGATCACGTGTTCGGGCGGCCGCGCGTCGATCGACGTCGCCGCCGCGATCCTGCTGCGCCATTTCGATCACGCCACCGTACAGAAGGCGCTACGCATCCTGCTCGTCGGCGAGATGCAGAAAGGCAACGCGCCGCAGCCGCATCCGCCGGGCCTCGAACCGGCGACGCATCCGAAGGTCAAGCGCGCGATTCTTCTGATGGAACAGCACGTGGGGCGCGCGCTGCCGCTCGAGGAACTGGCGTGCAAGCTCGACCTGTCGACGCGGCAGCTCGAGCGGCTCTTCAAGGCCGAGACCGGCAAGAGCCCGCAGGCCTTCGCGAAACAGGTGCGGCTGCGCACGGCCGCCTGGCTGCTGACGAGCTCGGACCGCACCGTCGCCGATATCGCGTCGAGTTGCGGATTCGCCGATGCATCGCACCTCGGGCGCGAATTCCGCAAGCAGTTCGGCGTGCCGCCGGCGACGTATCGCGAGCGCGGCGGCGACGTGGCCGAAGTCGATGCGATGCCCGATGCGTCGGCCGACGCCGTCGAGGACCTCGCCGACTGACGGCCCAGGGGCGTCCGCCTTCTTCCTTGGCCGATGGCAGAACCGCACACGTTCGCATCGGTTTCGGCGCTTTTGGAACCGGTTCCAATCAAATTAGCCGACGTTGCCCTCGATAAAACGAGGGTTATCCCGGATGCTGATGCGCGCTCAAATTTGTATGATGACCACATCACCCTACAAACTTGAGCATCATGTTCGAAAAAATTCCGGCCCGCGCGATGAGCGACCATGTCGCGCAGCAACTGCTCAAGCAGATCGAAGTGGGCAGTTTCGCGGCCACCGGCAAGCTGCCGACCGAAGCCGTGCTCGCGCAGGAATTCGGCGTGAGCCGCACCGTGATCCGCGAGGCGATCTCGCGGCTGAAGAACGAAGGCGTGGTCGAGCCGCGCCAGGGCAGCGGCGTGTTCGTGAACCAGCACGGCGCGATCCGGCCGCTGCGCATCGACTACGCGGAAGCCGTCGAGGCGAGCTCGCTGCCGCACCTGCTCGCGGTGCGCCGCGCGATCGAGGCCGAAGTCGCGGCCGAAGCCGCGCTGCACCACACCGACGACGACATGGCCGACATCGACGACGCGCTGCGCAAGATCGATGCAGCAGTGGCCGAAGGGCGCGACGGCGTGGCGGAAGACGTCGCGTTCCACCGCACGATCGCGGCCGTCACCGGCAACCCGTATTTCCTGAAGACGCTGCAGTTCCTGAACCAGTACCTCGAAGCCGGCGTGAAGGTCACGCGGGGCAACGAAGCGACGCGCGACGATTTCTCGCGGCAGGTGCGCGACGAACACGCGGCGATCGCCGATGCGATCCGCGCGCGCGACCCGATGGCCGCCCGCAACGCGGCGCGCACGCACATGTACAACGCCGCCCGCCGCCTCGCGGAAGCCGGCATCTGCTGAAGCCGGCGGCGCCCGCCGCCGCCGTCCGGAACCTCTCCCGAATCGATCAAGGTTGACCATGTCAAGAAATGTTGGAGTCATCGGCCTCGGCGCGATGGGCCTCGGCGTCGCACGCTCGCTGCTGCGCGCCGGCCTGCGCGTCCATGCATGCGACGTGCGCGACACCGTGCTGCAGGCATTCGCCGCCGAAGGCGGCATCGCGTGCGCGACGCCGGCCGAACTCGGTGCGCAGTGCGACGTCGTCGTCACGCTCGTCGTCAATGCCGCGCAGACGGAAACGGTGCTGTTCGGCGAACACGGTGCGGTCGCGGCGATGAAGCCCGGCGGCATCGTGATCGCGAGCGCGACCGTCGCGCCTGAATTCGCGGTCGCGCTCGGCGCGCGCATCGAAGCGGCCGGCCTGCAGATGCTCGACGCGCCCGTGTCGGGCGGCGCCGCGCGCGCGGCCTCCGGCGAGATGACGATGATGACGTCCGGCCCGGCCGCCGCGTATGCGGGCTGCGAGGACGTGCTCGCGGCGATCGCCGGCAAGGTGTACCGCCTCGGCGACGCACACGGCATCGGCTCGAAAGTGAAGATCATCAATCAATTGCTGGCCGGCGTGCATATCGCGGCGGCGGCCGAAGCGATGGCGCTCGGCCTGCGCGAAGGCGTCGATGCCGACGCGCTGTACGACGTGATCACGCACAGCGCCGGCAATTCGTGGATGTTCGAGAACCGCGTGCCGCACATCCTGAACGGCGACTACACGCCGCTGTCGGCCGTCGACATCTTCGTGAAGGATCTCGGTCTCGTGCTCGATACCGCGCGCCGCAGCAAATTCCCGCTGCCGCTGTCGGCCACCGCGCACCAGATGTTCATGAGCGCGTCGAGCGCCGGCCACGGCGGCGAGGACGATTCCGCCGTGATCAAGACTTTCCCCGGCATCACGCTGCCGCCCGCCCGCTGATTCGAACGACGTTCCTGCCATGACCGCTTCCGCTTCCCGTCCCCTGCTCGGCTGCATCGCCGACGATTTCACCGGCGCGACCGATCTCGCGAACATGCTCGTCAAGAGCGGCATGCGCACCGTGCAAACGATCGGCGTGCCCGCCGACGGCGAGGCTGCCGACACGATCGTCGACGCCGACGCGATCGTCGTCGCGCTGAAATCGCGCACGATTCCCGCCGCCAACGCCGTCGCGCAATCGCTCGCCGCGTACGAATGGTTGCGCGCGCAAGGGTGCCGCCAGTTCTTCTTCAAGTACTGCTCGACGTTCGATTCGACCGACGCGGGCAACATCGGGCCGGTGGCCGACGCGCTGCTCGATGCGGCCGGCGGCGACTTCACGATCGCGTGCCCGGCGTTCCCCGAGAACGGCCGCACGATCTATCGCGGCCACCTGTTCGTCGGCGACGTGCTGCTGAACGAATCGGGGATGGAGCATCATCCGCTCACGCCGATGAAGGATGCGAACCTCGTACGCGTGCTGCAGCAGCAAACGAAGTCGTCGGTCGGCCTGATCCGCTACGACACGATCGCGCTCGGCGCGGCCGCCGTGCGTGCGCGGATCGACCAGTTGCGCGCGGAAGGTGTGCGTTTCGCGATCGCAGACGCGCTGTCGGACCGCGACCTCTACGTCCTCGGCGAAGCGTGCGCGGGCTTGCCGCTCGTTACCGGCGGCTCGGGCATCGCGCTCGGCCTGCCCGCGAATTTCCGCCGCGCGGAGCAACTGCCCGAGCGCGACAACGCGGCGTCGCTGCCGCGCATCGACGGCCTGTCGGCCGTGCTCGCCGGCAGCGCGTCGAAGGCGACCAACGCGCAGGTCGCCGCGTGGCGCGCGACGCGGCCGAGCTTCCGCATCGATCCGCTCGCGGCGTCGCGCGGCGAGCCCGTCGTCGAGCAGGCGCTCGCCTTTGCGCGCACGCACCTGCCGCAACCCGTGCTGATCTATGCAACGGCCACGCCCGACGAAGTGAAGGCCGTGCAGCAGGCGCTCGGCGTCGACGCGGCCGGCCATCTCGTCGAAAGCACGCTCGCGGCGATTGCCCGCGGGCTGCGCGAACTCGGCGTGCGCAAGTTCGTCGTCGCGGGCGGCGAGACGTCCGGCGCGGTCGTGCAGGCGCTCGACGTGAAGTCGCTGCAGATCGGCGCGCAGATCGACCCGGGCGTGCCGGCCACGGCCACCGTCGACGCGCAGCCGCTCGGCCTCGCGCTGAAATCCGGCAACTTCGGCGCGACGGACTTTTTCGACAAGGCGCTGCGCGCGCTGGACGGAGCCGCACGATGAGCGACGAAGCGAAACTGCGCGAAGAGATCTGCGTGGTCGGCGCGAGCCTGTATGCGCGCGGCCATGCGGTCGGCAGCGCCGGCAACATCAGCGCGCGTCTCGCGGACGGCTGGCTGATCACGCCGACCGACGCGTGCCTCGGCCGGCTCGACCCGAACGACATCGCGAAGGTCGGCGCCGACGGCCAGCCCGTATCGGGCGGCAAGCCGTCGAAGACACTCGCGCTGCATCGCGGCATCTACGCGCGCAACGCAGACGCGCATGGCGTCGTCCACACGCATTCGACGCATCTCGTCGCATTGACGCTCGCGGGCGTGTGGCGCGACACCGACGTGCTGCCGCCGATCACGCCGTACTACGTGATGAAGGTCGGCCACATCCCGCTGATCCGTTACCGCCGCCCCGGCGACCCGGCCGTCGCGGCCGAAGTCGCGGCGCTGGCCGACCAGGTGCGCGGCGTGCTGCTCGATCGCCTCGGCCCCGTGATGTGGGGGCCGTCGGTGTCGCACGCGTCGTATGCGCTCGAGGAGCTCGAGGAAACGGCGCGGCTGTGGCTGATGACGCAGCCGAAGCCCGAACCGCTGTCCGACGCCGCGCTCGACGAATTGCGCCAGACCTTCGGCGCGCGCTGGTGACGCACCGCGCACCCGATACCGATTCACCTGCCCGCTGTGTGCGCGGGCCCTTCCGTCAGCACACACATACGAACCGGCAGCCTACGCGCCGCCGGCACACGACGTCCTTGGAGACACGACGATGACTGCTCTCGACGCGGCCGCAAGCCGCTCGCCCGCCGCGGCCGCCCAGTCGGGCGAACTCGACCGCACCTACAGGAAAGTGTTCTGGCGCATCGTGCCGTTCCTGATGCTCTGCTACGTGGTCGCGTATCTCGACCGCGTGAACGTCGGCTTTGCCAAGCTGCAGATGTCGCAGGATCTCGCGTTCAGCGAAACCGTGTTCGGGCTCGGCGCGGGGATTTTCTTCCTCGGCTACTTTCTGTTCGAACTGCCGAGCAACCTGCTGATGCACCGCCTCGGCGCGCGCATCTGGATCGCGCGGATCATGATCACGTGGGGCGTGCTGTCCGCGCTGTTCGCGTTCGTGAAGACGCCGACGCAGTTCTACGTGCTGCGCTTCCTGCTCGGCCTCGCGGAAGCCGGCTTCTATCCGGGCGTGATCCTGTACCTCACGTACTGGTTCCCGTCCCATCGCCGCGCGAAGATCATCGCGGTGTTCATGTCCGCGATTCCGGTGTCGGGCATCTTCGGCAACCCGCTGTCGGGCTGGATCATGGAGCGCTTCCACGGCGGCTCGGGCTTCCACGGCTGGCAATGGATGTTCATGATCGAAGCCGTGCCGGCCGTGCTCGTCGGCATCGCGACGATCCTGTATCTCGACAACGGCATCCGCGGCGCGAAATGGCTCGACGAGCGCGAGAAGCAGCTGCTCGAAGACGAAATCGCCGCGCAGCCGCAGGAACAGCAGAACCACGGCCATTCGCTGAAGGCCGTGTTCTCGGACCCGCGCATGTGGTGGATGTCGCTGATCTACTTCGCGTTCGTCACCGGCCAGTACGGGCTCACGTTCTGGATGCCGACGCTCGTGAAATCGACCGGCATCACCGATACGCTGCAGATCGGCCTGCTGTCGGCGATTCCGTTCGTCGTCGCGATCGTCGTGATGAACCTGTTCGGCCACAGCGCGGACAAGCACCGCGAACGCCGCTGGCACCTGATCGTGCCGGCGCTGATGGGCGCGCTCGGGTTTGCGGTCGCCGCGTCGTACTCGCACAATACGGCCGTGTCGATCGTGTTCCTGTCGCTCGCGGCAGGCGGCGTGCTGACCTGCGCCCCGCTGTTCTGGTCGCTGCCGACCGCGTTCCTCGCAGGCTCCGCGGCCGCGGCCGGGATCGCGATCATCAACTCGGTCGGCAACCTCGCCGGTTTCGCGAGCCCGTACGTGATCGGCTACCTGAAGGATGTCACGCACAGCACGTCGTCCGGCATGTACGTGCTGGCCGCGATGCTCGTGATCGGCGCGATCGCCGTGTGGCTCACGCCCGCGAAACTCGTGAACCGCTGATACGCCGCCGGCCGATTCATCATTCGACGCGGAGCGCACAGCGCTCCGCGCCATTCATTCACAGGACGCTCCGTCATGCCACGCTTCGCCGCCAACCTCTCGATGATGTACACCGAGCATGCGTTTCTCGAACGCTTCGCCGCTGCCGCTCGCGACGGCTTCAAGGCCGTCGAGTACCTGTTCCCGTACGACTTCGCCGCCGAGGACATCCGTGCGCGTCTCGACGCGCACGGCCTCGAACAGGCGCTGTTCAACGCGCCGCCGGGCGACTGGGCCGCGGGCGAACGCGGCATCGCATCGCTGCCGGGCCGCGAGGACGAGTTCCGCCGCGGCATCGACCAGGCGCTCGACTATGCACGCACGATCGGCAACAGGAAGCTGCACGTGATGGCCGGCATGGTGCCGCCGGGCGCCGACCGCGCGCGCCATCGCGACACCTATCTGTCGAACCTGCGGCATGCGGCGCAGGCGGGGGCCGCGCACGGCATCACGATCCTGATCGAGCCGATCAACCCGCGCGACATGCCCGGCTATTTCCTGAATCGCCAGGACGACGCGCAGGCGATCTGCGCGGAAGTCGGCGCGCCGAACCTGAAGGTGCAGTTCGACTGCTATCACTGCCAGATCGTCGAAGGCGATCTCGCGATGAAACTCCAGCGCGATTTCGCGGGCATCGGCCATATCCAGATCGCGGGCGTGCCGGAACGCCAAGAGCCGGACGTCGGCGAACTCAACTACCCGTACCTGTTCGCGCTGATCGACGCGCTCGGCTACGACGGCTGGATCGGCTGCGAATATCGGCCGAAGGCCGGCACGTCCGAAGGCCTCGGCTGGCTCAGGCCGTACCTGTGATTCCCGTATTCCCCAGAGGATGAAGAACATGAAAGTACTGATCACCGGCGGCGCCGGCTTTCTCGGCCAGCGTCTCGCGCGCAAGCTGCTCGAGCGCGGCGAACTGACCGGCCCCGACGGCCGTGTCGAGACAATCGACGAGCTGGTGCTGCTCGACGTCGTCCAGGGCAGCGATTTCGGCGATGCGCGCGTGACGTCGATCGTCGGCGACATCGCCGATCGCGCGGTGCTCGAACGCGGGATCGACACGCGCACGGGCGCGATCTTCCACCTCGCGGCGATCGTCAGCGGGCAAGCCGAAGCCGATTTCGATCTCGGCA
Organism: Burkholderia sp. ABCPW 11; assembly: GCF_001523445.1. Taxonomy (NCBI): domain Bacteria; kingdom Pseudomonadati; phylum Pseudomonadota; class Betaproteobacteria; order Burkholderiales; family Burkholderiaceae; genus Burkholderia; species Burkholderia sp. ABCPW 11. The sequence goes on along the minus strand of NZ_LOVM01000046.1, from coordinate 21,525 downwards.
TGCGGATCAACCTCGACGCATCGCGCACGTTGCTCGAAGTGTGCCGCGCGCGCGGCCACCGGCCGCGCGTCGTGTTCACGAGCTCCGTCGCGGTGTACGGCGGCGCGCTGCCCGACGTCGTGCAGGACGACACCGCGCTGAACCCGCAATCGTCGTACGGCGCCGAGAAGGCCATCGCGGAACTGCTGCTGTGCGACTACGCGCGACGCGGCTTCGTCGACGGCCGAGTGCTGCGGCTGCCGACCATCAGCGTGCGGCCCGGCCGCCCGAACGCGGCCGCGTCGTCGTTCGCGAGCGGCATCATCCGCGAGCCGCTGAACGGCGAGGAAAGCGTGTGCCCGGTGCCCGGCTCGACGCGGCTGTGGCTGCTGTCGCCGCGCGGCGCGATCGACGCGCTCGTCGCCGGTTGCGAGATCGACGCCGCGAAGCTCGGCAACAAGCGCGTGATCAACCTGCCGGGGCTGTCGGTATCTGTCGACGAGATGATCGCGGCGCTGCGCGAAGTCGCGGGCGACGCGGTCGTCAAGCTGATCCGCCATGCGCCCGACGAACGCGTCGAGAAGATCGTCGGCAGCTGGCCGGGTCGCTGGGATACGTCGCGCGCGGAAGCACTCGGGCTGAAGGGCGACACGTCGTTCGCGGACGTGATCCGCAGCCATATCGCCGACGAACGGCACTGATGTGCGCCGGGCCGGGCTGCACCGCCGCGGCCCGGCCGATTTTCCGACGCGCCACGACGCGCGTTGCATCCCGCCCGCCTGCCTGTCCGGACGCGTCACGTCGAACGCGAGCGCCTGCATGACGCGCGCATCGGCGCAGGGACAACATCGCACCACCACGCCATACGATTCGTATCCGTGCGCCCCCCAGCGCACGTGCCTCGCTCTGCCGCGATGCCGACGGTCTCTCGTAGCACGGGTACATATCGGCCCCTAGTTGCCGCTCTGCGCCGGCATGTCGGGTTCGGCCACCCGCGTCGTCGACGCCGCCATGCGCGCCCGTTCCTGCTCGGCGAGCTTCGCTTCCGCGGCCTGGATGTCGGCCGGATACTCGCCTTCGTCGCCCTTCGCCGGGTCGTACCCGGCCGCTTCCAGACGCATCAACTCCTCGCGAACCTGCGCACGCGTCAGCGGCGCGGCCGCTTGCGCGAATGCCGACTGACCGACGAGCGCTCCGATCATCGTCAGTAGTGCGATATATGTTTTCATCATGAACTCCTTCAATGGGACGTAACGATCAACCACGGGACAGGCGTGACCTGCGCATGCAGGCGGGTGGGATCAGCTGCCGAAATAGATCGTGCAGAAGCTCGCGGGGCCGACGCATGCGGCGGCGCCCGGACGCCGCGACATCGCCGCCGGCTTGCCCGCTTCGGACGACATAGCCGGATCGCTGCCGACCGCCGTGCTGGCCTGCCGCTGCGGCATCCGCTCAGCTTGGTTCTGGAACAACGGGCTCACGTCCGGATACGACGTGTCGGTCACGAAGCGCAACCCGCCGTTTTCGGCGTCGATCAATTGCTGCCGGACCTGGGCGCGCGTGAGTGCCTGTGCGGACGCTTGCGTCGCGACACCTGTGGCAGACATCGCCACCATCGTGGCGGCCAACAGCCAGTGCTTGTTCATGTTCCACTCCTTCAGAAGTCAACGAGACGACGTGCTACACCCGTATGACGACGGAGGAGGCATGTTTATTCCCGGCCTGCCGGGCCGCCCTTGCCGGACCTTCATCGAACTGTCATTCGTTCGTCAGCCGGCGTAACCTGACGTAACGCAACGCCCGTCGTGCTTCGGGCAGACTGACCACCACTTCATCCGGACCACCCATCGATCGACCATGTCCGCCGCTTACGACCATGCAGCCGCCCTGCTGCGCACGCTGTACGACCGCCATATCGACAGCGGCGCGGTGCTCGACACGGCCGCATTCCCGGATGCCGAGCGATTCGTGCGCGCGTGGCCCGCGATCCGCGCGGAGGCGCTCGACGTAGCACGCGACATGCCGCGCATCCCGCGCTTTCACGACATCATGCGCGAGCAGTACGACATCTCGGCCAACGACGCGCGCGACTGGCGCATGTTCATCATGCAGGCGTACGGCCAGCCGTTTGCGCGCAACCTGTCGCGCTGCCCGACCGTCGCGTCGCTCGTCGCGACGTCGCCGGACGTGCTGTCCGCGTCGCTGTCGTTCCTCGCGCCCGGCAAGCACATCCCGCCGCATCGCGGGCCGTTCCGCGGTATCCTGCGCGGCTATCTCGTGCTGTCGATGCCCAGGCGCGCGGACGGCACGCCGGCCGCCGTGCTGAAGGTCGACGGCCGCGAATACCGGCTCGACGAAGGCCGCTTCCTGCTGTGGGACGACACGTTCACGCACGAGGTATGGAACGACAGCGACGCCGTGCGGATCGTGCTGCTGCTCGATATCCGGCGGCGCGGGATGCCGCGCTGGCTCACGTGGCTGTCGAATGCGGTGATCGGCGTCGTGCGGCTCGGGATCCGGATCAGGGGACGGTCGATTCCGGTCTAGCAGCCGCGCCGCGCACGGCAGTGCCGTTTCCCCTTTCGGCGCCCGCCGGATCGCCTAAACTACAAGCCATCCCTTCGTGCGGCTCCTGCCAGCTACCGCCATGGCGCACCTCTTCTTCGCCGCATCGATCCAGCGGCATGTCGAAACGCCCGAGCGCGACATCGACGCGCGCACGGTCGGCGAAGCATTCGACACCATTTTCAGCGAGCAACCGCGGCTGCGCGGCTACATCGTCGACGACCAGGGCGCGCTGCGAAAGCACCTGTCGGTGTTCATCGACGGCCAGCCGATCCGCGACCGGCAGCGCCTGTCCGATGCGCTCGGCGACGCCAGCCGCGTGTATGTCGTGCAGGCGCTGACCGGCGGATAAAGGGGCCGACGCACGGGCGCATCCCTCCATACCAAGTGCCGTCGCGCCAAGGCGGACCATCCGGAGACACCGCATATGAACGATCGACTGCTCGTCGCCACCCGCAAGGGCCTGTTCGTCCTGCAACCCGACGGTAACGGCGGCTGGACGCTCGGCGAACCGCATTTCATCGGCGAGCCCGTCAGCATGGCGCTCGCCGACCCGCGCGACGGCACGCTGTATGCGGCGCTCAATCTCGGCCATTTCGGCGTGAAGCTCCACCGGCTGCGCGCGGGCGCCACCGACTGGGAGGAATGTGCGGCCCCGGTTTATCCGCCGCACCCCGCCGACGCGTCGGCCACCCGTACCGACACGCACACGGGCAGCGGCGACGCCGACGACGAGCCCGCGGGGTCGCCGCAGCCGCCGTGGACCCTTCAGCAAATCTGGTCGCTCGAAACCGGCGGCCCAGACGAGCCCGGCGTACTGTGGGCCGGCACGATTCCCGGCGGCCTGTTCCGCTCCGACGACCACGGCGATTCATGGGTACTCAATCGCGCGCTGTGGGATCGCCCCGAACGCGCCGAATGGGGCGGCGGCGGGTACGACGCGCCGGGAATCCATTCGGTGATGGTCGATCCGCGCGACAGCCGACACGTCGCCGTCGGCATCTCGTGCGGCGGCGTCTGGCAGACCGTCGACGGCGGCGCGACGTGGCGTGTGACCGCGGAAGGCATGGAAGCCGACTACATGCCGCCCGAGCGACGCGGCGAGCCGAACATGCAGGATCCGCACCGCGTCGTGCAGTGCGCGGCCAATCCCGACGTGCTGTGGACGCAGCATCACTGCGCGATCTTCCGCTCGACCGACGGCGGCGAACACTGGCGCCGCATCGAAGCGCAACCGTCGAGCTTCGGTTTCGCGGTGGCCGTGCATCCGCATGAACCGGATACCGCGTGGTTCGTGCCGGCCGTGAAGGATGCGTGCCGGATTCCGGTGAACGGCCGGTTCGTCGTCACGCGCACGCGCGACGGCGGCCGCAGTTTCGAGAGCCTGTCGAACGGGTTGCCGGCCGCGCCCGCGTACGACCTCGTGTACCGGCATGGGCTCGCGGTCGACGATTCCGGCACGCGCCTCGCGATGGCGTCGACGACGGGCGGGTTATGGACGTCCGTCGATGGCGGCGACCATTGGCGACAGGTATCGGCGCATTTGCCTCCGGTGTATTGCGTCAGGTTCGGTTAGCGGCGCGAGACGCGCCGGGCGCCATCCGCGCCACCGCATCGCGCGTCCGTGCGATTTCCGCTTCGAGCCAGTCGAGAAACCGCCTGACCTGCGGCTCGCGCTCCCGCCCCGGCCGGCACAGCGCGACGAAGCGCGCACCGTCGAGCCGCACCGCGGGCTCGATCGGCATCAACGCACCGCGCTCCACATGCTCGGCGGCCAGCACCGAGCTGAGCAGCGCGATACCCTGCCCGTGCAGCACGGCCTGCAATGCGTAGTGCTCGTCGTCGTAATGGCGGAACACCGCGCGTTCGAGCCATGCTTGCCGTCCCGCCGCACGACACCACGACGCCCAGTCGACCGACACGGGCAGCGGTGTCTCCCACACGGTCTCGATCAGGTCGAGCGGCTCGTCGGTGCAATCCGCATCGACGCCGACGGCCGCATACGCGCCGAAATACTCGTCGATCAACGCAATCTCGTGCAGCGCGGGAAACTGGCGCGACGTCGCGCGAATCGCGAGATCGATCCGCGCCTCGCGTTCGAGATCGACGAGCGCGTTCCCCGTTTCGACCTTGATGTGCAGATGCGGATCGACACGGCGAAACGCACCGAGCCGGGGAATCAGCCACATCGCCGCAAAGGCCGGCGTGGTGGTCAGCACGAGCGGGCGCTCGTCGGCCGCGTCCGGCCGCACGGCGTCGAGCCCGCGGCTCAATGCCAGCAACGCTTCGTGGCTCGCGCGAAACAGTCGCTCGCCTTCTTCCGTCAGCCGCACGCCGCCTGCGCCGCGCTCGAACAGCAGCACGCCGACGCGGCTCTCCAGCGACTTGATCTGGTGCGACACGGCAGCCGGCGTCACGGACAGCTCGTCCGCGGCGGCCTTGAACGTGCCGAGCCGTGCCGACGATTCGAATACACGCAAAGCGGTCAGGGGGATTTTCGAGAACACGGAGCCTCGCGGATCGAATGCGGCCGGGTTGAATTCGGTTCAATCGGGGTGAGATTAGGTGAATTGAAACGGGCGCGCAACGCGGCTAGCCTTGCGGGACGTTGCGGCATGGCGCCGCCGTCGAACCGGAGGAACCCCGTGCAAGGCCTACCGCGCAGGATCACGCAGGCGGTGCTCTACGAAGCGATCGCCATTTCCTGCATTTCGCCCGCGATCGCGGCGATCTTCAAGCAGGACCTCGTCTATTCGGGCGCATTGTCGGCGACGATGTCGGCGATCGCGATGCTGTGGAACATGATCTTCAACGCGCTGTTCGAACGCTGGGAAGCGTCGCGGCGGCAGCCGACGCGTACGCTCGGGCGGCGGATCCTGCATGCCATCGGATTCGAAGGCGGGCTGATCTTCATCCTCGTGCCGGTCGTGTCGTGGTGGCTCGACATCACGTGGTTCGATGCGTTCGTCGTCGATATCGGGCTGTTCGCGTTCTTCTTCTGCTACGCGTTCGTGTTCCAGTGGGCGTTCGATCGCGTGTTCGACGTGCCGGCGGCGACGAAGGGGTCGTGAACAGGCTCTACGCCTCCGCAGCAATTTTCGGCAACTGCCAGCCGAAGCGCACCGCCGCCATCCGCAGCGCAAAGCACGCGGCGCCGCCGAGCACGGCCGCGACGACGGGCGGGCAACCGAGTCGCCGGCACGACACGACGACGACCGCGCCGAGCAGCGCCGCGCTCGCATAGATATCCGTGACCAGCACGACCGGTATCCGCGCAAGCAGCAGATCGCGCACGACGCCACCCCCGCAGCCGGTCACGGCGCCCATCAACGTCGCAATGAACGGGTGGACGCGGAATTCGAGCGCCTTCACCGCGCCCGCGACCGCGAACAATGCGAGGCCGGCCGCATCGAGCGTCGTCAGCAGCGACGGCGAGAACGACGCGACCCGTGCATGAAACACGAACGCGAACAGTCCCGCGGCGAACGCGAGCGCCGGATAACGCCAGTCGCTCACGGCGCTCGGCGGGCGGGCGCCGATCAACAGGTCGCGAATCACGCCGCCGCCGAGCGCGACGACGAGCGACAGCACCATCACCCCGAACAGATCGAGTCCGGCGCCGATTGCCGCATTGGCGCCTTCGATCGCGAACACCGCCGTGCCCGCGAGATCGGCGGCGAGCACCACTTGCTCGATGCGCTTCATGCGAATGAACGGCCGACGTACCGGATCGTCCGGCTGCAGCCTGCGTCGACCGAAGCGATCGCGCCATTCGGCCGCGTGCCGGCTGCGTACAGCCGCCGGGATGCATCGAGGGGGTTGCGGGTCATTGCCGTCTCCTTGGCGGGGATCGAGCAGTCTAGCGCATCGCCCGCCGGCCGTTGGCGCGAGTACGCAGCACGCTGCGCTCAGCGCACAGCAAAAAGCCGGCGCAAGCAGGTCGCCCTGCTTGCGCCGGCTCGACATTCACGTCAGGCTCCGGGCCGCGGCCGCAAAGCCCGACGCGTCGCGCTCAATGCACGCCGAGGTATGCCTTCACCGCCGGCAGGCCCGGCTTGCCGTCGATCGTCGTCACGCCGGCCAGCCATTTGTCGAGCGATTGCGGATTCGCCTTCAGCCATTCGGCGGCGGCCTTGTTCGGATCCTGCTTGTTCATGATCGGCACCATCACGTGGTTCTCGATCGACGTCGTGAACTGCAGGTTCGACACGAACTTCGCGACGTTCGGGCAGCGCTGCGCGTAGTCGGGCGGCGTGGCCGTCAGCACTTTCGCTTCGCCGTAGTTCGGGCCGAACACGTCGTCGCCGCCGCTCAGGTAGTCGATCTTCATCTGCACGTTCATCGGATGCGGTTCCCAGCCGAGAAACACGATCCACTGCTTGTCGCGAGCCGCGCGGTTCACCTCGACCAGCATCCCGGCCTCGCTCGACTCGACCAGCTTGAACTTGCCGAGGCCGAACTGGTTGCCGTCGATCATCTTCTTGATCAGCGCGTTGCCGTCGTTGCCCGGCTCGATCCCGTAGATCTTGCCGTTGAGCTTGTCCGCGAACTTCTGGATGTCCGCGAACGACTTCAGGCCGCCCTGGTACACGTAGTCGGGCACCGCGAGCGTGTATTTCGCACCGGTCAGATTGGGCGTCGCGAGCACCTTGATCGTGCCGGCTTTCGTGAACGGCTGGATGATCGGGTCCATCGTCGGCGACCAGTAGCCGAGGAACACGTCGATCTGTTTGCTCTTGATCCCCGCGAACGTGATCGGCACCGACGCGATCGTCTTCGTCGGGTTGTAACCGAGCCCCTGCAGCATCGTCGACGCGAGGCCCGTGGTCGCCGCGATGTCGGACCAGCCGACATCGGCGAAGCGCACGTTCTTGCAAACGGGCGGATCGGCCGCATAAACGGCCGACATCGGCGCGGTTATCCCGATCCCGCACACCGCTGCGATCAATAGGCGCTTCATCTTGCTTCTCCTCAAAGTGATGTCGTTTGCTCGAATGCGGGATCGTTTATTGACGCCGCGCGCCGCGATCCCGGCGACGTCGCGGACCGATTGATCGCTCCGTTCAGCGCCCCGGCAGCCGGCGCTCGTAGCTCGGCGCATGGCCGAACTGCGCGCGGTATGCCTTGCTGAAATGACACGGCGAATGAAAGCCGCAGACCGTCGTCACGCGCGCGATCGATGCGTCGGTCGTACGCAGCAGGTCGCGTGCGCGTTTCAGGCGCAACGTCAGGTAATAGTGGGTCGGCGATACGTTCAGGTACACCTTGAACATGCGCTGCAGATGCCGCTGCGACAGCCGCACGAGCCGTGCGAGCTCCTCGAGCGACAGCGGTTCCTCGATGTTCGCCTCCATCAGCCGCACGACCTCGATCAGCTCCGCGCGCGAGAAACCGACCCGCGCATCGACCGGAATCGGCTGCGTATCGGTCGAACTGCGGATGCGCTCCAGGATGAACTGCTCGGATACCTGCGCGGCCAGTTGCTGGCCGAACCGCATGCCGACGAGGTTCAGCATCAGATCGAGCGGCGCGGTGCCGCCGGTGCAGGTCAGCCGGTCGCGATCGACGACGAACAACTCGTCGGCGAACCCGACCTGCGGAAATTCGGAATGCAGCGCGGACAGGTTCTCCCAGTGCACGGTGCAACGATAGCCGTCGAGCAACCCGCTCGCCATCAGCGCGTAGGCGCCGGTGCAGATGCCGCCGAGCGGCAGCCCGCGTGCGGCAAGCGCCGCGAGCGTATCGCGCGCGCGTTCGTCGACCATGTCGCGGATGCGGATGCCGCCGCACACGATCATCACGTCGGGCAGGTCGTCGTAATCGAGCGGCTGCGTGGGCCGCACCGCGATGCCGTTGCTGGCATGCGCGGGCGCGCCGTCGAGCGAGTAGATCGACCACTTGTAGTGTTCCGCCCGTCCGACATAGTTCGCCATCCGAAGCACTTCGACCGCGCTCGAGAACGCGATCATCGAGAAGTTCGGCAGCGTCAGGAAGCCGAAATGGGCGAGGGACGAAACCGGTGAAACGCAGGCAACGGGCGCGACAGCGACGGCGGACGTCACATCGGTCTCCTGGCGAGGAGGTTGCAGGGAGCCAGCCCCGCGGCGCAAGCCGCGGGAGCCGTTATTCGACGAGGGTGAGCGGCCGGAGCGTGCCCGGCCGCCGGGGATCAGGCCTGCGCGGGCTCGGCCTTCACGCGAAAGAGCTGCTTGAGGCCCGAGAACAGCGGCGCTTTCGCGGTGCCCGGCGCGCGGCCGAAGCTCTCGGTGATGCGGTCGAGAATGATCGCGAGCAGCACGACCGACAGACCGCTTTCGAAGCCGAGGCCGATGTCGAGACGCTGGATACTCGCGAGCACGTCGTTGCCGAGGCCGCCCGCGCCGACCATCGACGCGATGATCACCATCGACAGCGCCATCATGATCGTCTGGTTCACGCCCTGCATGATCGACGGCAGCGCGTTCGGGAACTGCACCTTGTACAGCAGTTGCCACGGCGTGCAGCCGAACGCCTGCCCGGCTTCGACGATCTCGCGGTTCACGTGGCGGATGCCGAGGCTCGTGAGACGCACCGCGGGCGGCATCGCGAAGATCACCGTCGACAGGATCCCCGGCACGCGGCCCAGACCGAACAGCATCGCGGCCGGAATCAGGTAGACGAAGGCGGGCATCGTCTGCATCAGGTCGAGGATCGGGCGCACGATCGCGGCGACCCACTTGCTCTTCGCGGCCCAGATGCCGAGCGGGATGCCGAGTACGAGGCTGATGATCGTCGACGACAGCGTGAGGCCGAGCGTGATGACCGTCTGATCCCAGAAGCCGGTCGCGAAGATCAGCAGCAGCGACGCGGTGGTGAACAGCGCGAAGCGCCAGCCCACCCGCCACAGCCCGACGCCGATGAAGATCGCCATCATCAGCCACATCGGGATCGCCTGCAGGCCATGCTCGACGAATGCCGCGAGCCCCTCGATCGCTCGACCGATCGCGTCGAACGTCTTCGCGTCGTGGTCGAGCAGGTAGTGAACGGACTGGTCGACCCAGGTACCGAGCGGAATCATTTCAGACATGGGAACCTCGCGAACGCGTGATGGCCTTCAGGATGAGCGCGCGATCGACCGAGCCGCAGTAGCAGCCGTCGTCGTCGACGACGGGCAGTGCATTCGGGCTCGCGACCACGCGCGCGACGACGTGTTCGAGCGACGCATCGCGCCGGATGCTTTCGATCGGCCGCACGGACGGCGTGTCCTGACCGATCGCATCGCGCGTGACGAAGCCGCGGATCTTGCGTTGCGCATCGAGCACGAACGCGTATTCGGCGCTGCCGTTCAGCGACGCGGCGACGTTCGCGGCATCGCACTTCGACATGGTAGGCACGGCGCCCGTCTGCATCAGGTCGCCGGCGGTGAGGTAGCGGCTGGTGTCGATGCCGTCGAAGAACGCGCGCACGTAATCGTCGGCCGGGTTCGCGATGATGTCCTGCGGCGTGCCGACCTGCACGAGGCGGCCGCCTTCCATGATCGCGATGCGGTTGCCGATGCGCAGCGCCTCCTCCAGATCGTGCGACACGAACATGATCGTGCGGCGCTGGTCCTTCTGCAGTTGCAGCAGCACGTCTTGCATTTCGCGGCGCTTGAGCGGATCGAGCGCGGAGAACGCCTCGTCCATGATCATCAGCGACGGGTTCACGGCCAGCGCGCGGGCAAGGCCGACGCGCTGCTGCATGCCGCCCGACAGCTCGGACGGCAGCTTGTGCGAAAACGGCGCCAGGCCGACCTGCTCGAGCACTTCCATCGCACGGCGCTCGCGCTCCTTCTTGCCCATGCCCGCGACTTCCAGCCCGAACGCGGCATTCGACACCACGGTGCGATGCGGCATCAGCGCGAACGACTGGAACACCATGCTCATGTCCTTGCGGCGCAGCGCGGTCAGCGCCGAGCGGCGCGCCGACGCGACGTCGAGCCCGTCGATCAGCACCTTGCCGGCGCTCGGATCGACCAGCCGGTTCACGAGGCGGATCAGCGTGGACTTGCCGGAACCGGACAGGCCCATCAGCACGAAAATTTCGCCTTCCTGCACATCGAAGGAGACGTTGTGCACGCCGACGACCTGACCGGTGCGCTTGAGCACATCGTCCTTCGTCGCGCCGGCGGCGAGCATGTCGAGCGCCTGCTGCGGATTGCTTCCAAACACCTTGCACAGACCTTCGACCACAACCTTGGGGGCATCCATCGAAACCTTCTCCTCGTGTAACGGGGACTCGCGCTTGTCATAGCGTGCCTACATAGTTGCCAGAAAAAACCCCGGCCTGCCGACGAATTACGACAAACGCTTGCGCAAATACGACACGGCCGCCAGCCCCGTCCGGCGGGCCGCGCCGCCCTTTGCGGCGGCGCAATACGCGCTCGGCCTGCTGCGACGGGCATCGCCCTTCGGACTTGTGCGCAGCAGCGCGGCGAACGGCACATGGGATTTTGCGCCAGGCCGCATTCGGCACGCGTCGCTTTCCGACAAGTTGACGTCCGTTCCGGCGCGCATCTACTCAGACGAAAACGCGCATCGCATTCGTCAATAAAAAGCATGACCGTGCAAAAAGCCGTATGGCGACACCGAACGGCGCACGCCGCGATACCGCGCCAACCGCGGAAATCCGGGCAGGCACGCTGTGATACATTCGCCGCAAACACGCCGATCGCGACGTTGCCGCGGGCCTTTCGCACGAAGGCGCCAGCCGCATGGCGCGCGCATGCCGGTTCGCCTGCCGGCCGTGCTGAAACCGCCTCGATCCGGTGCGATCCCGATCGAAGGACGATAACGATAGTGAGAGGGAGCAAGGCGTTGAACTGGGCATTCGCCGTAATCGGTTTCGTCGTGGGCGGCATCGCCGCCCTGATCGGGGATTTCCCGGCCGCGAGCGGCGCGCTGCTCGGGGCCGCCGCCGGGTTCTGGGTCGGGCACGCGCTGCGGCAACGCAAGCTGCAGAGCCGGCGCGCCGTGCCCGACGCATGGGCCAGCTCCGCGCCGCCTCCCACCCCGTTACCGCTCGCCGATCGCGTCGCGCGCCTCGAAGCCACCGTCGACATGCTCACGCGCGAACTCGACGCGCTGCGCGCTCAACTGGCGGGCGCGAAGGCCGGGACGGCGACATCCGGTGGCATCGCGCCAACGGCTGCGGCCGACGCCGCCTCCGCGCCGCTGCCGACGCACTTCCCGACACCGCCCGCGCCACGACCTGCCGCCGCACGCGTAGGCACGCCGGCATCCCCTTCGACGCTGGCGCCCACTACACCGCCCGCACCGGCCACCGCGGCACGCGCCGCGGCTGCGTCCGTTCAAGCCGACACCACCGCCAGCGCACCTGCCACTCCGTCCGAACCGCCCGCGCCGCGCGAACCCGGCATCGCCGAACGCGCGTTCGGCGCCGCGCGCGACTGGCTGCTCGGCGGCAACACGGTCGTGCGTGTCGGGATCGTCGTGCTGTTCTTCGGCGTCGCGTTCCTGCTCAAGTACGCGGCCGACAACGACATGCTGCCGATCGAATTCCGTCTCGCGGGCACGGCGCTCGCGGCGGCCGCGCTGCTCGCGATCGGCTGGCGCGTGCGTGCGCGCCGCGCCGCATACGGCCTCGTGCTGCAAGGCGGCGGCGTCGGCATCCTGTACCTGACGATCTTCGCCGCGACCAGGCTCGATGCGTTGCTGCCCGTCGGCGCCGCGTTCCCGTTGATGATCGCGGTCTGCGCGCTGAGCGCATTCCTCGCGGTGCGGCAGAACGCGCTGCCGCTCGCGTTCATGGGCAGTGCGGGCGGCTTCCTCGCACCGATCCTGCTGTCGACCGGCCAGGGCAACCACGTCGCGCTGTTCGGCTACTACGCACTGCTGAACGCGGGCATCTTCGCGATCGCGTGGTTCAAGGCCTGGCGCCCGCTGAACCTGCTCGGCTTCGTGTTCACGTTCACGATCGGCTCCGCGTGGGGCGTGACGGCCTATCGCCCCGCGCTGTTCGCGAGTACCGAGCCGTTCCTCGTCCTGTTCTTCCTGATGTATGTCGGCATCGCGCTGCTGTATGCGGTGAAACGCGAACTCGCGCTGCGACACTATGTGGACGGCACGCTCGTGTTCGGCACGCCGATCGTCGCGACCGCGCTGCAGGCGTCGCTCGTGAAAGGCATGCCGTTCGGGCTTGCATGGAGCGCGGTCGCGCTGTCGGCGTTCTACGTCGCGGTGGCCGCATGGCTCGCGCGGCGCCGCGATCGCCTCGGTCTGCTGTTCGAATCGATGCTCGCGCTCGCGGTCATCTTCGCGACGCTCGCGGTGCCGTTCGCGTTCTCGGGGCCGACAACCAGCGCCGCGTGGGCCATCGAAGGCGCAGCCGTCGTGTGGCTCGGCGTGCGCCAGAAACGCCTGCTGCCGTTCGGCTTCGGGCTGCTGATGCAGGTCGCCGCGGCCGGCGCGTTCTTCACGAGCCTGCTTGGCCCGGCCGACACGGCCGCGCTGCCGGTGCTCAACAGCCCGTATATCGCGATGCTGCTGATCGCGCTCGCCGGCCTGTTCACCGGCTGGTGGCTGCACGGGCGCGGCGAAGCGCGCGCATGGCATGCATGGATGCCCGAGATCGGCGTCGCGGCCGCCGCGTGGGGGCTGCTGTGGTGGGTCAGCGGCGGGCTGCACGAGATCCTCGTCCATGCGAGCCGACACGTCGACCTGCATGCCGAGCGCTTCGTCGTCGATACGACCGCGCTGTTCGCGGCCGGCACCGCATGGCTCGCGCACGCCGCGCGCCGCCGGCTCGCGTGGCCGCTCGCCGAATGGCCCGCGCTCGCGCTCGCACCGGTGCTGGCGCTGCTCGCGCTGCGTGCGTTCGATGCGCACGAAGCGCCGCTGTCGGGCATGGGCGCGTTCGCGTGGCCTGTGGCCATCGGCGCGGGATTTGCGCTGCTGTGGCGCCAGTCGCGCGGCACGACCGACGCCGCCGACGCGCGGGGTGTGACGCCCTCCGTTGCAGCACGCATGCTCGCGCCGCTGCATACGCTGACGTTCTGGACCCTGGGCGGGCTGCTGGCGCTCGAAGGGTTCTGGCGCCTGCGCGCGTTCGTCCCGGAAGGCGCATGGAGCTGGAGCGCATGGGCGTACGGCTTCGGCGCGCTACTCCTGGTCGTGTCGGGCCCGGGCTCGCGCCTGCGCTGGCCCGTCGCGGCATTCCCGCGCGCCTATCAGGTGTGGGGGGCCGCGCCGCTCGCCGCGCTGCTGTGGCTGTGGAGCCTCGCCAGCACGGTGAGCGACGGCGACGCAGCGCCGCTCTTCTGGCTGCCGCTGCTCAATCCGCTCGACGTCGCGCAGGGTCTCGTCTTCGTCGCGTTCGCCGCGTGGCTGCGTCGCCTGAAAGCGCTCGGCATCGCGTGGCATCCGCGCGTCGTCGGCTATCTGGCGATCGCGACCGTGTTCCTGTGGTTCAACGTGCTGATGCTGCGCACGCTGCATCACTGGGCCGGCGTGCCGTACGCATTCGGCGCGATGGCCGAATCGACGCTCGTGCAGGCGTCGGTGTCCGTGTACTGGACGGTCTGCGCGCTCGCCATCACGATCTGGGCCACGCGCCGCGGGCTGCGGCCGCTGTGGTTCGTCGGCGCCGCGCTGCTCGCGCTCACGGTCGTCAAGCTGTTCCTGTTCGACCTGTCGCACGTCACCGGCATCGAGCGCATCGTGTCGTTCATCGGCATCGGCGTGCTGCTGCTGTTGATCGGCTATTTCTCGCCGCTGCCGCCGAAGGCCGCCGCGCAACAAGGCGGCCGGCCATGAAACGACGCGCCGCCCTGCTCGGGCTGAGCCTGCTCGCGTCGTTCGCGGCGGCCGACGGCGCACCGAACGCCGGACGCGCGATGCAGCGCTTCGCGCTCGACCTCGACGGCAGCGCCGCGTATTACCAGCTCACCGTGCCTCAGCCCGTGTATGCGGCGAGCCGGCGCGACGATCTCGGCGATGTGCGCATCTTCAACGGCGCGGGCGAGCCGGTGCCGTACTCGCTCGACGCACCCGCCGCGGCTGCGGCCGCCGTGCCGCCGTCCCGCACGCCGGTGCATTGGTTCCCGCTGCCACCCGCGCGCGCCGAGAACGGCAACGCGCCGCCCGGCGTGACGGTCGGCCCGGACGGCGCGCTGCGCGCGGCCATCGCGACGCCTTCGCGCACCCGGCACGGCGCGGACCTCGTCGACCTGTCGCATGCCGACGGCAGCATCGACGCGCTGCTCGTACACGTGGGCGACGACAGCTACCAGGGGCGTGTGTCCGTCGAAGCCAGCGACGACCTGCGCACCTGGCGGCCGCTCGGCAGCACGCAGTTGCTGAAGGTCGGCCGCGGCAACGACATGCTGGTGCAGGAGCGCATCGCGCTCGACGGCGCGGCGCCGCGCTACCTTCGGCTGGACTGGCCCGACGGCGCGCCGTCGATCGCGTCGGTCGACGTCGAGACGCATCCGCGCGACGCGCGCGGCGTCGACACGGCGTCCGTGCCGCGCCAGTGGCGCGACGCCGTGCGGATACGCGCCGGCGCTGCGCCGGGCGAGTATCTGTTCGACACCGACGGCGCGTATCCGGTCGACCGCGTGCGCATCGACCTGCCGCAGCCGAACACCGTCGCGCGCGCGACGCTGCAAAGCCGCGCCGATGCGCGGGCGCCGTGGCGCGACGTCGCGGCCGCCGTGCTGTTCCGGCTGCAGGGCAAGGGCGGCGAGCAACTCAATCCGCCGCTCGAGTTCGTCGCGAACACGGATCGCGCATGGCGAATCGTCGTCGACATGCGCAACGGCGGGCTCGGCGGCGGCCAGCCGGCCGTCGCGCTCGGCTGGCATCCGGCCGCGCTGACCTTCGTCGCGCGCGGCACGCCGCCGTTTACGCTCGGCGTCGGCGACGCGTCGCTCGCATCGTCGGCCGTGAGCCGCGACGCACTGCTGGTCGGCATGGTGCCGGAAGTGCGGCCCGCCCGCAGTGCGGCCCGCCCGCGTCGGCGCGGCGCTGCCGTCGGCGGTCGTGCCGGCGGCAGCCGCCGATGCGGATGCCGGGCGCCGCTACGTGCTGTGGGGCGCGCTGATCGTCGCGGTCGGCGTGCTCGGCGCGATCGCATGGCGCCTCGCGAAAGGCGGCGGCGAGACGCACAGCCGCGACGAGTAAATCCCGGGGTAACGCGGCTGGCGGACGGAACGAATATCGATCGCGCCGATGCCGCGTGCACGTCACGGCAAGCGCATCGAAGCATCGATCGTTGCCCGCGCAAGCAACGCGTCGTGCGATGAAGTCGCGTGATGATGGGCCTGTCCGGCGCGCTCGCCGTTGACACGTGCCGCCCCGCGCTCCAGACTCGCCGCTCCGTCACCCCCGCGAGTGCCCATGATCACCTGCTTCCTTCGCTACGTCGTCGATCCGTACAAACTCGTCGAATTCGAAACCTACGGCAAGATGTGGATTCCGCTCGTCGAGCAGTTCGGCGGCACGCATCACGGCTACTTCCTGCCGTCCGAAGGCGCGAGCAACATCGCGCTCGCGATGTTCTCGTTCCCGAGCCTCGCCGACTACGAGCGCTACCGCGAACGCTCGAAGGACGATCCCGCCTGCCAGGCCGCGTTCCGCTACGCGGAGCAAACGCGGTGCATCGTCAGCTACGAACGCAGCTTCTTCCGGCCGGTGTTCGAGTAACGGGCCGCGCCCCTACGCATCGCGCCCCGTTTTCCGGCCGAGGACGAAAAAAAGCCCCGCCAGCATCCGCGCGGCGGGGCCAACCCATGTCAGTAGAGACATCATGGAGGAGACGAGCCCATCTTATCGACCGTGGCGCACCGTCCCAACCAAGCATTTCTGCTATCGATCTGCGGGGCCGCGCACACGCTTGCCGTCGCCGCGCGGCATATCGATAGAACGAAAAGTCGTTTTCAGAGTGGCGACCGGGTCGTTACCATCTGGTTTTAAGCCTGTGCTTAGCCGGGCAAGCCATTCCCGAGGAGCGCCCCTTGACTGCATTCGATCAACACCGCCGCCCGTTCGTCGTCGGCATCGGCGGGACCACCCGAGCCGCGTCGTCCACCGAACGCGCGCTGTCGTTCGCACTGCGCGGCGCGCAAGCCGCCGGCGCGCGCACGCGCCTGTTCGACGGCCCGTTCCTGCATACGCTGCCGCACTACGCGCCCGAACATAAAACGCTGACCGACGCGCAGCGCGAGCTGATCGACGCCGTGCGCCAGGCCGACGCGATCATCATCGCCACGCCCGGCTATCACGGCGGCGTGTCCGGTCTCGTGAAGAACGCGCTCGACACGCTCGAGGAGCTGCGCGCGGACGATCGCCCGTATCTCGACGGCCGTGCGGTCGGCCTGATCGTCACCGCGTACGGCTGGCAGGCGGCCGGCACCGTACTGACGTCGCTGCGCTCGATCGTCCATGCGCTGCGCGGCTGGCCGACGCCGTTCGGCGCCACCGTCAACACGCTCGAAACCCGCTTCGAAAGCGCCGATAGCTGCTCGGATCCGAAGGTCGTCGCACAACTCGAGACGGTCGGTGCGCAAGCCGCCGAATTCGCGCTCGCGTTCGCGTCGCATCGTGCGGCCTCGCATGCGGCATCGGTCGATGCGCTCGCTCCCGTGCTGAAAGTCGCCAACCAGTAACTTCCGCATTCCGCCGCGCGCCTTCGGTCGACAGGATTCGACGGGGTCGCGCGGCGCGTCTTCCGACGCGCGGCGATGTGCCGGGCGTGTCGCCGCCCCTGCCGAAAGCCCTCTTCCCGCGCACCGCCCCGATAACGATTCAGCCCCCCGCGTAATTTGCATTGGCCGAAAGATTGGTTCACGCAGGCGGCCCGTTTTCGTACGCTGAAAGTCCGAACTTTTTTGCGCGCCACCCCATGAACCGTACGATCCGCTACAAGGGCTACGAAGTCGCTCCCGCTGCCGCCCGGTTGCCGAACGGGCTGTTCGCCGCCAACCTGACGATCGAACGCGCGAGCGGCGGGCCGTCGCCGCGCTCCGTGTCGTTCGACGCAATCGATTTCTTCTTCGAGGAAGAACACGCCCTCGCCTACGCGTCACGCTGGGGCCGCCTCTGGGTCGACACGAACGCGTGACCGCGACGCGCGCGGGGCCGGCGTGCCCATGGCCACTCGAAAATACGCGATGACGGAAGCTGTGCAAGAATCTTTCGATCCGTAATCGCATAACAATAGCCATGACCGACACGCTGCACGAAGAGCATGCAGCCGCAGATCACGCGATGCGCAACTGGACCTTCGAGAGGCAAGGCCCGGTCCGAATCGGTTCCGATGCGCACAAGCAGATGTTCTGTCGGATGCTGCTCGACACACACAACCCGTACAAGCCGGCCGTGATCGACTGGCCGGCGCTCCAGCCGGCCGAACTCAGGCGGCTCACGTCGCTGCCGATCTGGGACATCGCGGTGCAAACCGAAGGCCGCGCGTCGATCCGCGTGGCGACCTACGCCGCGACGGTCGACGATCCGCTGCTGCGCCGCGCGCTCGAGATGGACGGCGGCGAGGAAGCCCGCCACAAGGTCGTGCTGTCGAAGCTCGTCGAGGCGTACGGCATCGCGCTCGCGCCGGAGCCGGCCTACCCGGCGCCGAAGCATGCCGAATGGGCATGGATGGTCACGGGCTTCAGCGAGTGCATCGACAGCTTCTTCGCGTTCGGCCTGTTCCGTTCCGCGCAGCGCTCCGGCTATTTCCCGCCCGAGCTCGTCGAAACCTTCGAACCGGTGATCCAGGAAGAAGGCCGCCACATCCTGTTCTTCGTGAACTGGTTCGCGTGGCACTGGCGCAACCTGCCGTGGTGGCGCCGGCCGTGGTTCTTCGTACGTGTCGCGGCCGTATGGGCGCACCTGATCCGCGAACGCATCGGCATTGCGCGCGGCATTGACGCCGATGGCGTCGCGCACGACGCGAACTTCCCGGCAACGAGCACCGCCGACATCGGCGATGCGCTGAATCCGCGCGAACTGATCGAGTTGTGTCTCGCGGAGAACGACCGGCGAATGGCCGGTTACGACGAGCGCCTGCTGCGCCCGATGTTCGTGCCGCGGATGGCGCGGTTCGCGCTGCGGTTCATGAAGAAGTAAAGTCGGGCGCTTGCCGCCGGTCATGCGGCAAGCGCCTGATTCAGTCCACGCCCCGGGACCGAATGTGGCGTGTCCGACACATTCAATCCATCCCTATTTTTCTTCGACACGCCAGCACGCACACGGCATGGGCGGCAAATTGCCGCGCCCGGATCTGACATTTCAGGCGGCGCCGACCCGACGCTGACCCGCGATATCTGACGTCCTGTCACCATCACGCGAAACGCCTGCCGCGAGCGCGCCAACTCGACTCCGGCATGTGCGCCTATTCCGCCTTAACGCCGACTTTGATGCAATCGTCAATAGGACAAATCCGATAAATTGACGCGAATTGTTTCGCCTCTGCGCTCCGTAGCACTTTTTTACAACTTCCACCGACCGTGCGGCCCGGAATGCCCGCCGCGCGGGCCACTGCGCCGGCCGGGATGCGCATATCGGCATAATTCAATTCCCTCCGAGTCGGATAAATTCAATTATCAGATAACTACAAAATACAAACTCAAATCCTGTCAAAACCAAAATATTAACAAGTTAATTAAATGCCTGCAGCATTATATCCCGGCACATCGACTTACATTACAAACATGAAAGACTTCGGCGCCCCGCAAACGTTCGCTATTTCATTTGTCTTACTTTTTGAGCGGTCCGGTGTGTGACCTACCGTACAAAATCCAATTAAGCCATTGATTTAAAAGGTAAATTTTTTGACGGGGCAGCCGCCTACGTCCCCTACATCGAACGTTCGACCATCTTTCAAATTCATTCATACAAGACGCATCAAAACACGATGCATTAACCATTCTTTAACTTTAAAAACACCTCATTTATCACTGTTTGTCAATCTTTAAAATCCACCTCCAATAAACTCCGCCCATCAATTTTTGAGATTCGCGCGAGCGCACGGAGTAATCCTCTAACGAAAGAGACCGGTGTGTTGCGTGCACATTTGGAGGTAGCAGGACATGAACCGCACATACCGCTCGATCTGGAACGAAGCCCTTGGCGCCTGGGTCGCGGCATCGGAAAACGATTCGGCCCGGGGCAAGCCGAACAAGTCGGCCGTGGTGGTCGCCGCCGTCGCAGCTCTGGCGATCGGCCTGCCCGGGCTGGCCGAAGCCAATACGCTCAACACACAGCAAACCTGCTTCACGGGAAGCAACGGCGCGGTCGGCCGCGTCAACCCGGGCGGCACGCAAAACCAGGCCGGCGACGGCTCCGGAACGTACTCGGTCGTGGCTGGCTGTAACTCCAACGGCAACGGCTGGACGGGCGTCACGGTATATGGGTCGTTCGCGCAGGCGACCGGCAACGGCGCCGTCGCCACCGGCATGCAGTCGTCGGCTGGACTCTGGGGCGTCGCGGCCGGCCTCGAAACGACCGCCAGCGGCGCCGGTGCGACCGCACTCGGCTTCGGCTCGACTGCAAATGCGCTGAACTCCGTCGCGATCGGCGGCGCGGGCGGCAACGGAACGACGCCGCTGTCGCAAGCAAACTCGACCATCGCTTCGGGCGCGGGCGCAGTCGCCATCGGCAGCAACGCGACGAAGGGCGCGCAGTCCGCCGCGTCGGACGGTATCGCGATCGGCGGGCAGTCGTCCGTCGCGTCGACCGCCACGTCGGGTATTGCTGTTGGCCGTGGTGCGACCGTCAACGGTGCGTACGGCATCGCGCAAGGCGATGGCGCGACGGCAAGCGGCGTCTCGTCGGTCGCCCTGGGTCAATCGGCAACCGCCGGTTCGAATACGGGCACGGGTGGCGGCATCGCGATCGGCAACAGCGCGAACGCAGGCACCGCTTTCTCCGGCACCACGATCGCAATCGGGAACGGCGCAACCGCGACGTCGCCGTCGGGGTCCGGCGATTCGCTGGCACTCGGCACCAGTGCGGCGGCCACGGGCCAAGACTCGACGGCGATCGGCGCCCAAACTGCCGCCAACGGCATGAACTCGATCGCCATCGGCAACAATGGCACGCTCGCCACCGGCACGGGCGCGCAAGTCATCGGCGTCGGCTCCACGGCCAGCGGCACGAACGCGACGACGTTCGGCACAGGCTCAACGGCGACTGGTACCGGTGCGCTTGCGCTCGGCGCAGGCAGCAACGCGAAGTATGCGTCCAGCGTCGCGCTCGGCGCGGGAAGCGTCACCGGGACGGCTGCGCCGACCGGAACGGGCTATCTGACGGGCAGCGCCGCGCCGCTGTCGGAAGTGTCGGTCGGCAGCGCGAGCGCGCTGCGCCGCATCACGAATGTCGCCGACGGCTCGGCTCCGCAGGACGCCGTCACCGTCGCGCAGCTCAGCACCGGCATGAGCACGACCACGAGCGCGATCGGCAGCCTGTCGACTTCGGCGTCGACGGGTCTCTCGTCGGCCAACAGCTCGATCTCGTCGCTGTCGACTTCGACTTCGACGGGTATCAATTCGCTGTCCACCGGCCTCAGCTCGGCTAACAGCTCCGTCACGTCGCTTTCGTCTTCCACGTCGACGGGCCTCTCGTCGGCCAACAGTTCGATCGCGTCGCTGTCCACGTCGACCTCGAGCGGCATCAACTCGCTGTCTACCGGCCTGAGCTCGGCTAACAGCTCCGTCACGTCGCTTTCGTCTTCCACATCGACGGGCCTCTCGTCGGCCAACAGCTCGATCACGTCCCTGTCCACGTCGACCTCGAGCGGCATCAACTCGCTGTCTACCGGTCTGAGCTCGGCTAACAGCTCCGTCACGTCGCTTTCGACCTCGACTTCGACGGGTCTGTCCACGGCCAACAGCTCCATCACCTCGCTCTCGACTTCGACCTCGACTGGTCTCTCCACGGCCAACAGCTCGATCACGTCGCTCTCGACCTCGACCTCGACTGGCCTGTCCACGGCCAACAGCTCGAT